>NZ_JANJES010000006.1:0-149802 GCF_044878465.1 Rothia sp. BD8 | reverse complement strand
GGTGTCGAAATCGTCGCGATGGACGGGTTCACCGGGTTCAAAACCGCCTCCGTCGAAGAGCTGCCTGCGGCGGTGACGGTGATGGATCCCTTCCACGTCGTGAGGCTGGCCGGTGACGCGCTCGATGGGTGCCGCCGCCGCGTCCAGCGCGATGCGTTCGGGCGGCGCGGGAGGAAGAATGATCCGCTCTACACGGCGCGTCGTACCCTGCACACCGGTGCCGGCTTGCTCACCGAGAAGCAACAAGCCCGCCTTGAAGCGCTGTTCGCCGATGAGCGACATGCCGAGGTCGAGGCGACCTGGGGCATCTACCAGCGGATGGTCACCGCATATCGGGAACCCGACCGGGGTCTGGGGAGGTTCGCCATGCAGCAGCTCATCGACTCACTCGCCAGCGGGGTCCCGACCCCGCTCGTCGAGCTGCGCAAGCTCGGCCGGACGCTGAAGCAACGCGCCGCTGACATTCTCGCGTTCTTCGACCGACCTGGCACCAGCAACGGTCCTACGGAGGCCGTCAACGGGCGGCTCGAACACCTTCGCGGCTCCGCTCTGGGCTTCCGCAATCTCACGAACTACATCGCACGCAGTCTGCTTGAGGCCGGTGGTTTCAGGCCACACTTACACCCTCATTTTCGATGAGCCAGATAACCAAAGAAACTCTTTATCACAGTAGCTTACATTGTATTTGTTGAATAATTCGCTGATTTTTTGGAATGCATCAACCTGATTATAGAATTTTCTTTCATGGCGATTCATATTCGTCACAGGTACTCCAAAAGTCTTGCCTCAGAGACGAGTGAGTTTCCCATGCCGTCGATCCATCAGCTCCACACTCTCACTCGTCTCGATGCCCCTGGCTACCATGGTCTCATGTCCCTGGATCACACCGCACCCGAGCGCGCCCTGAGCAGCCCCGCCGCCCCCGGCGCCGGACGCTACGCCCCTTCCCCCTCCGGGGACCTGCACCTGGGCAACCTGCGCACCGCGCTGCTGGCGTGGCTCATGGCCCGCACCACCGGGCGCGCCTTCCACCTGCGCATCGAGGACCTGGACCGCGTGCAGGAGGGCGCGGCCCAGCGTCAGCTGGCGGACCTGGAAGCCCTCGGCGTGGACTGGGACGGTCCCGTGCTCGTCCAGTCGGAGCGTCAGGACGCCTACGACGACGCCGTCGCCCGCCTGCGCGAGGCCGGCCTGGTCTACGAGTGCTACTGCACCCGCCGGGAGATCCAGGAGGCCTCCTCCGCCCCGCACGGCGCCCCCGGCGCCTACCCCGGCACCTGCCGGAACCTCACCGACGCCCAGCGCGAGCAGCGCCGAGCGCAGCGGCCCGCCGCCCTGCGCCTGCGCGCCCAGGTGACCCGGTGGACCGTGCAGGACCGCTGGGCCGGGCAGCACACCGGCGAGGTGGACGACGTCGTGCTGGTGCGCAACGACGGACGCCCCGCCTACAACCTCGCCGTCGTCGTGGACGACGCCCACCAGGGCGTGGACCAGGTGGTGCGCGGGGACGACCTGCTGGCCTCCGCGCCCCGGCAGGCCCACCTCGCCCACCTGCTCGGCCTGCCCCCTGTGGAATACGCCCACGTGCCGCTGGCCCTGAACCGGGACGGCAAGCGCCTGGCCAAACGCGACGGCGCCGTGACCCTGCCCCAGCTGCGCGCGGCCGGCGTCAGCCCGGAGCAGGTGGGGCGGATGATCGCCGGATCCATCCCCCTGCCGCCGCTGCGCACCCCGGACGGCCCGTGCCTGCCGCACACCGCCGCGCAGATGCTGGAGGTCTTCGACCCGGACCGCATCTCCCACCGACCCTGGACCGTGCTGGACCCGATGATGGAGGGCACCTGTGGAGCTTGCTGAGCGCATCCCCAAGAAGCACCGGGGCACCGCCGCCCTGATCGCCGTGCTCATCGGCTCCACCGGCATCCAGGTGACCACCGCCGTGGCCACCGGCCTGTTCGAGCGCTTCTCCCCGCCGACCGTGTCCGGGCTGCGCCTGCTCACCGCCGCCGTGATCCTCCTGGCCGTGGCCCGTCCCCGCTTCTGGCGCTTCACCCGCCGCGACTGGACCGCGGTCCTGTCCTACGGGGTGGTCGCCTCCCTGATGAACGTGTTCTTCTACCTCGCGGTCCAGCGCATCCCCCTGGGCGTGGCCGTGACCATCGAATACCTCGGGGCGTTCACCGTCGCGATCCTCGGGGTGCGCCACCTGCAGGACGGGATCTTCGCCCTCGGCGCCCTGGCCGGGGTCGCGATGATCGCCGGACCCACCTTCGGCTCCACGGACTGGTGGGGCTACCTCTTCGCCGCCCTCGCGGCCGCCGCCATGTGCGGATACACCCTGCTCTCCGCGCGCATCGGCTCCGGGGCCCCCGCCTCCTCGGGGATCCGCGGGCTGGCCGTGTCCATCACCATCGGCGCCCTGCTGTGGCTGCCGGCCACCGCGACCGCGATCCCCCGGATGACCGGGCAGGACTGGCTGCTGGCCGCCTTCATCGGCGCCTTCGGCCTGGCCCTGGCCTTCTCCTGCGACGCCTTCGCCGCCTCCGCGACCGGACCCGCCGTCGTCGGGGTGTTCTTCAGCCTGGACCCGGTGGTCTCCTCCGTCGTCGGCCTGGTGATGCTGGGGCAGGTGCTCTCCGTGCCGGCCTACGTGGGGATCGGGCTGATCGTGGTCTCCGGGGCGGCGGTGACGTGGAAGGCCAACCGCTCCGCCGCGCGCATCACCACCCACACCGAGGCCCTGCAGATCATCGACACCCAGCAGATCCCCCGCATCGACTGACTCGCCCCCGCCCCGCCCCGCTCCACTCCCCCGACCGGCCGGGCGCATTTGGTGGCTCACACCACCCTTGGCATACTGAGCCATCGACGCGCACGTCACACTGACGGTGTGGCCCGTGCGATCAGCGCACCGACGATGAGGGGATCCCACATGTCAGACCAGGCCTTCCAGTACCTCGCCCTGGGGATCTACTTCCTCGGGATGATCGCCATCGGCCTGTGGGCCAGCACCAAGAACAAGGACACCGAGGACTACATGCTCGGCGGGCGCTCCCTGCGCCCCGGCGTCGCAGCCCTGTCCGCCGGCGCCTCGGACATGTCCGGCTGGCTCGTGATGGGCCTGCCCGGCGCGATCTACCTGACCGGGCTCGTGGACGCGTGGATCGCCATCGGCCTGACCATCGGGGCGTGGCTGAACTGGAAGTACACCGCCCCGCGGCTGCGGGCCTACTCCGAGGTCGCCGGCAACGCCATCACCATCCCGTCCTTCTTCGACAACCGGCTCAAGGCCGACGGGCTGGCCTCCCGCATCCTGCGCATCTCCTGCGGCGTGATCATCCTGCTGTTCTTCATCTTCTACGTCTCCTCCGGGATGGTGGCCGGCGGGAAATTCTACCAGACCACCTTCAACGGGGACTACCTCGTGGGCATGCTCATGATCGCCGCGATCACCGTGCTCTACACGTTCTTCGGCGGCTTCCTCGGCGCCACCTTCACCGACGTCGCCCAGGGCCTGCTCATGCTCATCGCCCTGATCATGGTGCCGATCGTCGCCCTGTTCGAATTCGGCGGGCCAGCCGAGGTCTTCGACGCCGTGCGCCACGCCAACCCGGACGCCCTGTCCCTGACCGCCGGGGCCACCGTCATCGGCGTCATCTCCTCCCTGGCTTGGGGCCTGGGCTACTTCGGGCAGCCGCACATCATCGTGCGCTTCATGGCCCTGCGCTCCCCCGCCGACGCCCCCGCCGCCCGGCGCGTGGGCATCGGTTGGATGGTGCTGTCCGTTGCCGGCACCATCTGCACCGCCCTGACCGGCATCGCCTACTTCTCCACCCACCCCGACGCGCACCTGACCGACGCGAAGTCCGCGGAGACCGTGTTCCTGGACCTCTCCCAGATCCTCTTCCACCCGCTGGTCGCCGGATTCGTGCTGGCCGCGGTGCTCGCCGCGATCATGTCCACCGTCTCCTCCCAGCTGATCGTCTCCTCCTCCGCCGCCGTGGAGGACCTCGCGATGCTGCTGATCAAGCGCAAGCCCTCCCCGCGGGCCCAGCTGTGGATGTCCCGCTCCGCCGTGCTGGCCGTGGCCGTGATCGCCGCGCTGATCGCCCTGGACTCCGACTCCGCGATCCTGGACCTGGTGGCCTTCGCGTGGGCCGGCTTCGGCGCCGCCTTCGGCCCGATCATTCTGCTGTCCCTGTACTGGCGCCGCCTCACCGCCGAGGGCGCGCTGACCGCCATGATCTCCGGGGCCACCGTGACCATCCTGTGGAAGCAGCTCGTGGAGGACCCCGCCTCCACCGGCATCACCGGGCTGTACGAGATCGTCCCCGGCTTCGCCGTCGCCCTGGTGCTGGGCGTGGTGGTCTCCCTGGCCACCCACAAGCCCTCCGAGCGGATCGACCGGGAGTTCGACGAGGCCCGGGAGCTGGCCGCGGGGCGGTAGGCGGTTGCGGGGCGCTGGCTTGCCGCGGTCCGGTCGCCGGTTGCGGCGCGGCAGCTGGCCGCGGCCCGCTAGGATCGGGGCGTGACCGATACAGCATCCGCCGACCTGCCCGCCGTCGTCTCCGAGACCTTCGACCCCGCCCGCTGGCGCGTCGTCGAGGGCTTCGAGGACCTCACCGACGTCACCTACCACCGCCAGGTGGAGCGCGACCAGACCGGCCGGGTGGTCCGGGACCTGCCGTGCGTGCGCATCGCCTTCGACCGCCCCGAGGTGCGCAACGCCTTCCGCCCCTCCACCGTGGACGAGCTGTACCGGGTGCTGGACCACGCGCGGATGACCGGCGACGTCGGCACCGTGCTGCTCACCGGCAACGGCCCCTCCCCCAAAGACGGCGGGTGGGCCTTCTGCTCCGGCGGGGACCAGCGCATCCGCGGGCGGGACGGCTACCGCTACGCCGAGGGTGAGACCGCCGAGACCATCGACCCCGCCCGCGCCGGACGCCTGCACATCCTGGAGGTCCAGCGGCTGATCCGCACCATGCCCAAGGTGGTCATCGCGGTGGTCTCCGGGTGGGCCGCCGGCGGCGGGCACTCCCTGCACGTGGTGTGCGACCTGACCATCGCCTCCCGGGAGCACGGGAAGTTCAAGCAGACCGACGCGACCGTCGGCTCCTTCGACGCCGGCTACGGCTCGGCCCTGCTGGCCCGGCAGGTGGGGCAGAAGTTCGCCCGGGAGATCTTCTTCCTGGCCCGGGAGTACAGCGCGCAGCGGATGCTGGAGATGGGCGCGGTCAACGAGGTGGTGGACCACGCCCGCCTCGAGGAGACCGCCCTGGAGTACGCCGTGGACATCGCCCGCCAGTCCCCCCAGGCCATCCGGATGCTGAAGTTCGCCTTCAACCTGCCCGACGACGGCATGGTGGGCCAGCAGGTCTTCGCCGGAGAGGCCACCCGCCTGGCGTACATGACCGACGAGGCCGTGGAGGGCCGCGACGCCTTCCTCGGCAAGCGCGACCCGGACTGGTCCGCGTACCCGTACTACTTCTGAGCGGGGTCGGGGTGGGGCTGGACTGAACGCCGACCCGGCGCACTCGTACCCATAGGCCCCGAGATCATCGCCGAGGCGGCGCATCCGTTCCCGCTTACGGCGTTTCCGGGAACGAATGCGCCGCCTCGCGTGGGGGTGGGTACGGATGCGCCGCCTCGCGTGTGAAATGAGCGGAGTTGAACCGAAACGGCGATCCCGACCCGGCGCTCTCGTACCCACCGAGGCTGGGCCTTCCCGCGAGGCGGCGCTCTCGTACCCGGTTTCCGCGTTTCTGGGAACAGATGCGCCGACTCGCGTGGGGATGACGCTCGGGTGGGAACGGATGCGCCGTCTCGGCGTCGGACGGACAGGAACGGGCCGCCACCGACCAGACCGGCCCCACCCGGAAACGTCGCGGATAGCCTGGTGGGCATGGACTTCTCCGCGCTCACCCCCGCCCCCGAACCGCCCGCCCCTGGGCCCGGCGTGCCGGTGCTGGATGGTCCCGGTTCCCAGACGCCGCAGTCCCTGACCCGCGGGCTGAGTTCGCTGCCGGAGGCGGATCGGGACGCTCCCGCGCTGGTCGTGGCCACCTCCGGCTCCACCGGCACCCCCAAGCGGACCCTCCTCACCGCCGGGTCGCTGCGGGCGTCGGGGCGGGCCACCGCCGAGACCACCGACTCGGACGGGGCGCAGTGGCTGCTGGCCCTGCCCGTGCACTACGTCGCCGGGGCCCAGGTGATCGCCCGCTCCATGCTGGCCGGGACCACCCCCGTGACCACCGCGTCCCTCGCTCCCGGGACGGGGTTCACCGCCGGAGACTTCCTGGCCGCCGTCGAGCGCATGACCCACCCGCGGCGGATGACCGCCCTGGTGCCCACCCAGCTGCACGTGCTGCTGGAGGCCGCCGAATCCGGCGTCGTCCCCGCCGACCAGCTGCACGAGGCGCTGCGCTCCTTCCGCGCGATCCTGCTCGGCGGGGCCCCGGCCTCAGCGAGTCTGCGCGCGCGCATCCGGGAGCTGGGGCTGCCGGTGGTCACCACCTACGGCAGCGCGGAGACCGCCGGCGGCTGCGTGTACGACGGGCGCGCCCTGCCCGGGGTCGAGGTGCGCATCGAGCCGACGACGACGGCGGGCGGCCCGGCGACGGAAGACGGGCCGGACTCGCACGGACCAGGCTCCGCACCCGGAACTCCGGTCTCTGCCGCCCCCGGCGTGCTCGATGGATCATCCCCCAGCGCGGTCGACGAGGGCCCCGCCGGAGGTCCGGGGCGGATCTGGCTCGGCGGACCCACCGTGGCCGCGGGCTACCTGGAGGACCACGCGCGCCACACCGAGCACTTCCGCGTGGACGCGCACGGCACCCGCTGGTACCGCACCGACGACCTCGGCACCCTGGAGGACATCACGTCTCTCGCGGGGTCCCGGCCCGGAACCGAAAGTGGTTCCCCCACCGGGTCCGGACCCGGGCCCGGACCCAGGCCCGAGACAGGATCTCGCTCCGCATCCCGCCCCACAGACCACTCCGACGCCCCGCGCCCCGAGCACCTCGCCGGGCAGCGCCTGAGGGTGGCCGGGCGAGCCGACGACGTGATCATCACCGGAGGGATCAAAGTCTCCGCCCGTGCCGTGGCCGCGGCCCTCGAGGAGGTCCGGGGGGTGCGCGAGGCCCTCGTGGTCGGGGTGCCGCACCCGCGGTGGGGACAGGCGGTGGCTGCGATGGTCGCCGTCCCCGGCCTGTCCGGCACGACGCCGAGCGCCCCCGCCCACCCCGCGGATGCGCACGAGGACCCGGACGCGCGCGGGAACGCGGATGCGCGCGAGACCGCGGAGCTGGAGGACCGGCTGCGCGCCGCGGTCCGCGAGCGCCTGGGCCCCGCCGCGGTGCCGAAGCGCCTGGAGGTGGTGCGCGCCCTGCCGCTGACCTCGACCGGCAAACCGGACCGGGCCGCCGTCGCCCGCGCCCTCGCCGCGCCCCCGCCGTCGTCCCGAGTGAGGCACCACCCCCGCCGCCCCGAGTGAGACAATGGGGGCCGTTCGTGAGCGCATCGAGGGAAGGACGTCCGCCGTGGCAACCGTGGGGCAGTGGGTCGAGGGGGCGCGGCTGAGGACGCTGCCGCTGGCGGTGGCGCCGGTGATCGCGGGCTCCGCGGCGGCCGCGCAGATGGACTCCCTCCACGTCGGGCCGGCGGTGCTCGCGCTGCTCGTCGCGTTCTTCCTGCAGGTGGGGGTCAACTACGCCAACGACTACTCCGACGGCATCAAGGGCACCGACGACGAGACGCGCGTGGGCCCGCTGCGCCTGACCGGCTCCGGCGCCGCCGCCCCGCGCCAGGTGAAGCTGGCGGCGTTCGCGTGCTTCGGCGCGGCCGGGGCCGCCGGGCTGTGGCTGATCATCCTGGCGGGGCAGTGGTGGTTCCTGCTGATCGGGGCCTCCGCGGTGCTGGCCGCCTGGGGCTACACCGGCGGGAAGCACCCCTACGGGTACCTCGGGCTGGGCGACCTGTTCGTCTTCATCTACTTCGGGCTGGTGGCCACCCTGGGCACCACCTTCACCCAGGCCTCCCGCCTGTCCGCGACCGCCTGGTGCGCCGCCGTCGCCATGGGGCTGATCGCCTGCGCGCTGCTGATGGCCAACAACCTCCGGGACATCCCCACCGATGAGGTGGCCGGCAAGCGCACGATGGCGGTGCGTCTGGGCGACGCGCGGGCCCGGCTGGCGTACGCCGGGGAGATCGTGCTGGCCTACGCCGTGATGGTCTTCGCCGTGCCGGAGAACCCGTGGGTCCTGCTGGTGCTGTGCTCGCTGGTGCTGGCCGTCCCGGCGGTGCGCACCGTGCTGCGGACGCAGCAGATGCGCGCCCTGATCCCGGTGCTGCGCCAGACCGGATTCCTCAGCCTGGCCTTCGCGCTGCTGCTGGTCGTCGCCGCGGTGATGGCGGCGTGAAGCGGCCCGACGACGGCGGGGTGAACGGTCCCGACGCCGGCAGCGCGCGTCGTCCCGGCGACCCTGGCATGAGCCGACCCGACGCTGCCCGGTCCGGAGCCGCCCGCCCCTTCCCGTGGGGCTGGTGCCTGCTGGTGCTGCTGGTGGCCTCCTGCCTGCGCCCGGCCCTGACCTCCGTCGGGCCCGTGGTGGAGCCGCTGCGCGCCGCGACCGGCCTGTCCGCGGCCGGCGTCGGCCTGCTCGGGGCGCTGCCCCTGCTGGCCTTCGCGGTGCTCTCCCCGGTGGTGGCCCTGCCGGCCCAGCGCGTGGGCCTGGAGCGGGCGGTGCTGGCGGCGCTGGCGGTGCTCGCCGCGGGGATCCTGGTGCGCTCAACGCCCGGGCCCGGCCTGCTGTGGGTCGGCACCCTGCTGGTGGGCGCGGGGATCGCGGTGCAGAACGTCGTCGTGCCGGTGATCGTCAAACGGGACTTCCCCGGCCAGGTATCCGTGATGACCGGGATGTACACCGCGGTGCTCTCGGTGGCCGCGGCCCTGGCGGCGGGGTTCTCCGAGCCGCTGGCCGCCGTCCTGCCGGGCGGGTGGCGCACGAGTCTGGCGCTGTGGGCGGTGCCGGCGGGCGCGGCGGGTCTGTGGTGGGCGGTGCGCACCCGCGGTCGACGCCGCACCCAGCAGCGCACCGTCCCCCTGCGGGAGGCGGTCACCGGGGCGCTGCCCGTGCTGCCGTCGGCCCCGGAGCCGCCGTCCCTGCGCCGGGTGTCCATGCTGCGCTCCCCCATCGCGTGGGCGGTGACCCTGTACATGGGTCTGCAGTCGGCGGTGTTCTACACGGTGATGATGTGGCTGCCGAGCATGGAGGCCCGACTGGGCGTGGGAGCCGCGGCCGCCGGGTGGCACCTGTTCACCCTGCAGGTCACCGGGATCCTGGGGAACCTCTCCGTGAGCTTCCTGGCCGAGCGCCGCGCGTCCCAGTCGTGGCTGGCGATACTGCTGTCCTCGATGATCGTGGTGCCGGCAGTAGGAGCGCTGCTGTGGCCGGGCGGGGCCGTGCTGTGGTGTGGTCTGGTCGGCATCGGCTGCGGCGGCGGCTTCTCCCTGTCCCTGGCGATGATGGGTCTGCGCACCGTGCACCCGGCCCACACCCTGCGCCTGTCCGGGATGTCCCAGTGCCTGGGCTACCTGCTGGCGGCGACCGGCCCGCTGCTGGCCGGCTCCCTCGCCGAGGCCACCGGATCCTGGGCGGCGGTGCTGTGGTCGCTGCTGGTGCTGGCGTGCGTGCAGTTCGCCGCGGGCGTCGTCGCCGGCCGCAACCGCCGCATCGGGGAGCCGACGCCGCCCCGCCCCTGACCGGCTTCTCGGGGGTGGGCCTGCCCCAACACGACCCGGCGCATCCGTACCCACCCCTCCCCCCGGCCCACGCGAGACGGCGCATCCGTTCCCTAAAACGCCGAAACAGGGAACGAAAACGCCGCCTCGCGGAAGAACCCGGGGTCAGATGCTACGGTCCTCGCGGCGCAGCTGCTCGTCCACGTACTCGTCCTCCACCGCGGCGTCCTCCTGGGCGGTGCGCGGGTGGGTGCGTCGGGCCTCGCTGCGGGTGCGGCGGCGGCGGAAGAAGGCGGTGAACTCCTGCCCGGCGGCGGTGTGCAGGCGCGGGAAGGCCAGGTAGCCCACGGCCAGCCCGATGAGCACCGCGAAGATCCCGGCCAGGAACGGCCCGATGCCGATCAGCATGCACAGCAGGAACACGACGACGATCAGGCCCAGGCGGATCAGCGAGTACTTCAGGAAGTTCACGCCACCACTGTACCCGCGGCACCTGCACGCCTTCTGAAGACGGACCCGCCCCGACCATCGGCCCCGCAGCCCCCGGTGGATCAGCCGTCACGCCCCCTCCCCCGACCGTCTCTGATAAATTTATCAGCAGATCGAATAGGTGATAAATTTATCACCATGAGAACGCCCGTTGACTGTCCCTTCAACCCGGGGTCGGACACGGTCCCCGAGATCTGGGCTGGGCGCCGCGAGGAGCTCGATGACTGGCATCAGGTGCTCCGGCCTCGTCGTCTGGCGGGTAGGGCCGAACGGGGCAGGACCATCCTGGGTGAACCGGGCACGGGGAAATCCTGTCTGGTCAACAGGATCAGCGAGGAAGCCCGGCACCAGGGGGACTGGACCACCGGCCAGCTGCGGATTCCCCGGGGGACCGATCCGCTGCGCCGCCTCGCCCGGGCGCTGGTGGATCTGGCCCGGCAGGCGGGCCTGACCACGGCCCGAGAGCACTCGGTGACCGCCTTGATCCGTCGTGTTGAGAAGATCGCAGCTGCGGGAGTGTCCCTGAGCCTGCGGGATGCGCAAGCCCCCGAGCCGTACACCGACCTGACCGATCTGCTGATCGAGATCGGACGCTCCGCCTTGCGGGCCCGCAACACCATGGTGCTGATACACCTCGATGAAGTGCAGAACATCGACGATGACGATGTCCGCTCCCAGCTGCTGGTCGCCCTCGGCGATGCGCTCACCCACGAAGAGACGGTCCAGGCGCCCGGCGGATACTCCTTCTCGCGGGTGCTTCCCCTCGCCGTCTACCTCACCGGTCTTCCGGAATTCGCGGAGATGGCCGGAGCGCGCACCGGTGCGACCTTCGCCCGACGCTTCAAGACGACGGTGCTGGAGGCCATCAGCGACGAGGATCTGGAGATGGCGCTCGAGCCCTTCGTCGCCGACGGGTGGGAAGTCCCCGACGACCAGGGCGGCCTCACCCGCATCAGCATGCACCCGGACGCCCGCCGAGCGATCATCCAGCTCTCCTGCGGCGAACCCTTCCTCTTCCAGTTGGCCGGGGAACAGGCCTGGAACGCCGGCACCAGCGAGGTGATCACCGAGCGTCAGGCCTTCCGAGGGTGGGAGCGGGCGGCGGACGCCGCGGAGACGCACGTCGAGCGCATCCTCCAGAGGCTGCCGACCCGTGAACGAGAATTCCTCGACGCCATGGTCGCGCTGCCGGCTGAGTCGCGGACCCTCAGTGCGATCGCGGAGGAGGCCGGGTACGCGAAATCCAGTCAGGCAGGGCCCACTTCACAACGCCTCGACGTCGTGCGCGGCATCATCCAGCGCCGCGGACGCGGCAAGGTGTACCGCTTCCGAAATCGCGCCGTGGAGGCGCTGCTCGCCACTGACTGGCCCTACGAGGAGCGCGCTTGACATCATGTCGCGCAGGGGCGACCCCAGGAGCGGGGCCCGGCGGGCCCCGGTAGAATCGCTGGCATGCGCGCCGTTCTGATCATCGCCGTCGGGGCCCTGCTGGTGGGGCTGAGCATCTACGCCCTGCTCGACGTCGCCCGCACCGAACGGAGCCGGATCCGGGCCCTGCCCAAGCCGGCCTGGTTCCTCATCGCCCTGCTCTTCCCGGTGATCGGTCCCGTGCTGTGGCTGAGCCTCGGCACCCGCCGGGACCGACCCGCAGGCGGTGAGCCCCGTCGTCGTCGCGGTCCCTCCGCGGGACCTGCCCCGCAGGCCGGGCGCGCCCCGGACGACGACGCCGCGTACCTGGACTTCCTGGCCAAGCAGGCCGAACGACGTCGGAAGGACCGGGAGCGCGAGCAGCGCCGCAAACCGGACTGACCCCGCCCACTCCCCCACCAGCCCGCAAAACTGGAGATGCTTCGCAGAACGGGACGATACAGGTCCCGAAATGCGAAGCATCTCCAGTTTTGCGGCGAGGGGGAGGGGGTTTACAGGCCCGAGTAGGAGTGCAGGCCGTTGAAGACCGTGTTCACGGCCGTGAAGTTGAAGATGATGCAGGCGTAGCCGATGATCGACAGCCACGCCGAGCGGGCGCCCGTCCACCCGCGGGTCGCCCGGGCGTGCAGGTACGCGGCGTAGACCACCCAGATGACGAAGGTCCACACCTCCTTGGCGTCCCAGCCCCAGTAGCGGCCCCACGCCTGCTCCGCCCAGATCGCCCCGAAGGCCAGGGTGATGGTCCACATGACGAACCCGACGGCGTTGAGCCGGAACGCGAAGTTCTCCAGGGCCTGCGCGGAGGGCACCAGGCGCAGGAACGGCATCCGGTCCCGCTCCCCCTCGATCAGCCGCCGCTCCCGCCAGCCCTGCAGCAGCTGCAGCACCGCCATCGCGAAGGTGATGGTGAACACCCCGGAGGCCATCACGGCCACGGACACGTGGATCACCAGCCAGTAGGACTGCAGGGCCGGCTGCAGGTGCCCCACGGGAGTGGGGAAGCCGATCGTCGCCGCGACCATCATCACCAGCGCCAACCCGGAGACCAGGGTCCCGACGAAGCGCAGGTCCCGGAACAGCAGGGAGATCAGGAACACCGCGGAGACGACGAGGGCGCCGGTGGTGCAGAACTCGTACATGTTGCCCCACGGCACCCGCCCCGCCGCGAGCCCGCGGGTCACGACCCCCGCCAGGTGCACCACGGCGGCCAACACCATCACGGCCACGGCCACGTTCGCGGCCGGGCGCCGCTCCCCCGAGTACAGCATCGCGTCATCGGCGGTCTGCCCGGCCAGGCGGGCCTTCTCCGCGCGGGAGCGTCCGCGGCCCCGGGTGCCGACGCCGGTCTGCTCGGCGGCATCCTCCGGGTAGCCCGGAGCAGCCCGCCCCGACGGCGCCGCACCCTCCTGCCCGCGGCCGGCACCAGACCCAGCCCCAGCATCAATACCAGCATCAGCACCGGCCCCGCCCGCGGCCACCCCGGCCGGGACCCGCTCCAGCCCGAAGGCGGCGTCGCCGGACTCCGCGCGGGTGGCCTCCTCGGCGCGGCGGGTGGCTCGGGAGTGGGAGGCCAGGTCCCAGGTGAAGGCCACGAAGGCCACCACGTAGACCAGGGCGGCCAGGAACATGAGCATCTCGCTCCACTGGCCGAGGTTCTCGTTCAGGGTCATGACTGCCTTTCCTCGCGAGTCTGCGCGCGGCGCGGCCGGGGGCTCACGCTTCGCTGAATTCTAGTCCCCACTCCTTGGCGAACAGCTGGGTCAGCCGGTCCGCCTCCGCGCCGATGCGCGGGTCCTCCCCGCGGGCCAGCAGCCCGTACTCCACGACCACGGCGTCGGTGCCGTCGGCCAGGCGGGTCGCACGCGCGGTGACCCAGGCGCGGCGCCGGGCCACGAACAGGGAGACCACCAGTCCGGCGAAGGCCAGCAGGAAGGAGACCAGGACCACGGGCTTGCCCGGGTCGTAGTGGATGTCCAGGCCGACGTAGCGGCTCACGCCCTCCAGCTCGATGCTGCCCTTGCCCTCGGGCAGCTCGGCCTTGGGGTTCTGCTCGGTGAGCACGATGCCGTTCTTGTTGCGCATCGAGTTCAGCTCGTGCAGGGAGGAGGTGTCCAGCACGTACACGTTCTGCGGGGTGCCGCCGTCCAGCCCGAGGTCCCCGCTGTAGGAGGAGAGCACCAGGGCCGGGTTGGACAGGCTGGGGTCCGCCGAGTACGGGGACTGCCCGTCCTGGATGACGGCGGAGGGCAGGAACATCCCGACGAAGCCGAGCTGATCCGGGCGGGCGTCCGGGACCTTCAGGACCGTGGAGGAGGTGTAGGTCTTGTCCGTGGCGAGGCTGACCACCGGGCCCTCGTAGGCCACCTTCCCGTCCCCGTCGGTGACCTTCACGATCGGGGCGTAGCCGTTGCCGGACAGGTACACGCGGGTGCCGTCCACGCTCAGCGGCTGGTTGACCTTGAGGGTCTCCTTCCGGGCCTTGGAGTCGGCGTCGTCCTTCACGGACACGTCCGCGGTGAAGTCCAGGGGCTGGGCGTAGGTGGGCGAGCCCTGCTGCCGGTCGAAGCTGACGTGGAAGTCGTCCAGGGTCAGGGAGAAGGGACGCAGCCGGTCGGCGTCGAAGTCCGTGCCGGGGGTGAAGGTGTCGTAGCTGACCAGGGTGTTGACGAAGGACTCCCCCTTGACCACGATCTTCTGTCCCGAGTACCCGAACAGGGAGCCGATGGCCATGCCCACCAGGACCCCGATCAGCGCGGCGTGGAACAGCAGGTTGCCCAGCTCCCGGACCATGCCCCGCTCCGCACCCACGCTGGGGGCGGGGCCGTCCAGGCGCAGGTCCGTGCGGTAGCGACGCCGGCACAGGATCCGCTGGGCGGTGCGCACCGCGGTCTGCGGGTCCAGCGGGGCGCCGTCGGCGGTGCGCACGGAGTCCGCGGGGATGGTCAGGGTGCGGTGCTGGGGCAGCCGGGTGAGGTTGCGGGGGGTGCGCGGGGGCTTGGCCCGCCAGTCCTTGGCGTGCTTCACGGCCCGCGGCAGGACGCAGCCGATCAGGGAGATGAACAGCAGCAGGTAGATCGCGGAGAACCACACGGAGGAGAAGACGTCGAACAGCTGCAGCTTGTCCGCGATCGGCCCCCAGGTGGGGTGGGCCTCGAGGTAGGTCTGGACCTTGCCGGGGTCCTGGATGTTCTGCGGGAAGATGGACCCGGGCACCGCGGCCACCGCGAGCAGCAGCAGCAGGAACAGGGCCGTGTTCATCTTGGTCAGCTGGGTCCAGGCCCAGCGCAGCATGCCCAGCGGCCCCAGCGCGGGGGCGTCGGCGGTGCGTCCCCGACGGCGGGAGCGTCGGCTCCCCTGCCGCTTCGGGGCGTCGGGCGAGGTCTGCTCCGGGGAGTCCTCGGACTTCATGGCGTGGCTTCCCTTCGACGATTCCGGGCTCATACCGGCAGCTCATAACCGGGAGTCACGGACTGGATCCAGGACATCAGCGAGCCCCACACCCCGGTGGCCATGAGCACCCCGACGACGACGAGCACCGCACCGCCGGTGATCTGCAGGCCCCGACGGTGCCGCTTGAGCACCCCGAAGGCCTCCGCCGAGCGGCGGAAGCCCAGGGCGATCAGCAGGAACGGCACCCCCAGGCCCAGGCAGTACACGGTGGTCAGCAGGATCGCCTTGGCGCTGGTGGGTCCCTGCACGTAGACCAGGGCCTGCACCGCGGCGAAGGTGGGCCCGATGCACGGGGCCCAGCCCAGCCCGAAGGTCATCCCCAGCACCGGGGCGCCCCACAGTCCGGCCGGGGGACGGGCATGGATCTTGCGGTCCCGCTGGAACCAGGGGATCCCGCCCATGAACACCACGCCCATGAGGATCACCAGCAGGCCCAGCACCACGGTGATCCAGGTCTGCCCGCGCAGCCAGGGGGCGGCCCCGACCTGCGCGAGGAGCACGGACATCAGCACGAAGACGAAGGAGAAGCCGAGCACGAACAGCCCGGTCCCGGCCAACATCCGCCCGCGGCGGCGCTGCTGCAGGTCCGATCCGGTCAGCCCGGTGACGTACCCGAGGTACCCGGGCACCAGGGGCAGCACGCACGGGGAGGCGAAGGAGATCAGCCCGGCCAGGGCGGCCAGGGGCACGGCGGCCCACAGGGAGCCGTCCAGCACCACCTGACCGAAGGAGGAACCCACGCCCGTGCCCTACGCCGTCGCGGAGGCCGACGGCGCGGCGCTGGCCCCGCCGAGCTGGTCCTGGATCAGGGTGCGCACGGTGGATTCGTCGATCTGCCCGAGCACCCGGGCGGCCACCCGACCCTGGGCATCGAGCACCAGGGTCGTGGGCACGGCCTGGGCCGGGACGTAGTCGGACATCGCCATGAGCACCTCGCCGGTGCGGTCCTCGACGGAGGGGTAGTCCACCCCGAAGTTGCGCTCGAAGGCCTCCGCGGTGCCCTTCTCATCGCGCAGGTTGACCCCGTAGAAAGCCACCCGGTCCCCGAACTCGTCGTGCAGCTTGACCAGGTGCGGCGCCTCGGCCCGGCACGGGGCGCAGCCGGCGTACCAGAAGTTCAGCAGGGAGGGCTTCCCGTGCAGGGAGGCGCCGGTGAGCTGGCCGCCGTCGAACAGGTTCCCGGTGAACTGCACGGGGTCCGTGCGGTCCTTCTCGGCGTACTCGGTGACCGTGCCGTCCCCGGAGATGAAGCCCTTGCCGTCGGCGCGGTTGGCCTGCTCGGCCAGGCCGTCATCGCCGGAGGAGCAGGCCGTGAGCGCGGCTAGGCCCAGAGCGGTGCCGGCCGCGAGGAATCCTCGGCGGGTGAGTCGCGTGCGATCGGGAAGGGGCATGGTGCTTTCTTGACGGGGTGTTCCGGGCGGTGGCTGGCGTGCGGGCGCGCTCGAGCTGCGGCCCGGGCGCGGGTCCGGCCATTATGAGCCGGGAAGCTGAATGACCCCTGGGTACAGGGGGGCCGCTGGTTCGGTGTAGCGGATCCGCGGGCGGCCCGGGGCGTGCACGTCGGACAGCTCCAGGGAGGTCAGGGAGGCCAGGTTGCACTGGCGGCTGCGCGGATCGTGCGGCAGGGACCGGCCCTCGATGCTGCGGCGCAGGATCCAGATGGGCAGCTGGTGGGAGACGAGCACCGCCTCCGCCCCGTCCCCGCCGATCTCGACGGCGCGCACCGCGGCGGCCTTGACGGCCTCGGCCATCCGGGTCACCTGCTCCCGGTACGGCTCCCCCCAGGAGGGGCGCAGCGGGTTGAGCAGCTTCGGCCAGTGCCGGGGGCTGCCGGCCAGCTCCCGGCGGTCCACGTGCAGGCCCTCGAACCAGTTGCCGGCCTCGATCAGGCGCTCATCGGTGTGCACGGGCAGGCCCAGCTCCCGACAGACGGGGGCGGCGGTCTCCTGGGCGCGGGTCAGCGGGGAGGCGCCCAGCCAGACGATGCGCGCGCCGTCGGCGGCCCGGCGGGCCAGCTCCGCGGCGGCCAGCTCCGCCATCTGCCGCCCGGTCTCGGACAGGTGGTATTCGGGCAGGCGCCCGTAGACGATGCGCTCGGGGTTGTGGACCTCGCCGTGGCGCAGCAGGTGCACCGTCGCGGATGCGGTCATGGTGTTCCTTTCCGATTCCTTGCGTCTCCCGGCGGGCGGGAGGCGCGGGGGCCGGGTGCGGGCCGACGGCGTCGGGCCCGAGGGGTGCGCGGGCCGTCAGGCCTCGGGATCCCGCCCGGCCAGGAGCCCGGCGAGGAGGCGACGCAGCCGCGGGACGTCGATGCGCCAGAAGTCCCGGGGGGTGCCGTCGATGAGCAGCACGGGGATCTCGGTGCCGTAGCGGCGCAGCAGCTGCGGGTCCCCGTCGATGTCCCGGGCGCTCCAGTCGAGGCCGAACTCCCCGGTCACGGCGTCCAGGTCCCGCCGGGCCTGCTCGCACAGGTGGCATCCGGCGCTGGTGAGCAGCTCCAGCCGGGGCGCGGACCCGGCGGATCCCGCGGCGGCGGAGGGGGAGACGGCGGCACTCATATCCCCCAGCCTAACCGCCTGCGCCCGGCCCGCGCGCGGCGCCCCGCAGCGCCCGCAGACGACGACGGCCGCCCACCGCGGGTGCGGCGGGCGGCCGTGGCGCACCCGTTCGGGTGCCGCGCGGTCCGCTGTCAGGGACTACTTCTTGTTGCGGCGCTGGTGGCGGGTCTTGCGCAGGAGCTTGCGGTGCTTCTTCTTGGCCATGCGCTTGCGGCGCTTCTTGATGACGGAACCCATAGATGTACCTGCCTTGTCTTCTCGACGGTCCTCAGACACTTTACAAGGTCGAGTCGGCTTTCCCCGAATCCGCGGCCTCGGCGGGGGCCGCGGGGCGATCCGCATCCTCGGCGTCGTCCTCCGCGCGGAAGCTCTCCAGCCCGTCCTCTCCGGCGGGGGCGGAATCCGGCAGGTCTGCGTCGGAGTCCCGGGAGTCGGCGACGCTGCCGGCCAGGGTCGAGGCGTTCTCCCGCGGCTGGACCTTCCCCTCCTCGTCGGTCTGCGGCTGCATGAACACGCTGGCGGAGGAGCGCTGCTTCCGGTCCGGGTCCACCCCCGCCTCCAGGTAGTGGCCCTCGATGTGCTCGGCGACCATGCGCGCGGCCAGCTCGTTGTCCCCGGCTTCCAGAGCGGCGACGATCGCGCGGTGCTCGGCCCGCAGGCGGGTGGCGGTCGCGGACCACAGGGGCACGTAGCCGACGAGGGACATCGTGTACTCGCAGATGGAATCGCGCAGGGAGGTCAGCAGACCGGTGACCAGGCTGTTGCCGGCCAGCCGGGTCAGGGCCACGTGGAAGGAGACCTCCAGCTGGTGGAAGTCCTTCAGCCCCAGGTCATCCCGGTCCATCTCCTCCATGATGGCGTGCAGCTCGCGCATCGCCGGGTGCTCCCGGTCCGCCCGGCGCACGGCCCAGGTCTCCAGGAGCACCCGGGTGTGGACGATGTCGCGCAGGGGATATTCGGCGGTGGCCATATGCAGCTTGAGCGCCGGGCCGGCGGAGGCCGCGGGCTCGCGCACGAGCTGAGCGATCACCTGGTGACGGCGTCCCTCGTAGAGCCGGAGGACCCCCATGGTCTCGAGGGACTTCAGCGCCTCGTGGGTCGCGCTGCGCGAGGCGCCCACGGCCGCGGCGATCCGCCGCTCGCTGGGCAGCTGCTGGCCGAGCACCAGGGCGCCGTCGAACAGCTCGCTCTCCAGCCACTGGAGGATCTTCCGGTCGGTAGCCATGTCGTTGCTGATTCTTCCCTACGGTCGACGGTGGTGGTCCAGGACGTGAGGATGGCCCTCCTATCGCCCGCGCTTCCTGCCAAACAGCGTAGCCAAGAATCCCGACTGTCCCGCATCGGCCGGTTCCGATGACGTGCGGCGCGCCAGCGGGTCCACCGCCTCCACCGGACCCGAGGGGTCGGCATCTGCGGGTGCGGGCTCCTGCGGGGGCTCCGGCCGATCCGGCTCGATCGCGGCGGGTGCGGCTGCGGACTCGACGTCTGCGGGTGCGGGATCGGCCGGTGCGACGTCAGGCGCGATGTCCTGCTCGACGGAGGGAAGAGCGGGCTCGGCATCGGTGGGCACGCCCTCGGCCGGGTGCGAGGGGGCCGAGGCCAGGGCGGCCTCCAGGTCGAAGGGCTCCGGGGTCGGCGGGGCGGCCGGCTGGGTGGTCGCCGGCAGCGGGGTCAGCGGCTGGAAGCGCCGGGGAGTGCGGCGATGGGCCGGGCGGTGCTGCACCACCCCGGCCGCCGGCGCCGAAGCCCCTGCGGGGCGCTCCTGCGGTCTCGACTTCTGAGACTCAGACCCCTGAGCCTCGTCCCCCGCTGCCGGGGCTGCGGCATCGGCCTGCTCTGCCGGGGCCTCCCCCGCGTCGGACTTCTCCGCCGTGCCCAGACCCGTCGTCTCCTGCTCCGGCGCGGTCTGCTCCGCCGGAGCCTCTTCGCCCGCGGCGATCAGCTCCTCCAGCCACTGGCGGACCGGCTCCAGCGGCTCCGGCAGGAGGGAGTACAGGCGCCGCTGACCCTCCGCGCGCACGCTCACCAGCCCGGCCTCGCGCAGGACCTTCAGGTGCTTCGAGACCGTCGGCTGGCTGACCCCCAGCTCCGTGACGATGCCGTTGACCGGGCGCGCCTGCCCCTGCACCGCCCGCAGGATGCGTCGGCGGGTGGGGTCGGCGATCACGGAGAAGACATCGGTGCTCATGTCCTCCACCTTAACGGCGGATGTCCGGGCACCGTCGCCGGGGTCCGCCGACCGGCTCAGTCGTACCACGGGTCCAGCCCCCACAGCGGGAACACCTGCTTCCTGGTGACCATCACGGTGCGGTCCAGGTCATCGGCCGGGTCGTACCCGATCTCCCAGGAGCGCCACCACACGTCCACCTCGTCGCCCATCAGCTCCGGGGCTCGCACCCCGTAGCGCTCCCGCAGCCAGGAGCGCCAGCTGGGCGGCGTCGGCGTCGCGGGATCCAGGTACCGGCCGGCGGCGATGCCGATCAGGTGCGTCCAGGAGCGCGGCACCGCATCCAGGGCGTTGTACCCGCCGCCGCCGGTGGCGATCCAGCGGTCCTCCGTCAGCTCCGCGGCGAGGTCCGCGATGCTCAGCGCCGCTTCCCGCTGCGCGTCCACGGACAGCCGCAGGTGCGTCATGTCGTCCTTGAAGTGGGAGTCGCAGCCGTGCTGGGAGACGATCACCTCGGGGGCGAAGGCCCGCACCAGCTGCGGCACGACGGCGTGGAAGGCCCGCAGCCACTCCGCGTCCCCCGTGCGCGTGGGCAGGGCCACGTTCACCGCGGTGCCCACCGCCTCCCCCTCCGGGCCGGACTCGTTGGCGAAGCCGGTCCCGGGGAACAGGGACATCCCGGTCTCGTGCAGGGAGATGGTCATGACCCGGGGGTCGTCCCAGAAGATGGCCTGCGTGCCGTCCCCGTGGTGGGCGTCGATATCGATGTAGGCGACCCTGCCGACCCCGTGGTCCAGCAGGTGCCGGATCCCGACGGCGCAGTCGTTGTACACGCAGAACCCGCTGGCGTGGTCCCGGTGGGCGTGGTGCATCCCCCCGCCGAAGTTCACCGCGTGCTGCGCCGTACCCTCCAGGATGGCCTCGGCCGCCTGCAGGCTGCCCCCGGCCAGCCGGGCCGCGGCCTCGTGCACCCCCGCGAATCCGGGGGTCTCCTCCCCGTCCAGACCGGTGCCGGGGATCCGCAGCGAGGGGTCCGCGCTGATGCGCCGCACCGCCGCCACGTACTCGGCGTCGTGCACGGTGAGCAGACCGGCGTCGTCCAGCACCTCGGGGCTCTGCCGGGTGACCTGGGGTAGGTCGAACAGTCCCAGGTCCGCGGCCAGGCGCGCGGTGGCCTCCAGGCGGCTGGGATGCATCGGGTGGTAATCCCCGAAGAAGTACGCGGTCATGGCCGGGTCCCACAGCACCGTGGTCTCCGGCTGGGCCCCGCGCCCGGAGGAGGCGGATGGCAGAATGCTCACGTCATCGATTGTGACACGGCGCACCCGGCGGACCCGAACCGCGCCCTCCCAGATGACGCCCGGACCTCGCCCCGGGGGTGGAGGCCACCGGCCGTCGTCGCGATCCCGGCCCCGCGGCGTCGCCCCGGGGCGGCAGTCTCGTCCCCGGGCCCACCGAGCCGCTACGCTGAGAACCGGCCCCCGCCGCCGCGTCCTCTGAAGCTCTCCGCCCGCCGCCTGGACGCCCGTTCGGCTCGGACCCGTCACGACGCCGCAACGCACCCGGGAGGAGGAGGCGTGCTCAGCAGGGACACCGCCACGACCCTCTCCCGTGAGCCGCGCACCCGCGCCCAGCAGGCCCGGGACTTCGCCGGACGGATCTTCGGCACCTCCCCCGCGCGGATCTCCATCACCGCGTTCCTGCTGGTCATCATCGTCGCGACCCTGCTGCTGAGCCTGCCCATCGCCAATCGCAGCGGGCACGCCCCGGACCTGGCCACGACC
Organism: Rothia sp. BD8; assembly: GCF_044878465.1. Classification (NCBI taxonomy): domain Bacteria; kingdom Bacillati; phylum Actinomycetota; class Actinomycetes; order Micrococcales; family Micrococcaceae; genus Rothia; species Rothia sp. BD8. The sequence goes on along the minus strand of NZ_JANJES010000006.1, from coordinate 128,184 downwards.
CTGTTCACCGCGACCTCCGCGGTGACCGTGACGGGGCTGACCGCGGTGTCCACGGCCAGCCAGTGGAGCGTGTTCGGGCAGCTGGTGATCCTGCTGGCCATCCAGATCGGCGGACTGGGCACCCTGACCATGACCTCGCTGCTGGCCATCGCCCTCGGGCGCAAGCTGGGGCTGCGCACCAAGCTGTTCGCGCAGGAGGGGCTGAGCATCGCCGGCAAGCAGGGCCGACTCGGGGAGGTCGCGCAGCTGCTGCGCACCGTCGTGCTGACCTCGGCGAGCATCGAGGCGAGCATCGCCGTGCTCCTGGCCCCGCGGTTCATGCTGCTCGGGGAGAACCTCTTCACGGCCGTGTGGCACGGCATCTTCTACGCCGTGTCCTCCTTCAACAACGCCGGATTCACCCCCCACTCGGACGGGCTGGTCCCGTATGGGACGGACTGGTGGATCCTGTTGCCGCTGTGCGCCGGGGTCTTCGTCGGCTCCCTCGGCTTCCCCGTGATCCTCGTGCTGCGGATGGTCGGGATCAACCCCAAGCGCTGGAACCTCAACGCCCGCATCACCATCTTCGGCTCCCTGATCCTGCTGGTCGTGGGGGCGCTGCTGTGGGGAGCGGCCGAATGGGGCAACGAGGACACGCTCGGCGGGGAGACCGTCATGGAGAAGACCCTGCACGCGGTGTTCGCCTCCGTGATGACCCGCTCCGGCGGGTTCAACCTGGTGGACATGGACCAGATGAACCCCATCACCAAGCTCATCACGGACATGCTGATGTTCGTCGGCGGCGGCTCCGCCTCCACCGCCGGCGGCGTCAAGATCACGACGATGGCGGTGGTGTTCCTGGCGATCCTCGCCGAGGCGCGCGGCGACCAGTTCGTCACCGCCTTCCACCGCACCATCCCGGATTCGGTGCTGCGCATCGCGATCACGGTGATCGTGCTGTCGGCGACCTGCGTGGTGCTGGGCACCGCCGCGCTCATGATGGTGTGCCGGGAGCCCCTGGAGACCATCCTGTTCGAGGTGATCTCCGCCTACGCGACCTGCGGGCTGTCCGTGGGGCTGTCCGGGCGCCTGCCCGCCAGCGGCTTGTGCATCCTGTCTGTGCTGATGTTCATCGGCCGGCTGGGCACGGTGACCGTGGCCACCGGCCTGGCCCTGCGCTCCCGCTCGCGCCTGTTCAAGTACCCGGAAGAGAGGCCCCTCATTGGCTGAGCGTCCCGCCCACAACGCCCCCGTCCTGGTGATCGGCCTGGGCCGCTTCGGCGCGTCCACGGCCCTGCAGCTGCTGCGCCAGAACAAGGAGGTCCTCGCCGTCGAGCGCAGCGCCGCGACCGTGCAGAAGTGGTCCGGGGTGCTCACCCACGTGGTGGAGGCCGACGCCTCGGACATCGACGCCCTGCGCCAGGTCGGCGCGGAGGACTTCGGGGCCGCCGTCGTCGGGGTGGGCACCTCGATCGAGTCCAGCGTGCTGATCGTGGCGAACCTGGTGGACCTGGGGATCGAGCGGATCTGGGCCAAGGCCATCACCCCGGCGCACGGGAAGATCCTCTCCCGCATCGGCGCGCACCACGTGATCTACCCGGAGGCCGACGCCGGGCGCCGCGCAGCGCATCTGGTGTCCGGGCGCCTGCTGGACTACATCGAGTTCGACGACGACTTCGCGATCGTGAAGATGTACCCGCCCAAGGAGACCCACGGGTTCACCATCGAGGAGGCGAACCTGCGCGACCGCTACGGGGTGACCATCGTGGGTGTGAAGTCCCCCGGGGAGGACTTCACCTACGCGACCGCCCAGACGAAGATCACCTCCCGGGACGTGCTGATCGTCTCCGGCCAGGTGGACCTGATCGAGCGCTTCGCGGCCCGGCCGTAGCCCCTCCGACGCCGAACCGTCACTGCCGTGGGCTCCGAGGCCTCCAGACGCCACGGCAGTGACGGCTCGGCGACGGCGATGGCGAGAGACTGGCCATCAGACGTTCCTGAGCCAGAGCTCCAGTCCGCTGTGCGGTTCCGAGCCCTCGCGGGTGAAGCCCTTGCTGTCGAAGAGCCTCCTGCTGGGTTCATTCCGGTGGTCGATCTTCGCGACGAGGACATCCGCCGTCGCGCGCAGCACCGCTCCCGCAGCGAACCGGATGCACTGTTCGAGCATCACCTCGCCCAGATGCTGACCTCGATACGCCTCAGCCCGTGCAAGCGCTCGGATGATCGTCGCTCCGAAATCCTCGGAGAAGTCCAGGTGAGCGACGGCCCGAAGCTCCGGCCCGTGAAATGCGCCCCAGAGGACTCCGGGAGTCTTCGGCTTCAGGGTGCGCAGATAGGACTGCACCTCCAGCTCCCAGGGGCGAGGATGCCACGGTCGACGCCCTCCTTGGTATCTCGCGTTCGCCGGCGAGGTGCAGACCCACTGCTGGAGCTGGGGAAAATCCGCGCGATCGAGTTGCCGCAGCTGCTCAGCCGCCATGCCGTCGAGCGCGGAAGCGCTGGATGATCTCCCCTTCGGCATACGTCAGGGGCGCGCCGGGGCCGCGGCGGTACCGCTGCGACAGCGCTTCCCGCTGCCGGTCCGTCAGACCGTCGTCGCCGGTGGGGTGCTGCCCCTGAGCCTCGGGACAAGCCACCACGAAACGCGGGGCATGGAGGGCCCGGCGCTCCGTGGGTGAGGGGATTCGTCTCATGCCCCGCACGCTACCATCGCCCCGTCGGGGATGACAGGGCCCGGTGAGCATCACCGGCGGAACTGCTCCTCCATGGCCGCGCCCTTCTCGGCGCTGGCGCGCACGGCCTTCTCGGTCAGCTCCACCAGCCCGCCCTCGGCGAAGACCTTCAGCGCCTGCTCGGTGGTGCCGCCTGGACTGGTGACGGCCTCGCGCAGGGCGGCCGGGTCGGCGTCGTCGGCGTGCAGCAGCTCCCCGGCCCCGGCCAGGGTCTCCTTGGCCACCAGCCGTGCGGTCTGCTCATCCAGCCCCAGGGCCTGCCCGGCCTGCTGCAGCGCCTCGGCGAAGAAGAACGCGTAGGCCGGGCCCGAACCGGAGACGCCGGTGATCGCCCCGATCTGATCCTCGGAGACCTCCAGCACCGTGCCGGAGTGGCGCAGCACGTCCTTCGCCAGGCCCAGGGCCTCCTCCCCCGCGTGGGTGCCGGGCACCAGGGCGATCACCCCGCGGCCCACCGACGACGGGGTGTTGGGCATGGAGCGGACCACCGGCTGGCCCTCGGGCAGCTCCTGCTCCAGCATCGCCACGTCGATGCCGGCGGCCACCGAGAGCACCACGGTGCTGGGATCCAGGGCCTCGGCGAGGCTCGCGGCCAGATCCTGGATGCCCTTGGGCTTGACCCCCAGCAGCACGATGTCCGCGCCGTCGACGGCCCGCAGGTTGGCCCGCTCATCGTCCTCCTCGCTGAGCACCGTGATCTCCGGGTGCTCGGCCGCCAGCCGCTGGGCGCTGGTCGCGGAGCGGGTGGTCGCGCGCACCGCGGACGGGTCGGCCCCGCCGGCGAGCACGCCGTCGAGGATCGAGCCGTTCATGGAGCCGGTGCCGAGGAAGGCGATCACGGGGGCGGACATGCGGCACTCCTTGTCTCGCGCGGCACGCGGCCGCGCGGCGTCGGGGACGGATGGACTCTGCCCGGTGCAACGGCGCGACGCCGTCCCGTTATTCCGCGCGTCACAGGAGACCACTCGATGACGACGCCGCACGCGAGCGCCGAACCGTCACCCACGTGGCGCATAACGTGCCCATAACGCACACCACTGACGGCTCGGCGTCAGGAGACCCTCGCGAGACGCCGAAAGGGGCAGCCTCAATCGCGCTCCCGGGGGGCCTCCCCCAGGTGGGCGCGGGCGAAGGCCAGGGATTCGGCCAGCCACTCATCGCGCATCGAGACGTCCTTGGCCTTGCGGGTGGAGACCTCCACCCCCACCACCCCGTGCCAGTCCACCGCCGCCAGGTGATCCAGGGTCTCGGCCACCGGCTGGGTGCCGTGCCCGGGCCGCAGGTGCTCATCCATGATGGCCTTCCCGGAGCCGTCGGTCAGGTGCACGTGCCCCAGCCGGCCGCCCAGCTGGCGCACCGCCTCCAGGGAGTCCGTGCCGGAGGCCGCCGCGTGGGAGAAGTCCCAGGTGACCCATTCGTAGTCCTGATCCAGCGGGGACCAGTGCGGGGCGTAGGCCTGCACCGAGTGTCCGCGCACCGTCCACGGGTACATGTTCTCCACCGCGATCTTCACGCCCTCCTCCCGAGAGATCCGGGAGACGTGCTCGGCGAAGCCGCGGGCGTAGCGCCGCTGCCACACGAACGGCGGGTGGGCGACCATGACGTCGGCGCCGACCCGCTCCACCATCTTCGCGGCCAGCCGGATCTTGTTCCAGGCATCCCCCCACACATGCTGGGTCAGCAGCAGGGTCGGGGCGTGGATCGCGGCGATGGGCAGCTGGTGCTTCTGCTGCAGGTCCAGCAGCTCGTCCGGGTCCCGGGACAGCGGGTTCCCGGTGATCATCACCTCGACGGCGTCATAGCCCAGGTCCTGCGCGGTCGCGAAGGTCTCCGGGACCCCCAGCGGGTAGCAGGCCGAGGTGGACAGGGCCACCGGCCGCGCCAGACCGGGCACCTCCGGCAGGGGCGCGTCGTCGGGGGCGGGAAGGGAGGGGGTGGACACGGAAGAGATGCTCCTAGGCGAGGTCCGAGAGGGTCTTGGGGTCGATCATCGCCGTCGGCCCCTGGGCGGAGTTCAGCCGCTCCATCCGGCGCAGGATCAGGCCCTCGCGCAGGGCCCACGGCACCGAGCGCATGGTCTCCACGCCGTACAGCTCCAGCGCGGTCTCCGCGACGATGCCGCCGGCCAGGATCTGCGCGGCCCGCCGAGCGGAGACCCCGGGCAGGTCCCGCCGCTCGGCCACGGTCATAGCCTCCATGCGCCGGGTCCACAGCCGCAGGTCCGTCAGGTGGAACTCCCGCTTCACGTAGGGACCGGCCGAATAGGGCGCGGCCCCGCAGATCCGGGACAGGGAGCGGAAGGTCTTGGAGGTGCCCACCACCATGTCCGGGGTGCCGGCCGCGCGGATCTTCTCCACCGCCGGCTTGAGGGTCTGGCGCACGTGCTTGCGCAGCGCCTTGATCTCCTTGGGCTTGGCCGGGTCGTGCTCGATGAACCGGCGGGTCAGGCGCCCGGCCCCCAGCGGCACGGACACCGCGGCATCGGGCAGGGCGTCCTGGCCGATGGACATCTCGAAGGAGCCGCCGCCGATGTCCAGGTCCAGGATCGTGCCCGCACCCCAGCCCTGCCAGCGGCGCACCGCGAAGTAGGTGATCGCGGACTCCTGGTCCCCGGAGATCTCCGTGAGGGTCACCCCGGTGCGGGACTGCACGTGCTCCAGCACCTGCGCGCCGTTGCCGGCCTCGCGGATGGCCGAGGTCGCGAAGGCCAGCAGGTCCTCGGCGTCGTGCGCGGCGGCGAAGTCCCGGGCCTCGGCGACGAAGCTGGTCAGCAGATCCCGCCCCTTCTCGGAGATGTCCCCGTCCTCGGTGAGGTGCTGCACCAGCTGCAGCGGCATCTTGTGGGAGGCGTAGGGCTCCGGGCGGGAGCCGGGGGTCACGTCCAGCAGCAGCAGGTGCACCGTGTTGGAGCCGACGTCGAGCACGGACAGACGCATGGGTTCAGGCCTTCCCGGTGGTCTTCGCCGACGACGCCGCACCGGAGCGCTTCGCCGTCGTCTTCTTCGCGGTCGTCTTCCTGGCGGTGGCCTTGGTCCCGGTGGTCTTCTTGGCCGTCGTCTTGTTGGCGGGGCTCTTCCGGGCGGGCTTCTTGGCCGGGCCCTTGGCCCGCTTCTCCGCGAGCAGCTGCACGACCCGCTCGGTGGTCAGGCCCTCCAGGGTCTCCGAGCGGGGCACCGTCACGTTCGTCTGCCCGTCGGTGATGTACGGGCCGAAGCGCCCGTCCTTGACGACGATCGGCAGGTCCGTGCTCGGGTCCTTCCCGAACTCGGCCAGCGGCGGCTTGGCCGCGGCCCGCCCGCGCTGCTTGGGCTGGGCGTAGATCGCCTCGGCCTCCTCCAGGGTGATCGTGAAGATCTGTTCCTCGGAGGCGATCGAGCGGGAGTCCAAGCCCTTCTTCAGGTACGGCCCGTAGCGCCCGTTCTGCACCGTGATCTCGGTGCCCTCGGCGTCCTTGCCGACCACCCGGGGCAGGCTCAGCAGCTTCAGCGCCTCCTCCAGGGTCACGGTGGCCAGGTCCATGGACTTGAACAGCGACGCCGTGCGCGGCTTGGCGGCCTTGGGCTTCCTGATCGGCTTGGGCTTGCCGTTCTTGTAGTACTCGACGGGCTGCTCGGCCTTCCAGCGCTCGAACTCCTCGTCGGTCATCTCCGGGATGAGCTCGGTGACGTAGGGTCCGAACCGCCCGTCCTTGGCCACGATCATGTGCCCGGATTCCGGGTCCACGCCGAGCTCGCGCCCGTCGGACTTGCCCTGCTCGATCAGCTCCCGCGCCTTCTCCGGGGTCAGCTCATCCGGGGCGAGGTCCTGTGGGATGTTGGCCCGGATCGGGTCCGTGACCTCCCCGGTCTGCTCGTCCACGCCGCCGCCGGACTCCAGGTACGGCCCGTAGCGGCCCACTCGCAGGGTGATCCCCTCGGCGATCTCCACCGAGTTGATGGCCCGGGCGTCGATCTCCCCGAGGTCCTCCACGATCGGCAGCAGCCCGTGCTTGGTCTCGTTGCCGTAGTAGAAGCCGGTCAGCCACTCGTCCTTGCCCTGCTCCCCGCGGGCGATGCGGTCCAGGTCCTCCTCCATCTCCGCGGTGAACTCGTAGTCCACGTACTTGGAGAAGTGCTCCTCCAGCAGGCGCACCACGGAGAACGCGATCCACTGCGGCACCAGGGAGCCGGAGCGGTTGGCCACGTACCCGCGGTCCACGATCGTGGAGATCACCGCGGCGTAGGTGGAGGGCCGCCCGATTCCCAGCTCGTCCATGGCCTTGACCAGGGAGGCCTCGGTGTAGCGCGGCGGCGGGGCGGTCTCGTGCCCGTCGGCCGCCACGTCGCGCCCGGTCAGCGCGTCGCCTTCGGCCAGCTTCGGCAGGCGCTTGTCCTGCCCGCGCCCGTCGGCCTCCTCCTCGCGGGCGGCGTCGCGGCCCTCCTCGTAGGCGGCGAGGAACCCGCGGAAGGTGATCACGGTGCCCGACGCCGAGAACTCGGCGGTGCGCCCGTCCGCGGTGCGCGCGGCCAGGCGGATCGAGGCGGTCTGGCCCTTGGCGTCGGCCATCTGGGAGGCGACGGTGCGCTTCCAGATCAGCTCGTAGAGCCGGAACTCGTCCGCGGAGAGCTGGGACTTCACGGCCGAGGGTGTGCGGAAGGAGTCCCCCGCCGGGCGGATGGCCTCGTGGGCCTCCTGGGCGTTCTTGGACTTGGAGGCGTAGTGGCGCGGGGACTGCGGGACGGACTCCGCCCCGTACAGCTCGGTGGCCTGGCGGCGGGCGGCGTTGATCGCCTGCTCGGACAGGGCCACCGAGTCCGTGCGCATGTAGGTGATGTACCCGGACTCGTAGAGGCGCTGGGCCACCTGCATCGTGGAGCGGGAGGAGAAGCGCAGCTTGCGCGCGGCCTCCTGCTGCAGGGTCGAGGTGGTGAACGGGGCGGCCGGGCGGCGGGTGTACGGCTTGGTCTCCACCGAGGTCACCACGAAATCAGCGCCCTCCAGCGCGGCGACCAGTCCACGGGCGGTCTGCTCGTCCAGGTGCGCGACCTTCCCCCGGGAGGCCGGCTTCAGGGCGCCGTCGTCGGCGAAGTCCCGGCCGGTGGCCACCCGGGCGCCGTCCAGGGCGGACAGGCGGGCGGTGAAGGACTCCTCGGCCTTGGTGGCGAAGGTGCCGGTCAGGCTCCAGTACTCGGCGGCGCGGAAGGCCATCCGCTCCCGCTCCCGCTCGACCACCAGGCGGGTGGCCACGGACTGCACGCGCCCGGCGGACAGCCCCTGCTTGACCTTGCGCCACAGCACGGGGGAGAGCTCGTAGCCGTAGATGCGGTCCAGCACCCGGCGGGTCTCCTGGGCGTCCACCAGGTCCGCATCGATCTCCCGGAGGTTCTCGAAGCCGCGCTGGATGGCCTCCTTGGTGATCTCCGGGAAGGTCAGCCGGTGCACCGGGACCTTCGGCTGCAGCACCTGCAGCAGGTGCCAGGCGATGGCCTCGCCCTCCCGGTCGCCATCGGTGGCCAGGTACAAGGCGTCGCTGTCCTTAAGCAGCCGCTTGAGCTCGGCGACCTTCTTCTTCTTGTCCGGGCTGATGACGTAGTACGGCTCGAAGTCGTGCTGCACGTCCACCGCGAACTTCCCGTACGGGCCCTTCTTCATCTCGGCGGGCAGCTCCGAGGGCTGGGGCAGGTCGCGGATGTGCCCCATCGAGGATTCGACGACGTAGGCGTCGCCCAGATAGCCCCCGATGGTCTTGACCTTGGAGGGGGACTCCACGATAAGGAGGCTCCTCCCGCTGCCCTTGCCCTTCGCCTGTGCTGGCACGTGACTCCTTCGGAATCGAGATGACCGGTGGATGAGTGGATGCGGTTCCCACGATAGCCGAGGACGCCGCGGGCCCCGCCGAGCATCCCCAGGCCGGGTGCGGGCGGGGTCGGACTCAGCCCGCGGCGGGAGCGGCGCCCGACGTCGTCTCCGGCAGCACCAGGAACCCGCGCTCCACGAGGGTGCGCACCCGCGCCAGCAGGGCCACGGCCGGGTCCGGACCCTCCCAGCCGAGCAGGGCGCCCAGGGCGTCCAGGATCTGCCCGACGGACAGCTCGCCGTCGCAGGCGGAGACGAAGCCGGCGTCCTGCGTGCTCAGCAGCTCGGTGCGCCGGAATCCCGTCCCCTGGCGCAGCAGGATCACCCCCGGGTGCTCCGCTCCCGGGCGCTGGTGGCGCTCCTCCGTGACGTCCTCGCCCACCGTCAGGTGCTGTTCGCGCAGGGCCGCATCGTCCAGGCCCGCCGCGGCGTCGTGGGCCGCAACAGCCGCCGTCAGGAACGGGGCCAGCGGCTGCTGCAGCGGGTGGGTGATCTCCTCGAAGCGGCGCAGGGCCCGCCCCTCGGCGTCGGCGGGGGCCTCGGACTCGGCGGGGCGACGCAGCCAGACCATGCCGAAGCCGACGGCGGCGACCCCGCGGGCCGCGAAGTCCTCGAGGTAGGCCAGGAACGCCTCCTCGTAGGCCGCCGGATCCCGCTGCTGGCTGGCATCGCGCAGCCAGGTCTGGGCGTAGCCCTCCGGGGTGAGCTCCTCGCGCTGCACGAACCACGCCTCGGTCTCCGCGCCGACCCACTGGCGGGGCCGGGTGTCCCAGTCCGCCTGCTGACCCGGCGCAGTGGCGGGGATCTCCCAGTTGGCCAGCAGCTGGGCCCGACCGCCGGGGACCAGGTGCTCGGGCAGCTCGCGCACCAGCCGCTCCACGAGCTGATCCCCCGCCATCCCGCCGTCGCGGTAGGTGTAGCGCCGCCGCGGATCCTCCCCGGGGGTGCGCGGGGTGATGACGAAGGGAGGGTTGGACACGATCAGCTCGAAGCGCTGTCCCGCCACCGGCTCCAGCAGGCTGCCGCGCAGCAGCCGCACCCGCTGCTCCGGGTGGGCCGGGTCCAGGCCGAGGGCCGCGGCGTTGAGCACCAGGTTGAAGCGGGTGAAGGCCAGGGCGCGCTCGGAGAGGTCCGTGGCGGTCACGTGCCGGGCGTGGGCCAGCAGATGGAAGGTCTGGATGCCGCAGCCGGTACCCAGGTCCAGGGCCGTGTCCACGGGGCGGCGCTCGGTGATCTGCGCCAGGGTCAGGGAGGCCTGCCCGATGCCCAGCACGTGATCGGCGGGCAGCGCCCCGGGGTACTGGTGGGCGCCCAGGTCCGAGGCCACCCACAGGTCCGTGCCGTCGTCGGCGGAGTGCGGGCGCAGGTCGAAGGCCGCCCGGTAGCGGGGCGCGGCCGCCGGGGCATCGGGGGCGTCGGTCTCGGGGTCCTCGCTCGCGGGGGTGAGGAAGCCGAGGTGATCCAGCAGCCGGGCGGCGCCCTCGCCGAGGGTCGCGTCCAGGGCCTCAGCACTCAGGGTCCCGGCCAGCAGGAAGAAGTCCACGGCCCCGGCCAGCCGACGCCGCCCCGCGGTGACCCGTGCGCCGTCGGGCATCGCGGCGGTGCCGGCCAGGATGGTGCGCACCCGGTGCCGGGCGGGGGCGATCTGATCCCGGGCCATCGCCTCGAAGGGCCCCTCGCCCAGCAGGGCCAGGACGCCGTCGTAGGAGTAGTCCACGGCGGCCAGGGCCTCGGCCAGGGATTCGAGGGCTGCGGGGTCGTCGCTGCGCGGGGCGTGCGGGATGCGGGAGAAGGCGGGGGCGTCGGAGGTCACGGCCTCCAGTCTCCCACGACGCCGAGCACCCGCCGCGCGGCGCACGAGATTGGTTCACAGATCAAGCGTTATCGCGCACAATGGCAGGATGAGCACCGATCAGCACAGCACCCGCGGCACCTACGTGACCCCGGGGCAGGAGTACACCCGGGACACCGACTACATCGAGGACCGCATCCTCGCGGACACGGGGCTGGCACCGGGCACGGATGAGCGCGAGCGCGGCGTCTGGCCCGTGGAGGCCGGGCGCTACCGGCTCGTCGCGGCGCGCGCCTGCCCGTGGGCCAACCGCACGCTGATCGTGCGGCGCCTGCTGGGCCTGGAGGAGGCGATCTCCGTGGGCATGTCCGGACCCACCCACGACGCCCGCTCCTGGACCTTCGACCTGGATCCGGACGGGGTGGACCCGGTCCTGGGCATCGAGCGGCTGCAGCAGGCCTTCCTCAAGCGCTTCCCAGACTACCCCAAGGGGATCACCGTGCCCGCCGTCGTCGACATCCCTTCCGGGGAGGTGGTGACCAACGACTTCGCGCAGATCACGGAGGACTTCTCCAAGCAGTGGCGGGCCTTCCACCGCGAGGGCGCCCCGGACCTGTGGCCGGAGGCCCTGGAGGAGGAGATGCGCGCGGTGATGAAGCGGGTGTTCACCGAGGTCAACAACGGGGTGTACCGGTGCGGGTTCGCCGGCTCCCAAGAGGCCTACGACGCCGCCTATGAGCGGCTGTGGACCGCGCTGGACTGGCTGGAGCAGCGCCTCTCCGAGCGCCGCTACCTGATGGGCGAGCACATCACCGAGGCGGACGTGCGCCTGTTCACCACGCTGGTGCGCTTCGACGCCGTCTACCACGGGCACTTCAAGTGCAACCGGTCCAAGCTCACGGAGCTGCCGAACCTGTGGGGCTACGCGCGGGACCTGTTCCAGACCCCGGGATTCGGGGACACCATCGACTTCCAGCAGATCAAGCGGCACTACTACGTGGTGCACGAGGACATCAATCCGACGCAGATCGTGCCCCTGGGCCCGGACACCTCCGGGTGGCTGACCGGGCACGGGCGCGAGGCGCTGGGCGGGTCCCCGTTCGACGCCGCCGCGGGGGCCACCGCCCCGGGCCCGGTGCGGGAGGCGGAGCGGGTGGCCGCCGGGCACAACCCGCTGTACCCGGCGGCCTAGTCCCGCTCCGGTCCTGCCCCGGCTCGGACCAGGCCCGGCCCAGCCGAGCCCCGGGTTCCGCCGGGGCTCGGCATTCAGGCGCGGGAGGACTCGGTCGCGGGCCGGGTCAGCGCTCAGTCGCGGGCCGGCGGCGTCCAGACCTCGGCTTCGGAGTCCTCGCCGTAGTAGTGGCCGTGGGGCAGGGTCTGCAGCTCGATCAGCATCCCCCACGGGGCCTTCACGTACACGCTGCCGTTGCCCTCGGTGTCCTCGTGCCGGGAGTTGCCGTGCACCTCGGACAGCGCCTGCCCGCCGGCGTCGATCAGCCGCTGCCGGCTGGTCTCGATGTCGTCGGTGTAGACGCTGAGGTGGTTCAGCCCGTAGTCGGCCAGGCCCGCGGCCGGCTGGTGCGGGCCCTCGATCTGGAACATCTCCAGGCTGGGGCCCGTGCCGATGACGATCATCCGCTGCCGCACGATCTTCGCCCCGGCCGGCAGGCCCAGCTGCCGCTCGACCTCCTCGCCCTGGCGCGGCTCGTCCTGCCCGGTCAGCCCGTCGTAGGCCACCTTGGCCCCGAGCCCCTCCCGCAGGAAGCGCGTGGCCTCCTCCAGGTCCGGCACCGTCACTCCCAGGTGGTTGATTCCCCTGATCTCCTGGGCCGTCATGGGCCCTCCTCACGTTCGCTCCGGTGGATTCACCGGCTGATCAGCGGCGACGCCGGGTGGCCTCGCTCGTCCTCCCCGAGCCTACGTCGCCTGCCGCGGCCTCGTCGGCCGTCAGTCGCCGAGGCGGAAGGCGCGCCCGGTGATGTAGTCCGGGGCGATCTCCACGTACTCGAGCTTCTCGGTGCGCAGCCAGGGCTTCAGCCCCAGCGCGTCCACCTTCGCCGTCTCCTCCGGGTCCGTGAGGATGCGGGCGGTGCCGCGGACCATGACGCTGTAGGCCGTGCCGCCCTGCACCGAGTCGATCTCGAAGGCCACGTGCGGGTTCAGCTGCAGCGTGGTGAGCTTGGAGCCCTTCGCGGAGCGGAAGTACAGGTGCCGGTGGGAGGCGACGATGTTCAGCGGGGTGATGTCCACCCGCCCGACGTCGGCGGTGCCCAGGCGTCCGAAGCGGGCCGCCTCCAGCAGCTGCCAGCTCTCGTCCAGGCTCAGCTCCCGCACCCGCGGCTCCTGCTCCTGCCGGTCCTGACCGGAGATGTTCATCGGAAAGCTCATGCGGCCATTGTCCCATGATCCACCCGCACATGTGAGCTGCGCGACCCGCTGCGGCGACCCCCGGACCGGGCCGCACCGGGGCCCGGGCGCCCGTCCCGCGCCCGCGGTGCACAATGGACGGGTGCCCGCCCCCGTCCCCGCCGAGAACCCGCAGCTGCGCGCCCTACACCTCGGCAGCCAGCCCCCGGAGATCACGCACGTGCGCGTGCTGCCCGAGCGCGAGGCCGTCGTCGCCGACTGGCCGGACTGGGCCCATCCGGCGGTCATCGATGCCTTCCGCGGGCTGGGCGTGCCCCACCCCTACCGCCACCAGGCGCTGGCCGCCGACGCCGCCCACGCCTTCCAGCGCACGGCCCGCGCCCGGGCCCGGCAGGCGCGCCGGGCAGGAAGGATGGTCTCCCCGCGCGGCGGCGAGCACCTGATCCTGGCCACCGGCACCGCCTCCGGCAAGTCCCTGGCCTACCAGCTGCCCGCCCTGGATGCGGTGCTGCGCGGGGAGGTCGGACCCGAGGAGGGCGGGGCGGCGGAGCCGGCGACGGTGCTGTACCTGTCCCCCACCAAGGCCCTGGCCGCGGATCAGCTGACCTCGCTGCGAGCGCTGGGCCTGTCCGCGGTGCGCGCGGCGACCTACGACGGGGACACCCCGACCGAGGACCGGCGGTGGATCCGGGACTACGCGAACGTCATCCTGTGCAACCCGGACATGCTGCACGCAGGGATCCTGCCGAACCACGAGCGGTGGGGGCGGTTCCTGCGCCGGCTGGCCTACGTGGTGGTGGACGAGGCGCACGGGTACCGGGGCGTGTTCGGGGCGCACGTGGCGATGGTGCTGCGTCGGCTGCGCCGGGTGGCCGCCCTGCACGGGGCCGCGCCCACCGGGATCGGCGCTTCGGCCACCTCGGCCCGACCCCGGGAGTCCTTCGCCCGGCTGCTCGGGGCGGAGCCGGAACAGGTCACCGCCGTCACCGCGGACGCCTCCCCGCACGGGGAGGTCACGGTGCTGCTGTGGGAGCCGCTGCTGGAGGAGGAGGTCGCGGACGGTCTGGCCGCCGGGCACCGCCCGTCCGGCACCGGTGGGTCGATCCCGTCCTCTTCCGCCGACACCGCCCCGCCGGTGCCCGGGATCGGGCCGGGGCAGGGGCGCCCCGGGCCCGGGGAGAACGGGGTGCCGCGGCGTCGCTCGGCCCTGACCGAAGCGGCCCAGCTGCTCACCGAGCTGGTGGCCGAGCGGGTGCGGACCATCGCGTTCATCCGCTCCCGGCGCGGCGCGGAGACCCTCGCCCGGATCGCCCAGGAGAGCCTGGGCGAGCTGGATCCGGCGGTGGCCCACCGGGTGTGCGCCTACCGCTCCGGGTACCTGCCGGAGGAGCGGCGGGAGCTGGAGCGGCAGGTGCGCTCCGGGGAGATGCTCGGGGTGGCCTCCACCCCGGCCCTGGAGCTGGGCATCGACGTCGCCGGGCTGGACGCGGTGCTGGTGGCCGGCTGGCCCGGGACCCGCGCCTCCTTCCAGCAGCAGATCGGGCGGGCCGGCCGGGCCGGGCAGGAGTCCCTGGCGGTGCTGGTCGCCGGGGACGACCCGCTGGACACCTACCTGGTGCACCACCCGCGGGACGTCTTCGACGTCGCGGTGGAGACCACCGTGTTCGACCCGCACAACCCGTACGTGCTGGCCCCGCACCTGTGCGCGGCCGCCGCGGAGCGCCCGATCCGCCCCGAGGAGCTGGACCTGTTCGGCCCGCGGGCCGAGGCCCTGCTGGACGGGCTGGTGCGCGACGGCTACCTGCGGCGGCGCCCGACGGGCTGGTTCTGGACCCACCCGGAGTCCGCGGCCGCCGCGATCGACCTGCGCGGGGCCGGGCGGCGCCTGCAGATCATCGACGCGCAGACCGGCGGGATCATCGGCACGATGGACGACGCCCAGGCGCACCGGCAGGCCCACCCCGGGGCGATCTACGTGCACCAGGGCCGCACCTGGCACGTGGAGGAGCTGGATGAGGCGGGCGGGGCCGTGCTGGTGACCCGGGCGCACCCGGATTTCTGGACCCAGGCGCGGGACATCACGGAGGTCTCGGTGCTGGAGACCGAGCGGACCCGGGACTGGGGGCCGGTGCGGGTGCATTCGGGCACGGTGCGGGTGCGCACCCAGGTGGTCTCCTTCCAGCGTCGGGCCGTGGCCACCAACGAGGTCATCGACGAGCAGCCCCTGGAGCTGGCGCCGCAGGAGCTTCTGACCCGGGCCGTGTGGTGGACCGTGCCCGGACCGGTGATGGCGGGGCAGGGCGTGGCGGAGCCGGAGTTCCCCGGGGCCCTGCACGCCGCCGAGCACGCCGCGATCGGCCTGCTGCCGCTGGTGGCCTCCTGCGATCGGTGGGACATCGGCGGGCTGTCCACCGCGCTGCACGCGGACACGGAGCTGCCGACGATTTTCGTCTACGACGGATACCCCGGCGGGGCGGGCTTCGCCGAGCACGGCTTCGACGTCGCCCGCGCGTGGCTGAGCGCGACCCTGGAGGCGATCCTGGCCTGCGAGTGCGAGACCGGGTGCCCGTCCTGCGTGCAGTCCCCCAAGTGCGGCAACCGGAACCACCCGCTGAGCAAGGCAGGCGCTGTGGCCCTGCTGCGGGGGATGCTGCAGACCGCCGATGAGGACGCCGAGCCCGGATCCGCCGCCGACCCGGATCACGAGCCTGATCCCGCGGACCCCGAGGGCGGCGGACCGGCCCGGGCCACGCCGTAGGCCGGTCCCAGCAGCCGCGCCCCCACGGCCAGATCCACGGCGACCCGCACGTCCATGATCTCCGGGTCCTCCGGAGCGGGTGCGCAGGAGACCAGGCGGGCCCGGTTCTCCCGGGCGGTGCGCGCGGCCTCGTCGCAGGCCACCCCGGGGCGCAGCCCCCGGGCGGTGTCCGCGGCCGCCAGGGCGGCCAGATCCGCGGCCGTGGCCGCCCGATGGGTGCACAGGGCCACGTGCCCCAGCAGGCACACCGCGGCCAGCAGCACCCCGATCACGGCGATGATCCCGACCATCGCGACGGTGGAGGCCCCGCGCTCCCCGGCCGGCTCCGGCGCCGTCGGCCCGCGCTCCCGTCCCGATCGGAGAAGCTCCGGCGCAGCCCACCGGCGCGGCCCGGGCGCTCGGCGCGGGCGAGGGATTCGGTGCGGCGGGGTCCGGCCGGTCATGGCTGGGCCTCCCGTGCGGCATCGGCCCGGGCGCTGTCCACCCGGGTCGTGGCCTCGGCGGTGATCTCCAGCCCGCCCCACGCCCCGATGATCCCCGGGGCCCGGGTGCGCACGGAGACCGTCGCGCTGTCCCCAGTGGTGGCCACGCCGATGCGGGCCTCGGCCCCGATGATCTCGCGGGCCGTGCGCTGCGCCTCGGCCGGGGGATCCCCGCGGGCTAGGGAGCGGGCCGCCAGCCGCGCGGCCTCCTCGGCCCGCACCGACGTCGCGGCGCAGGCCCCGGCCCCGAGCACCACGGCCAGCAGCAGCACGATGCACGGCAGGACGACGGCGAACTCCGCGGTCGCGCTGCCCCGCTCGATCTCGGTCGGGTGCGCGGGCCCGGGACCGGTGTGCACCGGCCCCGGGCCGTTGCGGTGTCCCATGGCTCAGCCCGTGGACAGCGCGGTGCGGATGATGCCCATGAGCAGCTCCTTCACCTCGCCGGACTTGAGGATGACCACGAGCAGACCGGCGAAGCCGACGGCGGCGAGCATGACGATGCCGTACTCGGCGGTCGTCGCGCCCAGCTCCGGGTCATCGGCCCCGGCCCGGCCGGGGTGGCGGACCACGTCACCGGTGAGCGTCAGCGGGTCCTGGACGGCCCGGGCCTCGACGGCCCGGGGGTCTGCTCCGGGATCCGCGACCTCCGGGACGGGCGCCGCCTCGGTGGCCGCGGGGTGCGCGGTCTCGGGCTGCGCCGGGGCGGGGTCCGCGGCCCAGGTGGGGTCCGCGGCGGGGGTGTTCGGTTCGCGTCGCATGATGCGTCCTCTCCTCGTTCTCTTCTGGATCACCCGGCGGCAGCCGCCGACCGGGGGTTCTTGGGGTCACCACAGGGCGGGGACCAGGCCGATGAGCACCGGGATCACGCCCAGGCAGACGAAGGCGGGCAGGGAGCACAACCCCAGGGGCAGCATCAGCCGGACCCCCAGGGCCGCGGCCTGCTTCTGGGCGTCGCGGTGGCGTCGGTTCCGGATCCGCCCGGCCTGCGCCCGCAGCAGCGCGGCCGCCGGGGCCCCGGTGCGCACCGCGATGTCCAGGGCCTCGCGCAGAATCCGCAGCTCCTGCGCCTGCTCCCCCGCGCGGCGCTTCCTCTGTCCCAGTGGGCTCTGGCCTCGCAAGCTCTGGCCCCGCTGGCTCTGCGCCCCCTGGTCCGCGGCACCCGCCCAGGCCCGGTCCCAGTCGAGGCCGGCCTCCAGCAGGGCCGCGACCCGCCGCAGCGACGTCGCGCGCTCCACCTCGGCCAGGACCGAGACCGCCCGGGTCACGGACAGCCCGGCGTCGAGCATCGCCCCGATCAGCTCCAGCCGGATGGCCGCCGGAATGCCCGCCGCACGGGAGGGCTCCCGGGCGACGGCGGAACCCGCCCGCCGCAGCGGATGGCGCCCCCACAACGCCAGGACCGCGCCGAGGATCATCGCGAAACCAGTCATGGCGCGGCCTCCTCGGCGCCTCGGACCAGCCGACGCGTCCAGAGCAGTCCCGCGGCGGAGAGTCCGAGCCCGAGGGCTAAGGCCAGATGTCCCCAGACCATCCCGAGCAGCACCCCGAGCGGGTCCGTGCCCATGACCATCCCCAGCCCGAGGCCCAGCAGCGGCAGGGTGGACAGGATGCGGGCGGTGGCCTTGGGGCCGGCCAGGGCGGTGTCCCGGGCGGCCAGGGCATCCAGCTCGTCCTCCACGGCCCGGGCCAGGCCCTCCAGCACCCCGGCCAGCGGGGCCCCGGTGCGCCCGGAGACCGCCCAGGCGGCCGCCAGCGCATCGCGCACCGCCCGGGATCGGGGGTGGTGCAGCCGGGCCGTGCGCAGGCTGCGGGCCGGGTCCGCGCCGAGCAGGGCCCCCTCGTGGGCGCAGCGGATCAGCTCGTCGATGTCCCGCCCGACCGCACCCGCCTCCTCCCGTGCCTCGCCGCGGCCCTGCTCGCGCAGCGCGGCCCAGACGGCGGCCGGTTCGATGCCCGCCCGCAGCAGGGCCGCCATCTGCTGGATCAGCGCCGGCCACCGTTCCAGATCGATCCGCTGCGCCACGGCCCGCCGGGAGCCGCCCACCGCGCGCATCCTGCCCAGCAGTTCGTCCCACGGGGCCGGGCCCGTCTGGCGGGATGAGTCCACGGGCAGCGGTCGGGACCTCCCGACGCGGGGCCCGAGCAGCAGCAGGAGGCTCCCGGTGATCAGCAGCAGGGTCGCGCTCATGTCCACTCCTCCCCCGGTGTCTCCCCGAGCCCCAGCAGCCGACACAGCGCGGGCAGGCCCGGGCCCGGGTGGGCGGCGTCGTTCTCCGGGCAGATCCACGCCGGGCACACGGACAGGCCCTCGCCGCCCGCCGCGCCGGACGCGCCGCCAGCCGCCGGGGCGCGCCCGACGTCGTCCGGGCCGGGAAGCGCGCCGGGCAGGCGATCGTCCCGGAAGACCCCGATCTCCCGGACCCGGCGCCCGCGGGGTCCCCGGTCCAGGTGGATCACGGCCCCGAGCCCGGTGAGCACCTGCCGGCGCACGGCCTCCGGCGCCAACCCGGCCAGGGCCCCCAGGGCCAGCAGCCGGGAGGGCACGGCCTGCGCCGAATTGGCGTGCAGGGTCCCTCCCCCGCCTTCGTGGCCGGTGTTCAGCGCCAGCAGCAGATCCTTCAGCTCCTCCCCGCGGCACTCCCCCAGGACCATCCGATCCGGACCCATGCGCAGGGCCTCCCTGATCAGGGCGGTCAGCCCGATCCCGCCGGTGCCCTCCGCGTTGGGCTGGCGGGTCTGCAGGGAGACGACGTGCGGGTGCTCGGGGCGCAGCTCCGCGGAATCCTCGATCAGCACGAGCCGCTCCCGGGCCGGGCACAGCCCCAGCAGGGCGTTGAGCAGGGTGGTCTTGCCCGAGCCGGTGGACCCGGAGATCAGGAAGGAGATCCGCGCGGCCACGATCCGGCGCAGCAGCCGCGCCGTGGTCTCCTCGCACAGCCCGGAGGCGCACAGCTGCGCGAAGTCCGGGCGGTGCTCCGGCTGCAGCCGGATGGACAGCAGCGGGTGCTCCGGGGCCACCGGGGGCAGCACCGCGTGCACCCGGTACCCGGCCGCGGTCTGCACATCCGCGCAGGGGTGGCTGGTGTCCAGCCGGCGCCCCGCCAGGGTGATCAGCCGCACCGCGAGCTCCCGGACGGCGTCGTCATCGGGGAAGGCGAGGTCCCGACGCCGCGGTCCCTGGGCGCCGTCGGTCCAGATCTCCCCGGGGGCGTTGACGTAGATGTCGGTCAAGCCCGGCTCGTCCAGGAGAGGCTGCAGGATGCCCAGGCCCCGCAGCTCCGCCCGCTCGGCCTCCCAGCGGGCCAGGCGCCCGCTCGCGCTGCCCACCCCGCGCATCACACACCCACCTCGAGGGAGCGCCGGGCCAGTCCGGGCCCGGCCTCGGACCCGCCGGGGGCCTCGGCGGCGGCCAGGGCGGCGTCGGCCACCGCGGCCACGGGGCGGCGCAGGCCGCGTCGTCGGGAGACCTCCAGGAGGGCGCCGTCATCGTAGGCGGCGTACACGGCCGGCACGTGGGGCAGCGCCGCGGCCAGCGGGGCGCCGAGGATCTCGGCGACCTCCGCATCGGAGACGTCGCAGACCCGCGGGCCGGCCCCCACCGGCACGATGGGCAGCACCGGGGCCCACCGGCGCATCGCCGACTGGGCCTGGCAGATCCCCCGCAGCGTGAAGGGCACGAGCAGGACCAGGACGCTGCAGCGGGAGACCCACTGGGTCTCCAGGCCGCCCGGCGGGACCATGGCCGCGGCCGAGCCGAGGTCGATCACGGGCAGGGCCACCGTGCCCAGCGCGTCCACGACGCTCCACCGCCCGGCATCGGGCCGGGTGCCGAACCCGGGGTGCGCGGGGTCCGCGGTGAGCACCGGGATGCCCTGCGGAGCAGGAAGGGAGGCCAGCAGCCGGGCCGGCTCCGGGCGCCGCGGCAGGGCCTCGAGCTGCTGCCAGCGCAGACCGTCCAGGCTGCGGGCGCTCAGGCACGAGTCCAGGCCGATGCTCGCCGCGACGGCGTCCACCACCACGGGTTCGCGTCCGTCCTCCCGCAGCCGGTCGGCCAGCCACAGGGACAGGGCGGAGGCCCCGATGCCGCCGCTGGCCCCGAGCACCCCGATCCGCGGGTGCCCGGGCTCTGCGGCCCCCTCCTGAGCCAGGTGGTCGGCCAGCCAGGCCCGGCCCTGAGGCAGCAGCACGACGTCGGGCTGGCGCCACACCGCGCCGATCCGGTGGGCCGCCGCCCACGGGTCCGCGCCCCCGCTGATCCCGGCGATCACCGCGGGCCGGCGCGGCTCCGGCGGGGCCGCCGGGCCGATCAGCAGCTGGTGCAGGCCGGGGACGTCGTCGGCCTGCACCAGCAGCACGTCCTCAGGGCCGCACAGTGGCGGGTGTTCGGCATCGGCGGTGCGCAGGGACATCCGGGCGGCCCGGGCGACATCCTCGGCGATGCCGAGGAACCCGGGGGAGCTGCCCCAGACCAGCACGCCGCGTCCGCTCTCCGGGGCCCGGTGGGCCGGTTCGGCGCCGAGGCGGTCGGCGATCAGCCGCTCGGCCTCGCCGTCGGGGGCGGGCGCGGGGCGCAGGGGTCGGGCCCGGTCCGGGATGCTCAGTGGGCTGGCCGCGGTGGTTCTCATGGGCC
Source organism: Rothia sp. BD8 (assembly GCF_044878465.1). Classification (NCBI taxonomy): domain Bacteria; kingdom Bacillati; phylum Actinomycetota; class Actinomycetes; order Micrococcales; family Micrococcaceae; genus Rothia; species Rothia sp. BD8. Next base: position 107,606 of record NZ_JANJES010000006.1, on the reverse strand, counting down.
CACCCTGCCCCGCGCGCCGCACCGGCCCGCCGGCCCGGCCCCGGTCCTGCGGGCCGACTGTGGAGGACGCCCGGGAATCCGCGGTGGCATGCGCCCCTGTGGATGCCCGCCCGCCTGGGATGATGGGTCCATGCACATCCTCCTGGGCCCGGCCCCCGCCGCGGACGACGCCGCCGCAGGCCACGCTCGCGACGCCTGGCGGCTCGTGCGGCCCGAGGCCCCGGATGACCCGGCCGACGGGGCATCGCCGGTGCCGCGGCGCTTCCGTGAGGTGCCGTGGGAGCAGCTGGGCGAGGCCGTGGGGGCGACGCTGCGGTCCCTGCCCGCCGAGGAAGCGGCCCGGATCCGGTGGGTGCTGCCCTCGTGCCGGGAGGTGATGCCGCAGCTGCTGGCCTCCGGGGTCTCACCGGATCGCTGCTGGGATCTGACCCTGTGCCAGCGCATCCTCACCGGAGTCGCCTCCTTCCCGGACGGGACGCTGGACTACACCCCGACGGTGCCGCTGGACCCGCAGCAGCAGGAGCGGCCGCCGGGCCGCCTTCCCACACCGCGGGCGGATCCCGCGCAGACCTCCCTGTTCGATGCCCCGGCCGCCGCGCGGGGCCCGGCCCGCCCGGATGCTGCGGTCCTGGCGGCGGAGTTCCGCGCTCAGGAGGCGGCGGTGCGCGCCTCCCCGGCCGCGTCCCGGCTGCGGCTGCTGCTGGCCGCGGAGTCCCAGGGCGGGCTGATCGCCCAGGAGATCGAACGCGAGGGCCTGCCATGGGACCGTGCGGTGCACGAGGCGCTGCTGGAAGACCTGCTGGGCCCGCGTCCGCCGGAGGGGCAGCGGCCGCAGAAGATGCAGGCCCTGGCCGAGCGGATCGCCGAGCAGTGGGGCCTGCCCCAGGTCAATCCGGATTCCCCGCAGGAGCTGCTGCGCGCCATGCAGTCGGTGGGCATCACGGTGGATTCCACCCGCAAACACGCCCTGCTCGAGTGGGCCGAGCACGGCGGCACCCGGGCCCCGCGCCGTCGGGAGATGATCGCCCCGGTCCTGGAGTACAAGGGGCTGTACCGGCTGTGGACGGCCAACGGGTGGCACTGGCTGGACGAATGGGTGCGCGACGGCCGCTTCCACGCCCGCTACGTGGTGGGCGGGGTGATCACGGGCCGGTGGGCCGCGCACGGGGGCGGGGCCCTGCAGATCCCGCACGCGGTGCGCGAAGCCGTCCGGGCCGACCCCGGGTGGGTGCTCACGGTGGCCGATGCCTCCCAGGTGGAGCCGCGCATCCTGGCCGCGATGGCCCAGGACCGGGCCCTGGCCGTGGCCGGGCAGGGCCGGGACCTGTACGAGGGGATCGCACGGCTCGGGGAGCGCACCGGCTCGGCGCTGACCGAGCGCAAGGCCGCGAAGGTCACGCTGCTGGGCGCGATGTACGGGGCGAGCACCGGGGAGGCCGGGGCCCTGGTGCCGCACCTGCGGCGGATGTTCCCCGAGGCGATCGGCCTGGTGGAGCAGGCGGCGTCGGTCGGGGAGCGCGGCGGGCAGGTGCGCACCTGGCTGGGGCGCACCTCGCCGCTGCCGGATGCGGACTGGTCCGCGGCCGTCGCGGACGTCTCCACGGCCGCCGCGGAGGCCCGTTCGGTGCGGCTGCGTCGGGCGCAGGGCCGGTTCACCCGCAACTTCATCGTGCAGGGCACGGCCGCGGAGTGGGCGATGTGCTGGATGGGCGAGATCCGGCGGCGCCTGCGCGGCGCGGGAACGGGGGACCCAGCCGGGCCCGACGGCGCCGGGGCCGACGATGCCCCGGGCCCGCTGCGCACGCGCCTGGTGTTCTTCGTCCACGACGAGGTGGTGCTGCACGGTCCCGCCGAGGAGGCCCCGGCGGTGCGGGCTATCGTCCGGGAGGCGGCGGCCGCCGCCGGGCGGCTGCTGTTCGGGCAGGCCCCGGTGGAGTTCCCGCTGACCGTGGCCCAGGTGAGCTCCTACGCCGAGGCGAAGTGAGCCGGGCGGCATCCCCGTCCCGACGGCGCCCCGCCGGCAGCGGCCGACGCCGCGCCGACGGGACTCACCGCGGGGCGGGGATCCTGCGGGTGGCGTCCCATGGCAGCTCCCAGCCCAGCCGATGCAGCAGCCGATCCAGGAGGATGCCGGTGAATCCCCAGATCGTCACGGATTCCGCGCCGACGGGCACCGTGAAGGCGGGCGTGTGATGGGTCGCGGGCCCGCGGGTCACCGTGGCCAGGTGCCGATGGGAGGGGTCCAGCAGGTCCCGGACGGGCACCCGCACGACCAGCGAGGACTCGGCGTCGTCCACCACCTGCACCAGGGACGGCTCACGCCACCAGCCGAGCACCGGGGTCACGAGGTGGCCGCTGACGGGCAGGGGCACGGGGGCCAGGCGCCCCAGGACGTCGATGCCGGCCCGGTCCACCCCGGTCTCCTCCACGGCCTCGCGCAGCGCGGCCTCCACGGCCGGATCCTGCGCGGCCCGGTCCTCGGGGTCCACCCGGCCGCCGGGGAAGGCGGGCTGCCCGGCGTGCTGGCGCAGCGTCGCGGCGCGCACGAGGATCAGCACGTCCGTCTCCGCCACAGGTGCCGCGGCGCGGGCGCCGTCGCTGACGCCGATGCCGGCGCCGTCGCGGGAGCCGAAGAGCATCAGCACGGAGGCCTCCCGGGCCCTGCCGGCGGGCAGGTTCCCCAGCCGCCAGGGCTCGCGGTCCACCAGCTGCAGCCGCTGGCCCCGCGCGCCCAGGGCGGCCAGCTCCGTCCGGGCCTCCCGGGCCAGGACGGCCCGCGCCGCCGCGGTGCCCAGCCCGCCGGACGGCGCGGTCGAGGCCGGCGAGGCATCGCGCTCAGGCACCGAGACCGTACCCCTCGACGCGCAGCTGCCGACGAGTCGCACCCTCCAGGAACCGCCGGTGCAGCTGCTCCCGGCCGGGGGCGAACTCGTACTTAAGCAGCCGGGCGGCGGCTTCCGGGTCAGTCTCCCCCGCGCCGTAGGAGGGACACAGGTCCGCGACCGGGCACACCCCGCAGGCCGGGCGTCGAGCGTGGCAGATGCGGCGTCCGTGGTAGATCAGCCGGTGGGAGAGCATGGTCCAGTCCTTCGGCGGGAACAGCGCGGCGACGTCGTGCTCCACCTTCACCGGATCCTCCTGCTCGGTGAAGCCAAAGCGGCGGGCCAGGCGCCCGAAGTGCGTGTCCACGGTGAGCCCGGGGCGGCCGAAGGCGTTGCCCAGCACCACGAACGCGGTCTTGCGCCCCACCCCCGGCAGGGCCGTGAGCCCCTCGAGGGTGTCGGGGACCTCGCCGTCGTGCTCATCCACGAGCCGGTCGGCCAGCGCGATGATCGAGCGGGTCTTGGCCCGGTAGAAGCCCAGGGGGCGCACGATCTCCTCGACCGCCTCGTGCGGGGCCTGCGCGAGATCCTGCGGAGTGGGGTAGGCGGCGAACAGCCCGGGGGTGACGGCGTTGACCTTCACATCCGTGGTCTGCGCGGAGAGCACGGTGGCCACCAGCAGCTGGAACGGGGAGTCGAAGTCCAGCTCCGCGACGGCGTAGGGGTAGGTCTCGGCGAGGATGCGGTTGATGCGCCGGGCCCGGCGCACCCGCCCCGTGTGCGTCTCCTCCTGCCCCCGACGACGCCGCCCGGCCGCCCCGGCGCGGGCCTTGTCCTCCGGGACGCGGCGGATGGCCGGTCCGGGCGCGTCGACCGAGGTGGGCGGGGTCTGCGGGGCGGATCCGGTGGGGCTCATGATCTCCGAGGGTACCCGTTCTCAGCCCCGCGGCGGCGGGGCACGCGCCCCGGCGCAGGCCCTCCTCGGCGAACCGCCGATGCACTTCCCAGACACCTCTTGTCATTGCGATGGGTTCTCAATACTGTGGTGCCGATGCCGCACCGTGACGGGTAGCACTGCCTCGCGAGCGCCTCGCCTCGCGCAGGTTCGACGCCTTCTCCTCGAAAGGAACCCCATGGCCGCCTTCGACTGGTCCGTCCTGACCGATCTGCTCAAGTCCGCTCTGGACATCGCCTCCCAGATCATCAAGATCCTGCAGGCCGCCGGCGTCTTCGGCTGACCCACCCCCTCCCCCACCCCATCCGAGAAGGAGATCCCATGACCGTGGACGTCGCCGCCATCATCCAGGCCGCCATCGCCATCGCCCAGGACGTGCTGCCCTGGCTGGAGAAGCTGGCCCGCGCCATCTTCGGCGGGTGAAGCACCCCCAGGACCGACCCTGAGCACCCCGGGCCCCGCCCTGCCGCACCGGCAGAGCGGGGTCCGCGGCGTCCGGGGCCGCTCCGCTTTCCCGGCGCACGGGCTCGCGGCCCGCACGCACCGCACGTTCTGGCCCCGCCACCATCCACAGGTGAGCGGGATCACGAGCGCTCCGCTACAGTGGGAGGCAGTTCACACGATCCGAAGGAGCATCCCGTTGAGCGAGAACGCACAGGTCTTCCCCCCGTCCGAGGAGTTCGCCGCCCAGGCCAACGCCACCGCCGAGCTGTACGACGAGGCGCAGCGCCGAGGCGATGAGTTCTGGGCTGAGCAGGCCCGCACCCTGCTGCACTGGGACACCGAGTTCACCGAGACCCTGGACTGGTCCACCCCGCCCTTCGCCAAGTGGTTCCAGGACGGGCGCCTGAACGCCGCCTACAACGCCGTGGACCGCCACGTGGAGGCCGGGCACGGGGACCGGGTCGCCCTGTACTTCGAGGGCGAGCCCGGGGACACCGAGGAGTACACCTACGCCCGGCTGAAGGATGAGGTCTGCCGTGCCGCCAACGCCTTCGCCGAGCTCGGCGTCGGCCACGGGGACCGCGTGGCGGTGTACCTGCCGATGATCCCGCAGGCTGTGATCACGATGCTCGCCTGCGCGCGCCTGGGCGCGATCCACTCGGTGATCTTCGGCGGCTTCTCCGCGGATGCGATCCACTCCCGGGTCAACGACGGCGAGGCCAAGCTGGTGGTCACCGCGGACGGGTCCTACCGCCGCGGCAAGCCCACCCGCCTCAAGCCCACCGTGGACGCGGCGCTGGCCAAGGGCGCCCCGTCGGTGGAGCACGTGCTGGTGGTCCGGCGCAACGGGGAGGAGATCGAGTGGACCGAGCAGCGCGACGTGTGGTGGCACGACGTCGTGGACCGGGCCTCCGCCGAACACACCCCGCAGCCTCACGGGGCCGAGGATCCGCTGTTCATCCTCTACACCTCGGGCACCACCGGGAAGCCCAAGGGCATCCTGCACACCACCGGCGGCTACCTCACCCAGGCGGCCTACACCCACCGGATGGTCTTCGACATCAAGCCGGAGACGGACGTGTACTGGTGCACCGCCGACGTCGGGTGGGTCACCGGGCACACGTACATCGTCTACGGCCCCCTGCTCAACGGCACCAGCCAGGTCATCTACGAGGGCACCCCGGACTCCCCGCACCGCGGGCGCTTCTGGGAGATCGTGGACAAGTACGGGGTGAGCATCCTCTACACCTCCCCCACCGCGATCCGCACCATGATGAAGTGGGGCGAGCAGATCCCCGGGGAGTACTCCCTGGAGTCCCTGCGCCTGCTGGGCACGGTGGGCGAGGCCATCAACCCGGAGGCCTGGACCTGGTTCCACCGGGTCATCGGCCACGGTCGCTGCCCGATCGTGGACACCTGGTGGCAGACCGAGACCGGCGCCATCATGATCTCCCAGCTGCCCGGGGTCACCGCGGCCAAGCCGGGCTCGGCCCAGCGCGCGCTGCCGGGCATCAGCGCCGAGGTGGTCGACGACTTCGGCCAGCCCCTCGGCGCCGGGGAGTCCGGCCTGCTGGCTCTGACCCACCCGTGGCCCTCGATGCTGCGCACCCTGTGGGGCGATGACCAGCGCTTCCAGGACACGTACTGGTCCCGGTTCGGGGAGCGGACCTACTTCGCCGGGGACGGCGCGCGCCGGGACGAGGACGGGGACATCTGGGTGCTGGGCCGGGTGGACGACGTCATGAACGTCTCCGGGCACCGGCTGTCCACCCCGGAGATCGAATCCGCGCTGGTCTCGCACCCGGCGGTCGCGGAGTCCGCGGTCGTGGGGGCCGCGGATGAGACGACCGGGCAGGCCGTGATCGCCTTCGTGATCCTCTCCGACGCCGCCGCCGAGCAGGACGGGGACCGGGAGGAGCTGGCCGCCCAGATCCGGGCCCACGTGGGCGAGGCGATCTCCCCGATCGCCAAGCCGAAGAAGGTGCTCATCGTCCCGGAGCTGCCCAAGACCCGCTCCGGCAAGATCATGCGCCGGCTGCTCAAGGACGTGGCCGAGGATCGCCCCGTGGGGGACACCTCGACCCTGGCGGATTCCACGGTCATGGACCAGATCACCCGGTCCCTGCGCTCCTGAGCGGCCCCCTGAGCCACCCTGCCCCCTCGGGAGCCGTCGGAAGAGGACAATGGAGCCCATGAGCAAGCCCCTGTACGTCCTGAACGGACCGAACCTGAACCTGCTGGGCACCCGCAACCCGGAGGTCTACGGCACCACCACGCTCGCGGACATCGAGGCCATGGTCCGCGAGCGGGCCGGGGCCTGCGGTCTGGAGGTGGTCTTCCGGCAGACCAACGGGGAGGGGACGCTGGTGGACTGGATCCAGGAGGCCCGCTCCGAGGCCTGCGGGATCCTGCTCAACGCCGCGGCGTACACGCACACCAGCGTGGCGATCCACGACGCCCTGGAGGCAGCGGAGCTGCCGGTGACGGAGGTGCACCTGTCCAACGTGCACCGGCGCGAGTCCTTCCGCCACCGCAGCTTCGTCTCCCCGCAGGCCGACGTCGTGCTGGCCGGGGCCGGCGCGTGCGGCTACGTGATGGCCGTGGACTGGTTCGCCCAGCACCTGGACCGCTAGCCGGCGTGGCAGGTGCCGGTGCCCACCGGTGCGGACATGGTGCCCAGGGCATCCAGGACGGGGCGCAGCTCCGCCAGGGACAGGGCGTAGCCGGTCTCGCCCTGCTCGGCCTTGGCGAAGATCACCCCGATCACCTGCCCGTCCGAGTTCAGCAGCGGCCCGCCCGAGTTGCCCTGCTGCACGTCCGCGGCCAGCTGGTAGATCTGCCGGGCGGGGGCCCGGTTCCCGTCGGCGTCGCGGGTGCGGGTCTCGCTCAGGCCCTGCACGGTGGCGGTGCGGGAGGCGAAGGGCCCGCCCAGGGGGTAGCCCATGAACTCCACGAGGTCCCCCGCTGCGGCGTCCGGGCCGGTGCTCAGGGCGGCGGCCGGCAGGTCCGGCGCGGAGATCACCGCGAGGTCCGTGGCGGCGTCGTAGTGCACCACCGTGCCTGCGTAGGCGCTGCCGGTGCGGGTCTCCACCGTGGTCTCCTCCACCCCGGCGACGACGTGCGCGTTGGTCACGACCATCCCGGGAGCGACGACGAAGCCCGAGCCGGTCTGGTTCTGCAGGCAGGCCTCGGCGGTGCCGCTGACGCGCACCACCGAGTCCGCCGCGGTGTCCAGCGCCGGGTTCTCGAGAGTCTGGGTCGGGGCGGATTCGGCCGGGAACAGCCGCTCGGACAGCTCGGGGATCCCGGATTGGGCGAGCACCGCGGCACGGGCCCGGGCGATGCCCTCGCGCACCGGATCCGGGGTGAACCCCTCCAGGGAGGTGACCACCCGGGAATCCCCGAGCGCCCGGGTGATGGAAGCCACCCCGAGCTGGCCCACGGAGAAGCTGAGCACCACGATCACCAGGGCGCACGTCGCCACGTTCAGCACGGCCCCGGCCAGCCGCTCGAGGAGCCCCAGGCCGGTGCGGTCGCTCAGCCGGCGCAGGGGCCGGCCGAGGGCCAGTCCCAGGGCCTGCCCGAGGCCGATGAGCCCCACGACGCTGAGCACAGCGACGAGGATGCGCCAGCCGCCGCCGACCATGCTCACCACGAGCGGCGTGAGGTAGAAGGCCGCGACTGCGCCGAGGGCGAACCCGACGACGGAGCCGAGCGTGAGGAAGAAGCCTCGGGAATATCCGCCGATCGCGTACAGGACCATCACCAGGATGAGGATCCAGTCCAGCAGGGTGAGATTCAGGAGCATGGTGCCCTTCCGTTCGGAGGAGGCCCGCGGCGGCGCCGGTGCGGGCCGCCCCCGGGAGAGCCCTGCCATGGTACGCGGACGAGCTGGCAGGGACCTGCCGGGGCTCTGGGAACTCGATGCGCATCCTCGCCGACGACGCGATGCTGTGGCAGTTTCCCGGGGCAGCTTATACAGTGGAAGAAGGCGTTGATTACATCACAGGGTGATCTTCGTCTGCGCGGGAGGCTGGATCTTCCCCTCTGGACGAGAAGCCCTGTGACGAACCCGAAGAGAAGTGAGGAGTGCAATGGACAACGAGATCCTGCGGCGCGCGCCGCTGTTCGCGTCCCTGGACGATGAGGCCTTCGCGGCCCTGACCGAGGAGCTCACGGAGGTGGACCTCTCCCGCGGGGCCACCCTGTTCTACGAGGGTGACCCGGGAGATCAGCTCTACTTCGTGATCTCCGGGAAGATCAAGCTCGGCCGCACCGCCTCGGACGGCCGGGAGAACCTCGTGGCCATCATGGGCCCGGGGGAGATCTTCGGCGAGATGGCCCTGTTCGATCCGGGCCCCCGCTCCACCTCCGCCACCGCGGTCTCCGAGACCCGGCTGGCCGGGGTCAAGCACGCGAGCCTGAAGAAGGCCATGGAGAAGTCCCCGTCCATCTCCGCCCAGGTGCTCCAGGCCCTGGCCCGGCGCCTGCGCCGCACCAACGAGAACCTGGCGGACCTGGTGTTCTCGGATGTTCCGGGGCGCGTGGCCAAGGCCCTGCTGGATCTGGCGGACCGCTTCGGGCGCCCGGCCACGGACGGCATCCTGGTGGCCCACGAGCTCACCCAGGAGGAGCTGGCCCAGCTGGTCGGCGCCTCCCGCGAGACCGTGAACAAGGCCCTGGCCGAGTTCGTGCAGCGCGGCTGGATCCGCCTGGAGGCCCGCGCCGTGGTGATCCTGGACCTGCAGCGCCTGCGCCAGCGCAGCCGCTGAGCCCAGCCCCTTCTCTGCTCTCTGCGCGCGGATGCGGCCCCGTGCCGGGCGTAAGAGCCTTGCGGCTCAGACCCCCTTGGCGCGGGGCGCGCATCCGGTGGCCGGCGGCGTGAAGCACAGGGTCAGGGCGCCGTCGCGCCGCTCCAGCTCCGGCTTCTGGGTGTGCACGGTGCGCTTCTTGGTGAGGAAGCCGATCGCGGACTGGGAGCGGGCCAGGGACTCCAGGATGCACAGCACCCCCGGGGTGATCAGCTGCTGCACCGTCAGCCCGCGGGTCTTCTCCTGGCCGATCTCCTCGCCCAGGGCGGTGGAATCCAGATCAGCGACCAGCTGGGCGGCGGTGACCCACCGGCCCCACACCCCGCGGGATTCCAGCAGCCGCGGCTTCTGCCCCACGGGCACGACGGCGGCGAAGTAGTGCGTGTCGTAGCGACGATGGCTGAAGTTGGGGCTCTGCCAGCGGCCGATGGGCTTGAGCAGGTCGGTGCGCAGCTTCAGGCCGCCGCGTTTGAGCCAGTCCACGAAGTCCAGCTCGCGCCCGGTGATCCGCTCCCGGCAGGCCATGGTCTCGCTGGCCTCGGAGTTCTCCACGGTCGCGGTCTCATCCGGTCCGGCCAGCAGCACCCCGACCTCCTGGAAGGTCTCCCGGATCGCGGCCACGACGGCGCAGCGGGCGGGGAGGATCTCCTCGTGCCCGAACTTCTGCGCCCACTGCGTCGGGGTGGGGCCGAACCAGCCGACCGGCTGCTCGTCGGCGGCCGTGGCCGCCCCACCGGGGAAGCCGACCTTGCCCAGCGGCGAGTCCGGGGAGGTGCGGTAGGTGAGGAAGGCCTCCAGACCGTCCGCACCCTCCCGGATCAGCACCACGCATCCGGCGGTGCGCAGGGGGCAGCAGGCCGCGTCGGTCTGCTCCTCCAGCCATGTCTTAGCCGCCGCCGACTCCCGCTCGGACAGGCGCAGGTGGCGCGGGGTGCGCTCCTGCTCCTCGGGGGTGCCGGTCCGGGCGATCACCCGGGGGCTGCGGGTCAGCACATCAGTCGCGGACTTCAACGATCAGTTCCACTTCCACGGGGGCGTCCAGGGGCAGGACGGCCACGCCGACGGCGGAGCGCGCGTGCGCCCCGTCCTCACCGAAGGCCAGTCCGTACAGCTGCGAGGCGCCGTTGAGCACCCCGGCCTGACCCGTGAACTCCGGGGCGGAGCTCACGAATCCGGTGGCCTTCACAACGCGCACGACCCGATCCAGATTCCCGATCGCGGATTTCACCGCGGCCAGGGTGTTCAGCGCGGCTTGCTGGGCCAGCTCCTGGGCGGTCGCGGGATCCACGGTGCCGGGCTCGCCGGAGTCGGAGACCCGGCCGGCGGCCGGCAGCTTCCCGTCGCGCAGCGGCAGCTGCCCGGCGGTGAACACGAAGGATCCGCCGCGTCGGGCGGGAACGTAGGAGGCGACGGGCGCGGCGACCTCCGGCACGGTCAGTCCGTGCTCGGCCAGCCGGGCCTCGACGGCGGAGTCGGCGGCGGCCATCTCAGGCCTCCCTGCGGCGCTTGAAGTAGGCGATGGGGTTGCTCTGCTGCGGGGCGACCATGTTCCCCGCCGGGGCATCCCCCGCGGGGGCGGCGCCGGGCAGCACGGTGACCAGCTCCCAGCCGTCCTCACCCCAGGTGTCGAGGATCTGCTTGGTCGCGTGAATCATCAGGGGCACGGTGGCGTATTCCCATTTCTCCATGCGCCCCAGCGTAGCCGCGCGGGCCCGGGCGGGCCATTCCCCGCCGCAGGCCGGTCGACGACTCTCCGCGACGAGTCCCCGAGACCTGCCCCGGCTCTTCCAGGCGGCCGGGTGCGCTGCCCCACGTGCGACGGCGTCGGGACCCCGGGACGGCACAGGGTCTGCTTGTATGCTGTGCCCATGGCTTCATCCAAGAGATCCACCCGGCGTCGGGATCGCCGCGAGCGGCGCAGGCCCAGCGACCTCCTGCAGTTCATCGCGCTGAGCATCGTCGCGGGCTTCGTCACGGCCGGCCTGCTGATCCCGCCGGCCGCGGCCGCCGGGCTGACGGCCAACGCCTCGATCAACTGGTTCAAGGGCCTGCCGGATGACCTGCAGGAGGGGCCGCTGTCCCAGCCCTCCACGATCCTCGCCAGCGACGGCTCGGAGATCACCAAGTTCTTCTCCGAGAACCGCGACGAGGTGCCGCTGGATCAGATCTCCCAGCACATGATCGACGCGCAGCTGTCCATCGAGGACAACGACTTCTACGACCACGGCGGCGTGGACGGGATGGGCATCGCCCGCGCGATCCTGAACAACATCGTCAACCCGGGCAAGCGCCAGGGCGCCTCGACCATCACCCAGCAGTACGTGAACAACCTGCTGATCGACTCCGCGGTGCAGAACGGCGGGGACCCGACGGCCACGCTGGGCGCCAACAAGGGGATGATGGACAAGATCAAGGAGATGAAGCTGGCCATCTCCATGGAGCAGAACAAGTCCAAGGACCAGATCCTCAACGGGTACCTGAACATCGTCAACTACGGCGGCTCCAACTACGGGGTCCAGGCCGCGGCGAAGTACTACTGGGGGATCGACGCCAAGGATCTGAACATCCAGCAGTCCGCGACCCTGGCGGGCATGGTGCAGTCCCCGGTGCTCTACGACCCGGCGACCAACCCGGAATCCTCCAAGAAGCGACGCAACATCGTGCTGGGCACGATGCTGCGGGACAAGAAGATCACCGAGGACCAGTACGACAAAGCCATCGACTCGGGTCTGGACCTGGACATCCACCCCACCGATTCCGGGTGCACCGTGGCGAAGAAGGACTCGCAGTACTTCTGCTCCTACGTGCAGAACGCCATCGCCCTGGAGGAGTCCCTGGGCACGACCCCGGAGGAGCGGGCCGCGAAGCTCAACCGCGGCGGGCTGACCATCAAGACCACCCTGGATCCGAAGGCGCAGTCCAAGGCCCAGGATGCCGTGGAGGGCACCCAGCCCACGGACTCCAACCCGGACAACGTGAACACCTCGCTGGTCTCCGTGCAACCGGGCACGGGCAACATCCGCTCGATGGCCCAGAACTCGCACTACTCGAATGAGCAGGGCGCGGAGAACACCATCTACAACTACAACGCGGATGAGCTGATGGGCGGCACGCAGGGCTACGCCCCCGGGTCCACCTTCAAGCCGTTCACCCTGACCGAGTGGATCAAGGAGGGCAACGGCGTCAACGCCACGGTGGACGCCTCCCCGCTGAGCTACCCGGCCGGGACCCTGTGGCACACGCCGTGCTTGGACTCGAAGACGAGTCCGAACCCGGGCACCTCCGTCTGGTCTTTCCAGAACGCGACGCCGGGATACAACTGGGCCGGGCAGAGCGTGAACTTCGGCATCTACAACTCCATCAACTCCAACCTCTTCGCCACGGCCCGGTACCTGAACCTGTGCGCCATCGGCGATGTGGCCGGGGACCTGGGGGCTGTGAACGGGGTGACCGGGGATCACATGCACCCGGAGAAGGGCATCGCCCAGCTGATCGGCACCCAGCCGGTCCCGCCGCTGTTCATGGCCAACGCCTTCGCGACCTTCGCCTCGGAGGGCATGTACTGCAAGCCGCGCGCCATCGACTCCATCACGGACCGCAACGGCAAGGCCGTGGACGTTCCGGGCACCCAGTGCACCCGCAAACTGGACAAGGACGTGGCCCGCGGGGTGAGCTACGTGCTGAAGAACGTGCTGACCCAGGGCTCGGGCTACCAGCGCGGCATCGGCCTGGAGAACGCCTCCGCGGCCAAGACGGGGACCACGGATGACTCCACCCAGACCTGGATGGTGGGCTACACCTCCGGGCTGGCGACGGCCTCGTGGGTCGGCAACAACGACCTCGGCGGTCGCTCCCTGAACGGGCTGAGCATCGGCGGGCAGTCCAAGAGCTACGTGGACGGCGCGACCTTCGCCGGCGCCCAGTGGCAGTGGTACATGAACCAGGTCAAGAACGACTACGAGCACAAGACCTTCACGGACCCCTCCGCGAAGGTCATGGGCACGCAGATCGTCTCCAAGCTGCCCTGATGAGCTCGACGGCGCGCCCGGCGGCCTTCGGTCCCCTCGCTCCCCCGCACTCCTCCGTCCGCAAGCTGGTGCGCGGCGCGGGGATCGCGGCGGGGGCCGCGGCGGGACTGGGGGCCGCCGCGCTGCTGTACGGGCGGTTCGTGGAGCTGAACCGCTTCACGGTGCGCCGAGAGAGCCTGGCGGTGCTGCCGCCGGGTTCCCCGGACCTGCGGGTGCTGCACCTGTCGGATCTGCACATGATCCCGGGGCAGCGGCGGAAGATCGAGTTCGTGCGGTCCCTGACCGGGCTGGCCCCGGATCTGGTGGTGAGCACCGGGGACAACTTCTCCCACCCCGAAGCCCTGGACCCGCTGCTGGAGGCCCTGGACCCGCTGCTGGATCTGCCCGGGGTGTACGTGCCGGGGTCGAACTGCTACTTCGCCCCGCAGCTGAAGAACCCGGCCCGGTACCTGTGGAAGGACACCTCGGCGGAGTCCGCGGCCAAGGCGGCCGCGGCGGGCGGGCACCCGGCGAGCCTGGCCGAGGGCCAGGTCTCAGCCTCCGGCGGTGCCCGCCGGGTGCTGCCCTTCCGGCGGATGCACGAGCACTTCGACGCCCGCGGGTGGACAGGGCTGGTGAACCGCACGGATTCCCTGACCGTGCGCGGGATGCGCCTGGACTTCTCCGGGGTGGATGACCCGCACCTGGGCTACGACGAGCATCCCGGCTTCGCCCCGCAGGCCTACGCGCGGGACCCGCAGCGGCCTTCCCTGCGGGTGGGGGTGCTGCACGCCCCGTACCAGCGGTGCCTGGAGCGCTTCGCCGAGGACGGGGCCGAGGTAGTCTTCGCCGGGCACACCCACGGTGGGCAGATCTGCCTGCCGGGCGGGCGCGCGGTGGTCTCCAACTGCGACCTGGAGCCGGCCCGGGCCAAGGGCATCTCCTACCAGCGGGGGATCATGCCGGTGCAGGTCTCCGCGGGGCTGGGCACCTCCCGCTTCGCCCCGGTGCGCCTGTTCTGCCCGCCGGAGGCCGTCCTGGTGACCCTCACGGCCGCACGCGCTGAGCCGCCGTCCTCTCCCTCCTCGCAGCTGCCATGGCTCATGTCACAGGTGGGGATCCGCGGGCGTAGGGTGGAACGGTGCCTCTTCGCCTCCCGCTGACCCGCCGCTCTCCCGCCGATGAGCTGTTCGCCGAGTACCTGGCGCCCATGCGGGGCAGGCTGCGGGCCGGCATCGTCGTCGCGGTGCTGGGCGGGGCCATGGCCCTGGCCATCCCGCAGGCCCTGCGCTGGCTCGTGGACACCGTCCTGGCCCCCGGGGCCACCCCCGCCCGCGTGTGGGAGTCCGCCGGTGTCATCGCGGTGCTCGGGCTGGCCCAGGTGCTCTTCCAGTGGCTGCGCCGTCGCCTCCTGCTGGAGCCCTCCACCCGCCTGGAGATGGACATGCGGGAGCGGCTGTTCGACCACCTCCTGCGCCTGCCCGTCGGCTTCCACGACCGCTGGCCCTCCGGTCAGCTGCTCTCCCGCTCCATGTCCGACCTCGGGCTGTGCCGACGCTGGGTGGCCTTCGGCATCAGCCAGACCGGGCAGACCAGCACCATGGTCGTCTTCGGCCTGCTGCTCATGGTCGCGAACTCCTGGCGGCTCGCCCTGATCTACCTGATCGCCGTCGGCCCGGTGCTCTGGGTCATCGTGCGCACCCTGCCCCGCACCCGCGAGCTGACCCGCGCCACCCAGCAGCAGGCCGGGGACCTGGCCACCGACGTCGAGGAGTCCGTGCACGGGATCCGGGTGCTCAAGGCCCTGGGTCGCGGGGAGCACGCCCTGGGGGACTTCTCCGAGAAGGCCGCCGGGCTGCGCGACACCGAGGTGACCCGCAGCCGCGTCTTCTCCGGGCTGAGTGCCCGGATCTGGCTGATCCCGGAGATCGTGATGGCCGCATGCCTGCTGATCGCCGGGTTCCTGGTGGCCGCGGGCGCCCTCAGCACCGGGGCGGTGGTCGCGTTCTTCGCCACCGCGGTGCTCGTCTCCACGCGGCTGCGCGACGCCGGGATGCTGCTGAACATGTACCAGTCCGCCCTGGTCGCCCGGGAGCGTCACCATCAGATCATCGCCCAGACCGGCACCGAGGCCGTGCCGATCACCGGGGCCACCCACCCGGTCCGACCCCGCGGCGCCGGGACCGGCTCCGTCGGGGCGGGCTCCCCCGGAGACGAGCCCTCCGGGGCGGATTCCGCGGGGGCGGAGTCCTCCGGGGCCGCGGTGAGCCTGGAGGGGGTCGGCTTCTCCTACCCGGACGAGGCCGGGGCGGAGGCGCCCGTGCTGCGCGGGGTGGATCTGCGGCTGCGCCCCGGGGAGACCGTCGCCCTGGTCGGGGCCACCGGCTCCGGCAAATCCACACTGCTGATGCTGCTGCCGCGGCTGTACGAGGCCGACGCCGGGCGGATCCTGCTGGACGGGCGGGACGCGGCCGAGCTGTCCCTGGACGAGCTGCGCGGGCAGATCGCCGTCGCCTTCGAGGAGCCGACCCTGTTCTCCGCCTCGGTGCGTCAGAACGTGCTCATGGGGGTCCCGGACGTCGTCGGACCCGATGGCCAGCCCGTGCCCGATGAGCTGCTGGACGCGGACCAGGCGGCCCGGCGGGAGCAGATCCTGACCACCGCGCTGCGGGCGGCGGCCGCGGAGTTCGCGTGGGAGCTGCCCGACGGGGTGGACACCCAGATCGGGGAGGAGGGGCTGAGCCTGTCCGGCGGGCAGCGTCAGCGCCTGGCCCTGGCCCGCGCGATCGCCGCCGATCCCCGGCTGATGCTGCTGGATGATCCGCTCTCCGCGCTGGACACCCGCACCGAGGCCGCCGTCGTGGACAACCTGCGTCGGGTGCTCACCGGGACCACGACCCTGCTCACCGCGCACCGACCCTCCACCGTGGCGCTGGCGGATCGGGTGGCCCTGCTGCGCGACGGGCGGATCGCGGCGGTGGGCACGCACCGCGAGCTGCTGGCCCTGCCCGAGTACCGGTACGTGATGAGCGCGGAGGAGGCCACCCGTGGCTGAGCGGACGACATCGCCGGTGGGTGTGGCCGGTGAGGACGCGGTGCGCCTGGATGCGCGCCAGCGCCGGGCGGTGCGCCGGCGCAGCTTCCGGCTGCTGGCCTCGATGCTGCGCCCGGTGGCCTGGCCCGCGCTGGGCACCCTGCTGCTGGTGGTCATCGCGGACGGGCTGGGGTCGCTGGGCCCGGCGATCACCGGCTGGGGGATCGACGTCGGCTTCCCGCAGCTGCAGGCCGGGAACCCGTGGCCGCTGATGTGGCTGACGCTGGCCTTCGCCGGGTCGGTGGGGATCTCCGCGCTGACGATCTACCTGAACGTGCTGATCACCGCGAGGATCTCCCAGCGGGTGCTCTACGACCTGCGCCGACGCACCTTCCGGCACGTGCAGCGGCTGAGCCTGGAGTTCCACGAGAAGTACACCTCCGGGCGGGTGATCTCGCGGCTGACCTCGGACCTGGAGGCGATGCGGGAGTTCCTGGATTCGGGGCTGTCCGCGATGGCCTCCTCGCTGATGTCCATGGTCATGATGAGCGTGCTGGTGGTGCTGCTGGATTGGCGCACGGCCCTGGTGATCCTGGTGGCGATGGTGCCGATGGTCGCGCTGACCCTGTGGTTCCGCCGCGCCTCGGAGGTGCGCTACCGGGCGCAGCGGGTGGCCTCGGCCCGGCTGGTGAGCCGCTTCACCGAGACGATGACGGGCATCCGCGCGGTGATGGCCTTCCGGAATCAGCCGCGGGTGCGCCGGGAGTACCTGGAGCAGGCCGACGACTACCGCGTGCAGAATCTGCGCTCCGTGCAGATCTTCGGGCTGTACATGCCGGGGGTCATGCTGATCGCCAACATGACGGTGGCGGTGGTGCTGCTGTTCGGCGGGTTCAACGTGCTGCACGGGACCCTGGCGGTGGGGACCCTGCTGTCCCTGGTGCTGTACACGCAGCGGATCTTCATGCCGATCATGGAGCTGTCCAACTTCTACAACACCCTGCAGTCCGCGGCTTCGGCCCTGGAGAAGGTCTCGGGGCTGCTGGAGGAGCAGCCCAGCGTGGCCGAGCCGAGCGACCCGCTGCCGCCCGGAGGCGGAGCCGGAGGCCGGGGCGCGGCGTCGGCGGCCGGAGGCCGGGGTGCTGCGGTTTCGGGGGCTGACCGCCGGGACGCGGCGGTGTCCGAGGCTGCCTCATCCCGGGGTGCCCTGCGCTTCGACGGCGTGGAGTTCAGCTACTCCCCCGACGCCGAGCGGCCGACCCTGGAGCGGCTGGACCTGGTGATCCCGGCGGGGCAGAAGGTCGCCCTGGTGGGGCGCACCGGTGCCGGGAAGTCCACGGTGGCCAAGCTCGTGGCCCGGTTCTACGACCCCACCCGCGGGACGATCACCCTGGACGGGGTGGATCTGCGCCGGCTGCGCGATGAGGACCTGCGCGGGCAGATCGTCATGGTCACGCAGGAGGCATTCCTGTTCTCGGGCACGGTGGCGCAGAACATCGCCCTGGGCCGCCCCGGCGCGACGCGGGCGGAGATCGAGGAGGCGGCCCGCGCGGTGGGGGCCGACGAGTTCATCCGGGCCCTGCCGGAGGGGTACGACACGGACCTGCAGCAGCGGGGCGGGCGAGTCTCGGCGGGCCAGCGGCAGCTGCTCTCCTTCGCCCGGGCCTTCCTGGCGGATCCGGCGGTGCTGATCCTGGACGAGGCCACGGCCTCCCTGGATCTGCCCTCGGAGCGCCAGGTGCAGCGGGGCCTGGACCGGCTGCTGGGCGGACGCACGGCCCTGGTGATCGCGCACCGACTCTCCACGATCCTGGACGCGGACCGCGTGCTGGTGGTCGACGCCGGCCGAGTGATCGAGGACGGCTCCCCGACCGAGCTGATCGCCGCCGGCGGCACCTTCGCCCGCATGAACGCGGCCTGGGAGGAATCCCAGAGCTGAATCCCCCTACCGCGCCGCGCGCAAGCACACCGCGCCGACCACGCAGCCTGCCCCGCCCGGCGCAAGCACACCGCCCCGCCCCGTCCGAACACACCGCCCCATCCGCCCGGTCCATCCCGACCCGCCACTGAATCTTCAGTCCGCACCATCTGACACTGGTGATCGGCAAAACCTGAATATTCAGTCAACGTCCCCACGACTGAAGATTCAACTCGAACCATCGGCAGTGATGCTCAGCGAAAGCTGAATATTCAGGAAGCGCAGCCTGGGTTGAATATTCAGCTTTTCCCAACACTCTTGACCCCATGGCACGGCCTGAATATTCAGGCTCCGCGGTGGGCAACGATCCCCATTCGCGCCGTCATCCACAGTTCGCCGGCCACCCCTCCGCACAGCACCACCCACTGTCTGCCGAGATCATCCACCCCCTCCCCAGATCATCTACCTCCCAGATCCACTGGCCGTGAAGCTGAACGATCACTGAATATTCAGGCCTCATCATCAGGGCTGATGGTCGACAAAAGCTGAATATTCAGGCCACATCGTGAGCACAGGTGATCCCTGAATAATGGATATTCAGATAACGCCCCCACAACTGAAGATTCAGCACGGACCATCGGCAGTGGTGCTCGGGGAAAGCTGAATATTCAGGAAACGCGGCCGGAGCTGAATATTCAGCTTTTCCCAACACCCATGGGTCCAGGGCGCGGCCTGAATCTTCAGCCCATGCACGTCACGTGGGCCCGTGGACCTCTGCTCGATCCCCGACTCCCACCCCCGTGGGCCATCCTGCCCTCCAAGTTATCCACAGGGAGCCGCCGCGGTCTGGGCACGTGGCAGATGATGCGCCAGACTCCTCGCATGGACCACAGCCACGACCTCGACCCCATGACCGACCCCCGCACGCATACCAACACCGCGATGGACACCCACACACACGCCGGCGTCGAGAACGGCATCGGCGCGGATGACGGCATCGAGTATGACGACCTCGAGGCTCCCGAGATGGAGGATCTGCTCGATCAGGACGACCTCTTCGACTACGAGGATCCGCTGGATGCCCGGGAAGACTTCACCCGGAGGCCCCCACCGGATGAGCTCGCACCCGCGGAGCAGCAGGCCTGGACGCTGTGGCTGCGAGCGCACGCGCTGCTCGAGGCGCGCTTCACCCAGGCGTGTGCCGGCAGCGCGGGCATCTCCCTGCCGGAGGCCACCGTCCTGCTGCTGGTGGGCCAGTATCGAGGTCGTCGCCGCCGGGCCCAGATCGTGGAGATCACCGGATGGTCCGAATCCCGCACCAGCCACCTGCTGCGGCGGATGGAGCGGGCCGATCTGGTGGTCACGGTGCGCGACTGGTGCGGGACGATGGTCGAACTCACCCGTCACGGCTGGGAGGTCCACCACCAGGTGCGGCCAGAGCACAGCGAGGTCCTGCGCTCCTCGCTGCTGTGGCCCATCGAGCGCAGCGGCCACCGGCTGACCCCGGCACTGGCGGCGATCGTGGACCGCCTGGACCCCGTCTACCCCTCCGAGTGGTGAGCGGGACAGGACCGGGTTTGCCGGGGCGCGGAGGGTTCGCTATCCTGGAGAGGTTGCTTGACGGCCTCGAAGGCTTCGAGCGGCAGACCACGGGATGTGGCGCAGGTTGGTAGCGCGCGTCGTTCGGGACGACGAGGTCGCAGGTTCAAATCCTGTCATCCCGACCATTGAGAAGGCCCCGGCATCGCAACGCGATGCCGGGGCCTTCGCCACGTCCGACGGTCGACCGGCGGATCAGCCGCGCTCGGCCCGGGCCTGACGCTGGTCCCGCACCCCGACGAGCCCGGCCAGCACCACGATCACCGCGATCAGGCCGAAGCCCACCGCCACCGCCATGTTCCAGTCCGTGCGGGCCAGCACCGAGAACGCCACACCGGTGATCGCAGCGATCCCGATGGAGGTGCCCACCCGCTGCCCGGTCTGCAGCACCCCGCCGGCCGCCCCGGCGTAGCGCACCGGGACGTCCGCGAGCGTCAGCGTCTGGTTGGGGCTGACCACCAGGCCCTGCCCCACTCCCACGAACACCATGGTGCCCAGCAGGAACCACTCGCTGAGCCCCACGCTCTCCCGCAGCACCACGACGCCGATGCTCAGCAGGATCCCGGTCAGCACCAGGCCGATCCCCCACAGCACCATCGGGCGCCCCACCTGCATGACCTTCCGCCCCGCCAGCGGCGCGGTGATCGCGCTGGCCAGGGCCGAGGGCAGGCCGATGAACCCGGCCGCGAGCGCGGTGTGGCCCATCCCCTCCTGCATGTACAGGGCGATCAGCACCCACACGCTGGTCATCCCCACGAAGTACAGGGCGATCAGCAGGGAGCCGTTGGCGAAGGAGCGGGTGCGGAACAGCCCCATGTCCACCATCGGCTCACCACCCCGGGCGGAGTAGCGCCGCTCCCAGCGCACCCACGCGACCAGCAGCGCCGCCGCCACCGGCAGCGCGATCCACACCCACGCCCCGGCCGAGGACTCCACGAAGGGCAGCATGACCAGGAAGATCGCCACGCCGAACAGTCCCAGCCCCACCGGGTCCAGATCCACCCGACGACGCCCGGAGGCACCGGCCCCGCCGGCCCCGTTGCGGCGCACCACGGGCAGGGATGAGGTCGACGTCGAGTGCTCCTCGGGCACCGGCTCCCACGCCGAGGCCGGCAGGAACGGCTTGGCCGCGATCAGCGCGACCAGGCAGATCGGCACGTTGACCAGCAGGGAGGCCCGCCACCCGGCGCCCGCGCCGAGCACGCTGATCAGCAGCCCGCCCAGCACCGGCCCGATCGCGACGGAGACCCCCACGATCCCGCCGAAGATCCCGAAGGCCCGGCCGCGCTGGGTCCCGGAGAAGTACTGCTGCATCAGCCCGATCACCTGCGGGTTCAGCAGCCCCGACCCCAGGCCCATGACCACCCGCGCCAGGTTCAGCACCAGCGGGGTCGGGGCCAGCCCCGCCACCAGGGACCCCGCGCCGAACAGCACGACCCCGGCGATGAACAGCTTCGCCCGCCCGAACACGTCCCCGGCCCGGCCCGCGGCCACCAGCACGACGCCGAAGGCCAGGGCGTACCCGGAGAGCACCCACTGCAGCGCGGAGCTGCTCGCCCCGATGTCGGCCTGCACGGACGGCAGGATCACGTTGACAATCGAGACGCTGAGCAGGGACATGAACAGCGGCACCAGGGTCAGGGTGAGCAGGCGCCGCTGGGTCGGGTCGAAGGCGGTGTCGCCGGTGCGGGTTTCGCTGGGCATGGAACTCCTGTCGTGCGGGGCGGGGATTCGGGCAGACTGGTGGATGGAACCACGCCGGGCCCGCTTTTCTTCCGGGGCCGCCTCCCGCGGCCCGCGGGCGAGCCCGCGCATCGACCCACGTCAGGAGCATCATGCCCATCACCACCAAGGCCCTGCAGAAGACCGGACCGGATCAGCCCTTCCGCGTCGTGCAGATCCGGCGGCGCGACCCCCGCCCGGACGACGTCGTCATCGACATCAAGGCGGCCGGCATCTGCCACAGCGACATCCACACGATCCGCAACGAGTGGGGCGAGGCGCACTTCCCGCTGACCGTCGGCCACGAGATCGCCGGGGTCGTGGAGGCCGTCGGGGAGAACGTCACGAAGTACCGGGTCGGGGACCGCGTGGGCGTGGGCTGCCTGGTGAACTCCTGCGGCGAGTGCGAGGAGTGTCGGGACGGGCAGGAGCAGAACTGCCTCAACGGCGCCGTCGGCACCTACAACTCCGAGGACGTGGACGGGACCATCACCCAGGGCGGGTACGCCCAGAAGGTCGTGGTCAACGAGCGCTTCGTCCTGCGCATCCCGGACGCCCTGGACTTCGACGTCGCAGCACCCCTGCTGTGCGCGGGCATCACCACCTACTCCCCGCTGGCCACCTGGGAGGCGGCCGAGGGCAAGAAGGTGGCCGTGCTGGGCCTGGGCGGTCTGGGCCACATGGGTGTGCAGATCGCCGCGGCCAAGGGCGCGGAGGTCACCGTGCTCTCCCGGAGCCTGAAGAAGGAGCAGGAGGCGAAGGACCTGGGGGCGGTGCGCACCCTGGCGACCACCGAGGACGGGTTCTTCCGGGATCACCGCGGGGAGTTCGACATCATCCTGAACACCATCTCCGCGGACATCCCCGTGGACGACTACCTCGGGCTGCTCAAGCCGCGCGGGGTCATGGCCGTGGTGGGACTGCCGCCGCAGGCCCAGCCCCTGCACTTCGGGGCGCTGATCGGCGGGCGCAAGGCCCTGGCCGGGTCCAACATCGGCGGCATCCCGGAGACCCAGCAGATGCTGGACTTCTGCGCCGAGCACGGCTTCGGCGCGGTGATCGAGAAGGTCTCCGTGGACGAGGTGGACGAGGCCTACGACCGGGTGGTGGCCGGGGACGTGAAGTTCCGCGGCGTCATCGACGTCTCGACCTTCGACGACGCCGAGGTCCAGGACTAGGGCGGACCGCTGACCGGGGATGCCGCGGATCCACTGCGGCACCCCCGGTCGCGTCCCGGGCTGCGCTGGAGGCCGAGCCCGCGCGCGGATAGCACCGGGGTCGCCCGCGCGTCGAGCCCTCGGGACACGCGGCGCCATCTGCGCACACGCGGGGACACACGGCTTGGCCGGCGGGGGCGGACGGGACTGAGATGGCATCCGTGGATGGGATGCACCGCCCACCGCTGATCCGTCCCCGCCCGGAAAGACCCCGTATGCCCGCCCGCACCTCCCTGTCCCGTCGCACGCTGCTGCGCTTCGCCGCCGGATCCCTGGCCCTCGCGCCGATCCTGGCCGCCTGCGGGACCTCCCAGGCCCGGGACCGGGGCACCGAGGAGCTGGCCGTGGGCTTCCCCGAGGACTCCGAGAACTGGGACCCGCACCAGCCGCCCTACACGGTCTCGCGCACCATCGCCCGGCAGATCACCGACACCCTCGTGGACCAGGACCCGGACACCGGGGACATCGTGCCCTACCTGGCCCGCCGGTGGGAGGTCTCCGAGGACGGCTCCCGCTTCACCTTCCACCTGCGCGATGACGTCACCTTCTCCGACGGCACGGCCTTCACCTCGACGAGCGTGAAGAACAACTTCGACCGGATCATCCGGCTGGGCTCCCTGTCCTACATCGGGGCCAGCCACCTGCGCGGCTACCAGCGCACCGAGACCCCGGATGCCCACACCGCCGTCGTCGTCTTCGACGGGCCCAACGCCCAGTTCCTGCAAGCCGCGACCACCCAGACCCTCGGGATGCTCGCGGACGCGACCCTGGGCAAGGACCCCAAGGACGTGGCCCGCGGGGACGTCATCGGCTCCGGGCCGTACGTGTTCAGCGAGTACCGGCAGGGCCAGTACGTGCTGCTGACCCGCCGGGAGGACTACGCCTGGGGCTCGGATGCCCGACGCAACAAGGGACCGGCCCACTTCCGCACGGTGCGCGCCCAGTTCATCCCGGACCCCACGACCCTGGCCGGGGCGGTGACCTCCGGGCAGGTGGACATCGGCACGATGCTGGACGTGTCCACCCTCGCCGGGATCAAGACGGCGGACCTGCACCTGTCCCAGGTCCCCGGCAAGGGCATCTCCACCCCGCTGATCCCCTTCATCTACCGCCCGATCTTCCAGGACGCGCACGTGCGCCGGGCCATCAACGCGGCCACGGACCGCCAGGAGATCGCGGACCGGATCTACCAGGGCAACGCCAAGGCCGCCACGGGCCTGCTCACCGCCGCGACCCCCGGCTCCGCGGACCTGTCCGATCCGCTGCGCCACGACCCGGACCGGGCGGTGGCCGAGCTGGAGCAGGCCGGGTACACCCGGGTGGATGCAGACGGCTACCGGCACCACGAGGACACCGGGGAGCCGCTGACGATCGTGTTCATGTACACCGGCTCCGGGACCACCAAGGAGCAGATGCTGCAGCTGCTGCAGAACCAGTGGAAGAAGGTCGGCATCCGCTTCGACCTGCAGCCGCGCACCGAGGCGCAGCTGAGCGACTACACCCTCTACGACGCCCCCTACGACCTGTCCACCTGGTCCCAGGGCCGGGCGGACCCGGACGTGCTGCGGGTGGTGTACTCCTCCTTCTACGAGAACCAGTCCTTCTTCTTCGGCCACCCGATCAAGGAGGTGGACGAGGCGCTGCTGAATCTGCAGTCCACCACGGACCCCGCGAAGCGCCAGCAGGCCAGCGAGGACGCGCAGCGGCTGCTGCTGGAGGGCGGGTACTCCTTCCCGCTGGTGGACGCCTACACCTCCACGGCCGCCTCGATGCGCCTGGCCGGGATCCCGCTGGATGCGGAGAACAAGCTGGTGGCCGCCGACGTCGCCCTGTCCGGGTGAGCCCGGCCCCGCTGAACCGACCGCATCCGCCCTTCCCGCCCGCCACCTGCCCAGGAGTCCCGCCGTGACCCGTTACGTCCTGCGCCGCCTCGCGCACGCGCTGATCGTGCTGTGGGGTGCGATCACCCTGTCCTTCCTCATCGTCCAAGCCACCCCCGGGGATCCGGCCCGCCTGCTGATGGCCGGCTCCGACGCGGGGGACGCCGGGGCGGCCGACGACGCCCAGCTGGCCCAGCTGCGCCACGAGATGGGCCTGGACCAGCCGCTGCTGGCCCAGTACTTCGGATACCTGTGGCGGGTGGTGACCCTGGACTGGGGCACCGCCTACTCCAAGCAGCGCCAGCCCGTGCTGGAGGTGATCCGGGACGGGCTGGGGTCCACGGTGCAGCTGGGGCTGGCGAGCCTGCTGATCATGGTGGTGCTCGGCGTCGTGTTCGCCCTGGGCTCGGTGCTGCTGCCGAACCGCTTCCTGCGCTCGGTCTTCGAGGGCTTCACCGTCCTGGGCATCGCGGTGCCCAGCTTCGTCATGGCGATCCTGCTGCTGCAGATCTTCGCGTTCCGGCTGGGCTGGTTCCCGGCGTTCGGGGCCGGCGGCCTGGACTCGCTGATCCTGCCGGCGGTGACCATCGCCCTGCTGGGGGCCGGGACCCTGTCCCAGGTCTACGCCCGCAGCATCCGGGAGGTCCGGGCCCAGGAGCACGTGCAGGTGGCCCGCGTGCGGGGCCTGGCCCCGCGCAAGGTCGTCACCCGGCACGTGCTGCGCCAGGCCAGCCTGCCCGTGTACACGATCGTCGGGATGCTCGTGGGCGGGGTGGTCTCCGGGGCGGCGATCATCGAGACGATCTTCGGCCGCCCCGGCATCGGCAACCTCTACGTCGCGGCGGTGCAGGGCCGGGACTTCCCGCTGATCCAGGCGCTGATCGTGCTCACCGGCGGCCTGTACGTGCTGGTGACCCTGATCGTGGACCTCACCTACCCCCTGATCGACCCGCGGGTGGCCTCCCCCGTGGCCGGAAGGAGCCGAGCATGAGCTCGACGGACATCACCTCCTCCCCCGCCGCGGCGGGCGCCCCCGACGCCGAGCGGCCCGGGCCCCCGCTCTCCGACGCCCGGACGCGGGCCCGTCGCCCCGGGGCCCGGACGGGTGCGGCCCTGCTGCGCCGCCCCGGCACCGTGCTGGCCGGGCTGTTCGTGCTGCTGATGATCGGCTGGGTGCTCTTCCCGGGGCTGTTCGCCACCGCCGACCCGACGGAGATCGTCGGGGACTCCCTGGCCGCCCCGAGCTGGCAGCACTGGTTCGGCACGGATCTGAACGGGCGGGACGTGTACTCCCGGGTGGTCTACGGCGCCCGGGTCTCCCTGCGCGCCGGGGTCCTGGCGATCACGATCTCCCTGGTGGTCGGGGGCCTGCTGGGCATGCTCGCCGGGTCCGTGGGCGGCTGGGTGGATGCGGTGATCTCCCGGTCCGTGGAGGTCATCGTCTCCATCCCCGGGCTGCTGCTGTCCCTCGCGCTGATCTCCGTGCTGGGCTTCGGGGTCACCAAGGTCGCCATCGCGGTGGGCATCTCCGGGATCCCCGGATTCGTGCGCATCGCCCGGGCCGAGACCCTGCGCGTGAGCGCGATGCCGTACATGGACGCGGCCCGCACCAGCGGCACCCGCCGCTTCCTCGGCCTGTTCAGCCACGTGGTGCCCAACGCGGCCGGGCCGGTCGCGGTGGTCGCCGGGATCGACCTGGGCGGGGCGATCCTGTCGATCGCCGCCCTGAGCTTCCTCGGCTTCGGGGCGGTGCCGCCCACCGCGGAGTGGGGCTCGCAGATCAACGAGGGCCGGCTGTACGTGGCCAGCGCCTGGTGGTGGAGCATCTGCCCCGCGATCATCGTCGCGCTGACCGTGCTCAGCGCCAACCGCCTGACCCGCAGCATCGGCACCCGAGAGGTCTGACCATGAACACCGCTTCCTCCTCCCCCGCCCCCGTCCTGGAGCTGTCCGGGCTGCGCGTGGCCTACCCGGGCCGGCGCGGCGCGGTCTCGACCCCGGCGGTCGACGGCGTCGGCCTGAGCGTCGGGCGCGGCGAGTCCGTGGCCGTGGTCGGGGAATCCGGCTCCGGCAAGACCACCCTGGCCCGCAGCGTGCTGGGCCTGCTGCCTTCCGGCACCCGCCGGGAGGGGAGCCTCCGGCTGGCCGGGCAGGACCTGGACGCGCTGGATGCTACCGGGCGGCGCCGGCTGGTGGGCCGGCGCATCGGCTACGTTCCGCAGGATCCGGGAACCTCCCTGGATCCGCTGCTGCGGGTGCTGGAGCAGGTGGTCGAGCCGCTGCGCATCCACGGCATCGGGGACCCGGACACCCATCGGGAGCGGGCTCTGGCCGCGATGCGGGAGGCGGGCCTGCCGGACCCGGAGTCCCTGGCCCGGCGCTGGCCCCATGAGCTCTCCGGCGGGCAGCGGCAGCGGGTGCTGATCGCCGCGGCGATCGTGACGGACCCGGATCTGGTCCTGGCCGATGAGCCCACCAGCGCCCTGGACGTCACGGTGCAGAAGCAGATCCTGGATCGGCTGCAGGAGCTGGTGCGCGAGCGCGGCACGGCCCTGCTGATGATCACCCACGATCTCGCGGTGGCCGCCGAGCGCACCGACCGGGTGATGCTGATGAGCCGGGGCCGGGCCGTGGAGCAGGGCCCCAGCGAGCAGGTCCTGCTGCACCCGAGCACCCCGCAGGGCCGGGCCCTGGCGGAGGCGATGGCGCTGACCGCCGACGCCGTCGACACCGACGGCCTCGGGGTCGACGGCGAGGGGGCCGGCAGGACCGCGGTCGACGGCAAGGCTGCCCCCTGGGCCGACCAGAACCCGGCGGATTCCCCTGCGGCACGGACCGACGCCGGAGCAGAGGCACCGGTCGGCGTCGACGGCGCGCGCACCCCGGTGCTGACCGGTGAGGGGCTGTCCCGCGCCTTCGGCTCCCGACGCGAACCGGTGCACGCGCTGCGCGAGGCCGCGTTCAGCCTGGCCGAGGGCGGCAGCCTGGCCGTGGTCGGAGAGTCCGGGTCCGGCAAGACCACGCTGGCCCGGATCCTGCTGGGTCTGGAGCGGGCCGACGCCGGTCGGATCACCCTGCGCGGGGCGGAGGTGACCCGCCGGGACCGGTCATTCCGCCGTACGGTTCAGCCGGTGTTCCAGAACCCGCACTCCTCCTTCGATCCCTCGCACTCGGTGGGCTGGTCCGTGCTGGAGCCGGTGCGGGCCCTGGGCTCGGTGGGCCGGGCCGAGCGGCGGGAGCTGCTGGGGCGGCTGTTCGACGACGTCGGGCTGGACCGCCGGCTGGCCGCGCGCCGCCCGCGGGAGCTGTCCGGCGGTCAGCTGCAGCGCGCGGCGATCGCCCGGGCGCTGAGCGTGTCCCCGGATGTGCTGGTCTGCGATGAGGCGGTCAGCGCCCTGGACGCCTCGGTGCAGGCCCAGGTGCTGCGGCTGCTGCAGCGGCTGCGCGACGAGCGCGGGCTGTCCCTGCTGTTCATCACCCACGACCTGGCGGTGGTGCGGTGGCTGTGCGAGGACGTGCTGGTGATGCGCGAGGGCCGGATCGTGGAGGCCGGCCCGGTCTCCCGGATCTTCCGCGCCCCGCAGCAGGAGTACACGCGGGAGCTGATCGCGGCGATCCCGCGGCCGCTGCGCGCGGGTGCCGCGGCCTGAGGCCTGCGCAGGGAGGCGGGGCTGGCGGCAGCGGCCATAATGGGGGGAGCCGCATATCGCCGACGTCGTGAGGAGCGGGCCACCCATGCCCCTGGAGCAGCACAGCCGGACCAAGCCCCTGGTCATCGGGATCGCCGGGGGCACCGGCTCCGGGAAGACCACCCTGACCCGCGAGCTGATCGAGGCGGTGCGCGAGCGGGTCGCCGTCGTCTACCACGACAACTACTACAAGCGCCACGATGACCTGACCTTCGAGCAGCGCTGCCGGCTGAACTACGACGCGCCGGAGGCCTTCGACGACGAGCTCATGGTCCGGCAGCTGGACACCCTGATCGCCGGCGGGTCCATCGAGTGCCCGGTCTACGACTACGCGGATCACAACCGCTCCGAGGAGACCCTGTTCATCGAGGCCCAGCCGATCATCATCGTGGAGGGGATCCTGCTGTTCGCCTCCGAGGCGATCTGCCGCCGCTGCGACATCAAGATCTTCGTGGACACGGACGCGGACGTGCGCATCCTGCGCCGGATCAAGCGGGACGTGCTGGAGCGGGGTCGCTCGGTGGAGTCCGTGGAGGCCCAGTACCTGTCCACCGTCAAGCCCATGCACGAGCTGTACGTGGAGCCCTCCAAACGGAAGGCGGATCTGATCATCCCGGAGGGCGGGGGCAACCTGGTGGCCCTGGACATGCTGGTGCACCGCGTCCAGCGCCAGCTCGACGGCGCCTGAGCCCGCTGAGAGTCACGGGCCCCCCAGCTGGAACCCCGGGCAGTCCCCCAGCACCTCCAGCAGCGCGGCCCGCTCGGGGGCGCTCACGCTGAGCCCGTACTTCGCCTTCACGCGGATCTGCCGGGCCGCATACACGCAGCGGTAGCCCTCCTGCGGCGGCAGCCAGGAGGCGGCGTCCTGCGCGCCCTTGTCCTCGTTGGCCGGACCGTCCACGGCCAGCAGATTCTCCGGGTCGTTCGCGTACTCGGTGCGACGCCGGGGCTCCCAGGCGGAGGCGCCCGAGGCCCAGGCGTCGGCCAGCGCGACGACGTGGTCGATCTGCACCTGCCGAGACCGGGCCCCGGCCGTGAACGCGATCTGCCGCCCCGTGTACGGATCCGCGAGCAGGCCGCCGGCCACCGCGCACCGCTGGGCGTTCTTGTAGGACACCTCGGTGAGGTCCCGGGCCAGGATGTCGTTGCGGGTGTCGCACCCGTTGCGATCCGTGTCCGCCCACGCCTGGCCGAAGGCCTCCCGCCGGTAGGCGGGGCTCGTCGTCTTCTCCCGCACCGGGATCGCCGCCAGCTCCCGGGCGGTGGCCTCCGAGAGCACCACCTCACGGGGCGCACCCCACCCGCCCAGTCCCCCGGACCACGGCGGGCTCAGCAGGCCGCGCCACCACAAGCCGAAGACCAGCAGGACGACGGCGGCCAGCAGCACCGGGACCGAAGCGGCCCGGCGCGAGAGTGCCGGCCGTGGTGCGGGCATCGGCCGCGGCGTGCGATGGCGTCCCATGGGCCCATACCAGCAGCACCGGGTGGACGGCGTCGAAGGCTCTCCTGCGCGGACCCGCCTGCTGACGGGGCGGCTGTGGATGCTCCGGCGACAGCCGGGGCGAGATCCACCGGCTCGGGGACAGAAGGAGACGGTGCGGCGACCGGTCGGTCACCGCACCGTCATCGGCTCAGCCCTTCGCGTCAGCCCGTCGGCTCAGCTCTTCGCGCCGAGCAGGATCACGTCCAGGCGCCGCGGGCCGTGCACGCCCTCCACGCGCTGCAGCTCGATGTCCGAGGTCGCCGAGGGCCCGGAGAACATCGTCACCGGGTGCGCCCGATCCACCCGGGCCAGGGCCTCCGGGACGATCTCCACGATGGTCTCCTCCGGGACCACGCAGATGTGGTGGTCCGGGATCAGGGAGATCGCCCGACGCCCCTCGTCCGGGTTGGAGTTCAGGAACACGGTGCCGGTCTCCGCGCAGGAGACGGTGGAGGAGGTCACCACCGCATCCATCGCGTCCAGTTCCTTGTTGCTCAGCGCCCCGGACTTCTCGGTGTTCCCGGAGTCCACGAAGCGGGTGCGGGTGGCCGTGTCCTCCGGCAGCCACTCGGACTTCAGCCCGGTGGGCACCACGTACCGGGCCCGGTCCCCGAGCAGGTCCGCGATCGTCGTCGCGATGGTGTCCTCGGTGGCCTCGTGCACCTGCGCCTTGTAGTCGATCAGCCGGTCCGCCAGCAGCTCCCGGCGGTCCTTCAGGCTCGCCGAGGAGGTGTGCCGGTAGTCCCGGGTGGGCTCCGGCGGGGTCGGGTTGTCCGCCAGGGCCGTGCGGATCCGCGCCAGGATCTCGCTCTTCGCGTCGCTCACCATGTCCTCCTAGGCCTCGTAGTCTTCCTCGGTGCCGCGGGCGTAGTCGGCCACGGTATCCCCCTTCGCCTGCGAGTGCTGGATGGCCACCCGCTCGGAGGCCATCAGGCGGGTGTAGTCATCCTGGTCCTTGGCGTAGCGCTTCGCCTGCTGCTCGTGCAGGGCCTCGGCCTTGCCGCGGTTGGCGCGGATCAGCTCCTCCACGTCCACCCGCTCCGAGGCCGGGCGCGGGGCCGGGGCCTTGCCGCGGTTCTTCTTCCACCAGGACCGGAAGGACTCCTTCGGCGGGGTGTCGATGTCGCGGTACTTGGTCCAGCCGCCGACCAGCCCGGGCAGCTTGTCGATCCGCTGGTCCTTCCCGGCGACGACGCGCCCGGCCGGCAGCGCCTTCTCCGCCAGACCCAGCACCTTCCCGGAGCCGAAGGCCACCCGGGCCCCGGCCATCATGCCGTCCATCTGGGTGGGCAGGCCGCGCTTGGTGCCCTCCTCGCCCTTGCCGTGCTGGGCGTCGATGTCCTTGCCGCGCAGGTGCACCAGGATGTCCGGGATGTTGATCTTCACCGGGCACACCTCGTAGCAGGCCCCGCACAGGGAGGAGGCGTAGGGCAGGGAGTTGTTGGCCTCCGCCTCGATGCCGCCCAGCTGCGGGGACAGGATCGCCCCGATGGGTCCGGGGTACACGGAGCCGTAGGAGTGTCCGCCGGCCCGCTGGTACACCGGGCACACGTTCAGGCACGCGGAGCAGCGGATGCAGTGCAGGGCCTGGCGGCCCAGCTCGTCCTTGAGCACCGCGGTGCGGCCGTTGTCGATGAGGATCACGTGCATGTTCTGCGGGCCGTCCCCGGGGGTCACCCCGGTCCACAGGGAGGTGTACGGGTTCATCCGCTCCCCGGTGGAGGAGCGCGGCAGCAGCTGCAGGAACACCTCGAGGTCCTCGAAGCGCGGGATGACCTTCTCGATACCCATGAAGGTGATCAGGGTGTCCGGCAGGGTCAGGCACATGCGCCCGTTGCCCTCGGACTCCACGATGGTCAGGGTCCCGGACTCGGCCACCCCGAAGTTGGTCCCGGAGACCGCGACCTTGTTCTCGAAGAACTTCCGGCGCAGCCTCTTGCGGGAGGCTTCGGCCAGCTCGGCCGGATCGTCCGAGAGGTCCTTCCGGACCCCGGGGATCTCCTTCTTGAAGATGTCCCGGATCTCGCTGCGGTTGCGGTGGATCGCGGGGACGACGATGTGCGAGGGCTTGTCATGGCCCAGCTGCACGATCTCCTCGGCCAGGTCCGTCTCCACGGCCTCGATCCCGTGGGCCTCCAGGTACTCGTTCAGCCCGGTCTCCTGGGTGGCCATGGACTTGATCTTGGAGACCTCCGTGACCCCCTGCTCGCGGATCAGGTCCAGGGCGATGCGGTTGGCCTCCTCGGCGTCGCGCGCCCAGTGCACGTGCCCGCCGCGGGCGGTGAAGTTCTCCTCGAACTGCTCCAGCAGCTCCGGCAGGCGGGCCAGCACGTTCTGCTTGATCTCGGATCCGGCGGTGCGCAGGTGCTGCCAGTCCGGCATCTCGGAGACGACGGTGGCCCGCTTGGTGCGGATCTTGCTCATCGCGAAGTTGAGATTCCCGCGCATGGTCTCATCGTGCAGATCCCGGGCGGCGTGGTGGGTGAAGGACTCCTCGGCGAAGATGTTGCCCTGCCCGTGCGGGGGCACGGTGGGCATGCCGAGCTGGGTGACGGTCATGGTGTTTTCAGTTCCTCCCTGCGCCCTGCATCGCGACGCGTCCGGTGACCTCCAGCGGGTGCTCCCGGGTGCTGGCCAGGATCTCCGCGAAGTGCACGGTGGTGATGTCTTTGTTCTCCTTCAGGGCCGCCCCGCCAATGTTCATCAGGCAGGACACGTCCCCGCCGGCGCAGATCGAGGCGCCGGTCTTCTCGATGTTCTTGAGCTTGTCCGCGGCCATGGCCCCGGAGGTGTCCGCGTTCTTGAAGGAGAAGGTCCCGCCGAAGCCGCAGCACTCCTCCAGGTTGGGCAGCTCCTTGAACTGCACCCCCTCCACGGTCTTGATCAGGTCCGACTGCCGGGAGCCGAGCTTCATCAGCCGCATCCCGTGGCAGGAGGAGTGGAAGGTGACCTCGTGCGGGAAGTACGAACCCAGCTGCTCGGCGGCGTCGGTGATGCCCAGGACGTCGATGAGCAGCTTGGACAGCTCGAAGGTGCGTCCGGCGATCTCCTCCGCCCGCTGCGCGGTCTCCTCGTCCCCGGCGTGGCGGGCGACCATGCCCTGCTGGTGGTTCAGGGAGACCACGCAGGAGGCCGAGGGGGCGACGGCGACGTCGTAGTCCGCGGCGGAGAAGGCCTTCACGTGGTTCTTCACCACGGGGTAGGCGTCATCGAAGTAGCCGCTGTTGACGTGCATCTGGGAGCAGCAGGTCTGCCCCGGGGGGAAGACGACCTCGTGGCCGAGGCGTTCGAGGATGTCCACGGTGGCGCGGGCGACGCGGGGATACATCGCGTCGACGATGCACGTGGAGAAGAGGGCGATCCGCATGGTCTCTCCGTTTCCGGTGGATCTCCCGGGGCCGGCGGGGCGTCGACGGCGGCGCGCGGCAGGCGGCGGGATGGGGCTTGTCCCTTAACACGATAGTGACGGTGTGTCGCCGTCGGAAACTCTGTGTGCGATTTCTCGGGAAGTTCACCGGCGACATTAGATCAGCTTTTCTTTGCCTAATTCCGGGATGCACGTCTCCGTGCGGTCGGAGCGGGCCCGAGGTCATCCGCGCGCACCGGAGTTGGCCCGGGCGGCGTGATCGAGTAAGCTGTGGTCCGACCACCGGCTGTTAGGTGAGACACAATCCACCGTGACGGCCCTTCCAGTCCACCGACCGCACCAGCGACGCTGCGGCCACGCCGCCCGTCCCGGTGCGCTCGCGACCTCCGATCCAGACCCAAGGAGTCCGCGTGAACACCTTCACCGCCGCCACCGACGCCGTCGGCGGCTCCCCCGGGCTGTCCGCCCTCGTGGCGCTGATCCCGCTGCTGACCTTCTTCATCATGCTGCTGGGCGTGAAGGCCCGGGCCCACACCTCCGCGCTCACCGCGCTGCTGGCGGCCCTGCTGGTCGCCTGGCTCGGCTTCGGCATGCCCCTGGACCTGGCCCTGATCACCGCGACCCAGGGCGGAGCCTTCGGCGCGTTCCCCATCGTGTGGATCATCGTCATGGCCCTGTGGTTCTACGAGCTCACGGTGAAGTCCGGGCGCTTCGAGGACCTGCGCCTGACCTTCGACCGCATCGGCGGCGGGGACCTGCGCATCCAGGCCATCCTCATCGCCTTCTGCTTCGGCGGGCTGCTGGAGGCCCTGGCCGGCTTCGGCGCGCCCGTGGCCATCACCGCGACCATGATCATGGCCCTGGGGGTCAAGCCCCTGAAGGCCGCCGTCGTCGTGCTGCTGGCCAACACCGCCCCCGTCGCCTTCGGCGCCCTGGCCATCCCCATCACCACCGCAGGGACCCTCACCAACGAGGACCCGGCCGTGATCGGCGCGATCGTCGGACACCAGGCCCCCTTCGTCGCGTTCTTCGTGCCGCTGATCCTCCTGCTGCTGCTGGACGGGTTCAAGGGCGTGAAGGACGGCTGGCCGGCCGCCGTCGTCATCGGGCTGTCCTTCTCCGTGGCCCAGTGGTGGTCCGCGACCCACTTCTCCTACGAGCTGACCGACATCGTCGCCTGCCTCGTCTCCCTCGGCGTGGCCGTGCTGTTCCTCAAGATCTGGAAGCCCCGCGGCGCGGAGGCCTTCCGCGAGCGCCTGGGCGTGGGCCCGGCCGCGCAGGACACCACCCTGCGCCCGGTGCGCGTGTGGATGGCGCTGCTGCCGTACCTGCTGGTCGTCGTCGTCTTCGCGATCGGCAAGATGTGGAAGCTCGGGGTGGACGTGCCCGCGGCCCTGACGGCCACGGACCTGAAGATCCACTGGCCCGTGATCCACGAGCGCATCCTCACCTCCGCCGGGGAGCCGATCTCCGGGACCACCTACACCTTCAGCTGGCTCTCCAGCCCCGGCACCATGCTGCTGATCTCCGGGATCCTCGTGGCGATCATCTACACGATCTGGACCGAGAACGGCCGCTACCGCCTCGGGATGGGCCCGGCCCTCGCCCAGATCGGGGTGTGCTTCCACCGGATGCGCTGGTCCGCGCTGACCATCATCGCGGTGCTGGCCCTGGCCTACGTCATGAACTTCTCCGGGCAGACCGTCTCCGTGGGCGTGTACCTGGCCTCCCTCGGCGGGGCCTTCGCCTTCCTGTCCCCGATCCTCGGGTGGCTGGGCACCGCCGTGACCGGCTCGGACACCTCCGCCAATGCGCTGTTCGCCAACCTGCAGCACACGGCGGCCACCAACGCCGGGATCGACCCGAACCTGCTGGTCG
This sequence comes from Rothia sp. BD8, assembly GCF_044878465.1. Classification (NCBI taxonomy): domain Bacteria; kingdom Bacillati; phylum Actinomycetota; class Actinomycetes; order Micrococcales; family Micrococcaceae; genus Rothia; species Rothia sp. BD8. The sequence continues at coordinate 72,780 of NZ_JANJES010000006.1, read as the reverse complement.
CGGCCAACACCACCGGCGGTGTGGTCGGCAAGATGATCTCCCCGCAGTCCCTGGCGATCGCGGCCACCTCCGTGAAGATGGAGGGCAAGGAGTCGGAGATCTTCAAGGCCGTGTTCCCGTGGTCCGTGGGCCTGCTGCTGATCATCTGCGTCCTGGTGTTCCTGCAGTCCCACGCCCTGGCCTGGATGATCCCGTAAGCCGACGCCGGGCCCCCGCCGCGCGCGCCCCGTTGCCAGCGCCCCGCACCGGCCCCGACCCTCCGGCTTCGGCCGGGGTGGTGGGTCGGGCGGGGCGCCCGCGTCCCAGCCGGGCTTCGCTGGTCCGGGCGGGCTCGCCGGTCCGGCGGAGCTGCCGGTGCCTCCGATCCAGCCGGTCGGCCGCCGTGGCCGGCCCCGCCGACCAGCCGGTCCCACTGATCCCATCGACCAACCGATCCGGAGAGGAGGCGGCAGATGCCCGCCAGCCGCACCTACGACGTCGTGCTGACCTGGCTCGAGACCGGGCTGCGCACCGGGCAGCTGCGGGTGGGGCAGCGGCTGCCCTCCGAGCGCAGCCTGGCCGAGCGCTTCGGCATCTCCCGCGGCTCGGTGCGCGAGGCCATCCGGGTGCTGGACGCGATGGGTCTGGTGCGCTCCGGGGTGGGCTCCGGTCCGAACGCGGGGGCCGTGGTGATCTCCGAGCCTTCGGCCGCGCTGGGGTGGGGGCTGCGGATGCACCTGGCCTCCCGATCCCTGCCCGTGCCGGACGTGGTGGCCACCCGCATCACCCTGGAATCCCGCGCGGCCGCCGACGCCGCCCGCACCGTCGGTGTCGCCCGCGATGGTGAGGCCACCGACGCCGTCGAGGACGGGGCCGCCGACCAGGAGCGGCTCGCCCGGACCACGGCCCTGCTGGCGGAGGCATCGGACCTGCTGGCGGAGCTGGACGATCCTGGACTTCCGGATGAGCGCTTCCACGCGCAGGACGCCGCCTTCCACCTGCTGATCAGCTCGCTGGGCGGGAACATCGTGGTCACCACGATCCTGGATTCCCTGCGCCAGGCCACCGTCGGCTACGTGCAGGAGGGGGTGCTGCGCCTGGACGACTGGCCGGGGGTGCGGCGTCGGCTGCAGGTACAGCACCGCCGGATCCTGGCCGCGGTGGAGCGGGCCCGCCCGGAGGAGGCCGCGGCCGCCGTCGCCGAGCACATCTCCTGGTTCCACGCCACCGCCTGGCCGACCCCCGCCTGACACAAGCCCCGCCGCCCTCTCCCCCGGGTTTGGGAGCGTTTCCGACGTCTGGGAGCCACGAGAACGCTCCCACACACCGAAACCCCTCCCCAACGCGCCGGAAGGGGGCGCGGGGAGGGGCAGAGCGCGGCGGAGCGCAGGACGGGCGCCCCGCCTCCCCTACGGGGTGAACTCGGTGCCGGTCAGGCGCTCGAAGGCCTCGACGTAGCGGCCGCGGGTCATCTCCACGACGTCGCCCGGCAGCTCCGGCGGCGGACCCTGCCGATCCCAGCCGGACTCCGGGGAGGTCAGCCAGTCCCGGACGAACTGCTTATCGAAGCTGGCCTGCGGGCGGCCCGGCTCCCACTGGGCCCCGTCCCAGAAGCGGGAGGAATCGGGGGTGAGCACCTCGTCGCCGAGGGTCACCTCCCCCCGGTAGGAATCCAGGCCGAACTCCACCTTGGTGTCCGCGAGGATGATCCCCTGCTCCCGGGCGATCCGCTCGGCCGTGGTGTAGATCTGCAGGGTCAGCTCGTGCAGCCGGTCCCCCATGGCCTGCCCCACGGCCTCGTTGACCTGCTCGATGCTGATCGGCTCGTCGTGCTCGCCGACCTCCGCCTTGCCGGTGGGGGTGAACACCGGGGTCTCCAGGCGCGAGCCGTCGGCCAGACCCTCGGGGAGGGGCCGGCCCCACAGGGTCCCATGGGCCTGGTACTCCTTGAGCCCGGAGCCGGTGAGGTAGCCGCGGGCGATGCACTCCACCGGGAACATGGACAGGGACTTGCAGATCATGGCTCGCCCGGCCACCTGCTCCGGAACGTCCAGGGTCAGCACGTGGTTGGGGATGTCCGCGAGCTGCTCGAACCACCAGGCGGACATCTGAGTGAGGATCTTGCCCTTGTCCGGGATGAGGGTGGGCAGCACGTGGTCGAAGGCGCTGATGCGGTCCGAGGCCACGACCATCACCGCCCCGGCGCGGATCTCGGCGGTGTCGGAGAAGGAGGAGCCGGACAGGTCGGCGCCGTCTTCGGGGACGTAGAGGTCCCGGACCTTGCCGGAGTAGATGTGTCGCCAGCCGGGGACGGCGATGGACTCAGCGGTCATGCGGTGGACTCCTGTGCGTGGGGGCGTGGGATGCGGGGTGCGGATGCGGAGACCGCCCCGCTCGGGGATCGAGCGGGGCGGCGGTTCGGGTCAGGGTGCGGGGATGGTGATCCGTCCCTCGGCGGCGCGGCGGGCGATGTCGGTGCGGTGCTGCTCGCCGGGCCAGGAGATCGCCTCCACCCCGGCGTAGGCGCGGGCGCGGGCGTCGGCCAGGTCCTCCCCGAGGGCGACGACGGCCAGCACCCGCCCACCGGCGGTCACGACGCGGGTGTTCCCGACGCCGTCGGGCTGCTCGGCGGTTCCGGCGTGCAGGACGGTGACGTCGGGCAGCTGCTCGGCGTCAGCCAGCCCGGTGATCTCATCCCCGGTGCGGGGGGTTCCGGGGTAGTTCTCGGCGGCCATCACGACGTCGACGGCCGGGCGCAGGTCCCAGCGCAGCTTCTGGTCCGGGTCCAGTTCCCCCTCGGCGGCGCTGAGCAGCAGCTGCCCCAGCGGGGTGCGCAGCCGGGCCAGGACAGCCTGGGTCTCGGGGTCCCCGAAGCGGGCGTTGAACTCGATGACCCGCACGCCGCGGGCGGTGACGGCCAGCCCGCAGTACAGGACGCCGACGAAGGGGGTGGCCCGCCGGGCCATCGCGTCCACGACGGGCTGGGCCACCGCGGCCACGACCTCGTCGGTGAAGCCCTCCGGCAGCCAGGGCAGCGGGGTGTAGGCGCCCATGCCGCCGGTGTTGGGTCCGGCGTCGTCGTCTCCGATGCGCTTGAAGTCCTGGGCGGGGCTCAGCGGAACGGTGTGGACGCCGTCGCACAGGACGAACAGGGAGACCTCCGGGCCGTCCAGGTACTCCTCGATGACCACGGCGGAGCCGGCCTCGAAGCAGGCGGCGGCGTGGGCCTCGGCCGCGGCGGGGTCCTCCGTGACCACCACGCCCTTGCCGCCGGCCAGCCCGTCGTCCTTGATGACGTAGGGGGCGCCGAAGCGGTCCATGGCCGCGCGGGTCTCCTCGAGGTCGCGGGCGACGGCAGCCTCGGCGGTGGGCACCCCGGCCTCGACCATGACCTCCTTGGCGAAGGCCTTGGAGGATTCCAGCCGGGCCGCGGCGGCGTCGGGACCGAACACGGGGATCCCGGCCTCGCGCAGGGCGTCGGCCACCCCGGCGACCAGCGGGGCCTCGGGGCCGATGACGACGAGGTCCGCGTCGAGGTCCTCGGCCAGTCCGGTGGCCTGCTCGGGGGAGGACGGGTCGATGCGGTGCACGGGCACGACGCGGGCGATCCCGGCGTTGCCGGGGGCGGCGTGCACCTCGGTGACGGCAGGATCGCGCAGCAGCGCGGTGATGATCGCGTGTTCGCGCCCGCCGGCGCCGAGGACCAGAACCTTCATGGCCCAATGGTAACGAATCGATAACGGTGCGCAGGACGCCCGCCGCCCACGGCCGCGCCTCGACCACGGAACGACCACCGCGCGACGCGAATCGCATCCGCCCCGCGCAGGTGGGATACTCGTTGCGGCGTCACGGATCACACCCCGGCCGGGACGCCGCACCCCCTCACCGCGAACCCCAGGAGCGAAGCGCCCGTGTGTGGAATCGTCGGCCATTTCTCGGCCGGTCCCGTCAACCAGCAGGTCTACGACTCGCTGCTGCTGCTGCAGCACCGCGGGCAGGACTCCACCGGCATCGCCACCGCGGAGGACCGCACCCTGCACCTGCAGAAGAAGGTGGGCCAGGTCCGGGAGGCCTACCGCACCCGGGACATGCGGGAGCTGGTGGGCAACATCGGCCTGGGCCACGTCCGGTACGCGACCAAGGGCAGCGCGGTGAACCTGGATGAGGCGCAGCCGTTCTACGTCAACGCCCCGTACGGCATCGTGCTGGTGCACAACGGGAACCTGACCAACACCCGGGAGCTGACCGATGAGATGAAGCGCCGGGACTTCCGGCACCTGAACTCCTCTTCGGACACGGAGCTGCTGCTCAACGTGCTGGCGGCCTCCCTGCAGGAGAACGTGGGCCGGCGCCACCTGGACGCCTCCGGGATCTTCGACGCCGTGATGAAGACCCACGCCCGGATCCGCGGGGCCTACGTGGTGATCGCCCTGATCGCCGGTCACGGGCTGCTGGCCTTCCGGGACCCGCACGGCATCCGCCCGCTGGTGCTGGGCCGCCGGCCGGTCACGGAGCAGACCGCGCAGGCCGCGCGCACCTACCGCGAGACCTACGGGATGGATCAGCGGCTGCCGGAGCAGGAGTGGGTCGTGGCCTCGGAGTCCCTGGTGCTCGATGCCGGGGGGTACGAGATCGTGCGGGAGATCGAACCGGGCGAGGCGGTGTTCATCGACGAGTCCGGCACGCTGCACTCGCGCCAGTGCGCCCGGGAGACCACCCTGGTGCCGTGCGCCTTCGAGTACGTCTACCTGGCCCGCCCGGATTCGGTGATGAACGGGATCTCGGTGTACGAGGCGCGGCTGCGCATGGGCGAGAAGCTCGCCCAGACCATCCGCAGCCAGGTCCCGGACGAGGATTTCGACGTCGTGATGCCGATCCCGGATTCGGCGCGCCCGGCCGCCCTGGAGGTGGCCCACTCCCTGGGTAAGGAGTACCGGGAGGGCTTCTACAAGAACCGGTACGTGGGCCGGACGTTCATCATGCCCGGGCAGGAGGTGCGCCGGAAGTCCGTGCGCCAGAAGCTCAACGCCCTGCCCAGCGAGTTCGCCGGCAAGCGGATCCTCATCGTGGACGATTCGATCGTGCGCGGGACCACGTCCAAGGAGATCGTGGAGATGGCGTACGCGGCGGGCGCGGAGAAGGTCACCTTCGCCTCCGCGGCCCCGCCGGTGCGCTACCCGCACGTGTACGGGATCAACATGCCCACCGCGGGCGAGCTGGTGGCCCATGACCGCTCGATCGAGCAGATCCGGCAGATCCTGGGCTGCGATCACCTGGTGTACCTGGGGGTGGAGGACATGCGCACGGCGATCACCGAGTCCACGGACATCGCGGACCTGGAGATGTCCTGCTTCACCGGGGAGTACATCACCGGGGACATCACCCCGGAGTACCTCGACTACGTCGCCGCCGAACAGGAGTCCTGAGATGAGCCAGCCCCTGGAGACCGTCGAGTCCGCCGCGGCGGCCGAGCTGGCGGTGGTCACCCGCAGCGGCTTCGTGGAGTCCCGGCACGTGGGCTCGGCCGTGGTGGTGGAGCCCGACGGCGCGGTCTCGCGCCGCCTGGGCGATCCCGACGCCCTGCTGTTCCCCCGCTCCACGCTCAAGCCCTTCCAGGCGATCGCGGCGATGAAGGCCGGTGCGCCGCTGGTCGGCGCGCAGGTGGCGATCGCGGCGGGGTCGCACACCGGCTCCCTGGAGCATATGCGCACCGCGGCGGGGATGCTCGCCGCGGCCGGGCTGTCCCCGGAGGATCTGCGCTGCCCGCCGGCCTGGCCGAAGGACGAGGACGCCCGGGACCGGCTGCGCGAGCGGGGCGAGGGGAAGCAGGCCCTGGCGATGAACTGCTCGGGCAAGCACGCGGCGTTCCTGTGGGCGTGCGCGGTGCAGGGCTGGGACACCGCCTCCTACCTGGACCAGGACCACCCGCTGCAGCGGCTGGTCCTGGAGACCGTGCAGGAGTTCACCGGGGACGCCCCGGCGCTGGTGGGGGTGGACGGGTGCGGTGCGCCGCTGCCTGCGATCACCCTGACCGGGCTGGCCCGCGGCTACGCCCGCCTGGGTGCCGCGATCCGCAACATCGGGGAGGACGCCCGCACCGCGACCCTGGCCACCGCGATGGTGGACTACCCGGAGATGGTCCAGGGCCACGGGGAGCCCAACACGGTGGTCATCGAGGGGCTGGACGTCATCGCGAAGCTCGGCGCCGAGGGGGTGCTGTGCGTGGCCACCCCGCAGGGGGCGGCGGCTGCCGTGAAGGTCCTGGACGGCTCCTCCCGCCCGGCCACCCTGACGGCCCTGACCCTGCTGGCCGGTGCCGGGCACCTGCCCGGGGCGGCGGTGGAGGCCGTGCTGGGGAAGATTCTGCATCCGATCACCGGCGGCGGTGAGCCCGTGGGCGCGATCCGCCTGGGTGCGGCCTTCGACGACGCCGAGCAGGGCTCAGGCGACGCCGACCAGGGCTTCGCGGATGCCGGCCAGGCCGCCGACGACGCGGGACAGGAGGCCTGATGGCGGCCCGGCGGATCTCGGACGAGACCGGGCTGGCGGCGGTGCGCGCCTGGGAGGCCGACCCGGAGGGGGCCGGGCGCTCCACGGTGGCCACGGCCGTGCGCTACGCCCTGGAGGAGCTGGCCCACCGCGCCCCGGGCAACTCGGTGGAGGTCCGGGTCCCGCCCTTCGGGGTCACCCAGGCCATCGAGGGTCCGCGGCACACCCGCGGGACCCCGCCCAACGTCGTGGAGATGCCGGCCCCGGTGTGGCTGGGTCTGGCCACCGGCTCCCTGACCTGGGGGCAGGCCCGCGCCGAGCACGCGGTGGACGCCTCCGGCAACCGCAGCGACCTCTCCGCCCTGCTGCCGCTGTTCGCGACCCGCACCGCCGCGCGGCGGGCCCGGAAAGGTACCCTGGGGTAGATGAGTCAGCACCCTTCCGCCCCCCGTTCCCCGCAGTCCTCCTCCCCCGCGGGCTCCCCGGACGCCGACGCCGCGAACGACGTCGAGACCGTCCGCCCCGCCCCGGATGATGAGGCGACCCCCGAGCGCGCGGGGGCCGAGCCGGTGGAGGCCTTCGAGGTGCGCCGGGCCCCGTCGGTGATCGCGTTCCTGCTGGTCGGGGTGGCCGTGGGGCTGGTCGTGGCCCTGTTCTCCACGCTGCTGGGCCCGGTGGACCAGGCCTACACCCTGGGCGCGATCTTCGGCATGATGGCCGTGATCTTCGGGACCGCCGGCGCCCTGGTGGGCGCGATCATCGGCCTGATCCTGGACCGGCGCTCCAAGAAGAGGGTGCGCCGCTACCGGGCGGTGCCCGTGGACGAGCACGGCCAGCCCCTGAACTGACATCCCCCCCTCCCGACGACCGGATCCGATCCACGCCCCTCCCCCGCGCGGGGAGGACCGACCCGAAGGACACCACATGGCAGACACCCAGCAGCCCGAGACCGGCCTGACCTACGCCGAGTCCGGCGTGGACGTCGAGGCCGGGGACCGCGCCGTCGACCTCATGAAGGAGGCCGTGAAGGCCACGCACGGGCCCGGGGTGGTCGGCGGGGTCGGCGGCTTCGCGGGGCTGTACGACCTCTCCGCGCTGCGCGGCTACCGCAAGCCCTACCTGGCGACCTCCACGGACGGGGTGGGCACCAAGGTCGCGATCGCCCAGACCCTGGAGATCCACGACACCATCGGCTGGGACCTGGTGGGCATGGTCGTGGACGACATCGTGGTGGTCGGCGCGAATCCGCTGTACATGACCGACTACATCGCCTGCGGGAAGGTGGTCCCGGAGCGGATCGCCGGGATCGTGCGCGGGATCGCCGCGGCCTGCTCCGCGGCGGACACGGCCCTGGTGGGCGGGGAGACCGCCGAGCACCCGGGGCTGCTGGGCCCGCAGGAGTACGACGTCGCCGGGGCCGCGACCGGCATCGTGGAGGCCGACGAGCTGCTCGGCCCGGACCGGGTGCGGGCCGGCGACGTGCTGATCGGGATGGCCTCCTCCGGGCTGCACTCCAACGGGTACTCGCTGGTGCGCAAGGTCGTGAACGTGGCCGGGTGGTCCCTGGACCGGGAGGTCTCCGAGTTCGGCCGCACCCTCGGCGAGGAGCTGCTGGAGCCCACCCGGGTCTACGCCGCGGACGTGCTGGACCTGGCCCGCACCTTCCCCGTGCTGGATGAGGACGGCGGGCTGGGCACCGGGGTGCGGGCCTTCAGCCACGTGACCGGCGGCGGACTGGCCGCGAACCTGGCGCGCGTGCTGCCGCAGGGCCTGGAGGCCCGGGTGGACCGCGGCAGCTGGCGGGTCCCGCCGATCTTCCGGGTCATCGGGCAGCTGGGCAAGGTCCCGCAGGCGGACCTGGAGCGCACCCTGAACCTGGGCGTGGGCATGGTGGCCGTGGTGGACCCGTCCGTCGCGGATCAGGCGGTGGCGCACCTGGGCGAGCGCGGCGTGGACGCCTGGGTCATGGGCACCGTGGAGCAGGGCGAGGCCCCTACCGCTGCGGACCTGGAGGACCCGGACTATGTGCAGGGCGCGAAGGGCGTGGACGGCGGCGCGGTGCGCCTGCTCGGCGAGTACGCGTAAGCCCATCGATCCGGCACCTGCCGACGCGCAGCGTGCCGAACCCGCGAACGACGCGCGAGGGCCCCGGAACCTGCTCGGTTCCAGGGCCCTCGCGCTGCCGATGCGGCTGCGGGGTGTGACGTCCGTGCTGCCGGGGACGTCGCCCGCTGGCCGGGGGTGACGGGCGCTCAGCCGCGCTCGTCGTACTCCTCGGCGTACGGATCCTCGTAGTCGGCGAACTCCTCGCGCGCGCCGCCGGAGCGGTCCGCGGATCGGTCGGACTTCTTGGCACCGGTCAGCTCCCGCTCCAGCGCCGTGTAGTCGGTCTGCGGGGAGTAGTACTTCATCTCCCGCGCCTGCCTGGTTGCCTTAGCCTTCTGACGGCCGCGCCCCATGGCGTGACCCCCTCTTATCGCTCACTCCGGGCGCAGCCGCGCTGAGCGCACACTGCGACCCCGGATCCCTGTCAGTTCTGTCGTGATCCCAGGGTACATGGTTTGTCCAGCCCGTGCCCACGCGCGACGAGGCGCCGCGGCTCACAGCTGCAGGGCGTCCAGGATCTCGCCGAAGGCCTCCCCCACCCGGGTGCGCCACAGGATGTCCGCCCGGGCATCAGCCCGCCCCGGTCCGCCGTTGATCACCGCCAGCGGCAGACCGCGGGCCAGCCCGTCCAGGACGGGACGGTACCCGCTCATCACCGCCAGGGAGGACCCGGCCACCAGCAGCGCCCGGGCCTCCCGGACCATCTGGCGCGCCCGCGCCTTGCGCTCGGGCGGCACGGACTCGCCGAAGTACACGACGTCGGGCTTCAGCCGCACGGAGCCGCACACCGGGCACCCGACCATCCGGAAGCCCGCGATCTGCTGCTCGGACAGCTCCACGTCCCCGTCAGGGTTCACCGCGCGCGGATCCAGCCGGATCCGCTCCAGGTACCCCGGGTTCGCCGCCGCCAGGCGCTCATCCAGCGCCCGACGGTCCTCGCGGTGCCCGCAGTCCAGGCAGGCCACCGCATCCAGCCCGCCGTGCAGCTGGAGCACGGTCCGGGAGCCTGCGGCCCGGTGCAGCCCGTCCACGTTCTGGGTGATGATCCCGCTGAGCATGCCCGCCCGCTCCAGCTCCACCAGGGCGTGGTGCACGGGATTCGGACGAGCCCGGTCCATGATCCGCCAGCCCACGAAGGAGCGGGCCCAGTACCGGTGGGAGGCGTCGGGATCGTGCAGGAACTCCTGGTACGTCATCGGCCGGTGCCGCCGCAGCGAGCCGCGCGGTCCCCGGTAGTCCGGGATCCCGGAGTCGGTGGAGACCCCCGCCCCGGTGAGCACCAGCACCCCGCCGGCCCGCAGCAGCCCGACGATCCCGGCCAGCGCGGCCGCGGGCTCCGTGGGGCGGGCCGTCTCCTCGACCACGCGGGCGATCGAGCGCAGGGCGGCCCGGTGGGCGGCCCCCGCAGCGGCGGGGAAGGAGGAGGTCACGGGCCCAGCCTACGCAGACCGGCCGCACCGCGACGTCGGGATCCTGCGTCATCTGGGCGACGCGACGCAACGAATGGGCGGATATCTCGCGGATCACTACAGTCGGGGACAACCCGATCGCCATCCCGGAAAGGCCCCACCGTGCCCCTGCACAGCCCGCGCCTGGCGCCCCTGCGCCGTCGCCTGCCCGATCTGCCGACCCTGCGGGACTACCTGCACCTGCAGAAGCCCACCCTGGACCGCCGGGCCGCGCGCCTGGCCAAGGCCGCGGACCTGTGGGACCTGCGGCGCATCGCCAAGCGTCGCACCCCCACCGGGCCCTTCGACTACGTCGACGGCGCCGCGGAGCGGGAGATCTCCCTGGGCCGTGCCCGGCAGGTCTACGACGAGCTGGCCTTCCGCCCGCAGGTGCTGCGCGACGTCGGCTCCGTGACCCCGCAGACCACCGTGGCCGGCGCGGCGAGCGCGATGCCGCTGGTCATCGCCCCGACCGGCTTCACCCGGATGATGCACAGCGAGGGCGAGACCGCCGGGGTGCGGGCCGCCCACGCCGCGGGCATCCCCTTCACCCTGTCCACCATGGGCACCGCGACCATCGAGGAGGTGGCCGAGGCCGGGCCCGACGGGCGCCGCTGGTTCCAGCTGTACCTGGCCGGACAGGACCGCGGGATCGCCGAGGACCTCGTGGCCCGGGCCCACGCCGCCGGGTACGACACGCTGATGGTCACCGTGGACACCCCCGTGACCGGGGCCCGGCACCGGGACACCCGCAACGGCATGACCTTCCCACCGCAGCTGACCGCCAAGACGTTCCTGGATGCGGCCTGGCGCCCGGAGTGGTGGATCAACTTCCTGACCACCGAGCCCCTGGGCTTCACGAACTTCGGCTCCGGGTCCCAGTCCATCCAGGCGATCGGGTCCCTGTTCGACCCCACCCTGGCCTTCCGGGACCTGGCCTGGCTGCGCGAGCAGTGGCCCGGGACCCTGCTGATCAAGGGCGTGCAGACCCCCGAGGACGCCGAGCGGTCCGTGGCCGCCGGGGCCGACGGCGTCGTGCTGTCCAACCACGGCGGGCGCCAGCTGGACCGGGCGCCGGTGCCGCTGCTGACCCTGCCGGAGGTGCGCCGTCGGCTGGGGCCGGAGCCGACCGTGCTGGTGGACACCGGGATCATGTCCGGGGCCGACGTCGTCGCGGCGGTGGCCCTGGGCGCGGATGCGGCGATGATCGGGCGGGCCTACCTGTACGGGCTGATGGCCGGCGGCGGGGAGGGCGTGGCCCGGGCCCTGGAGATCTTCCGCTCCGAGATGGTGCGCACGATGCAGCTGATGGGCGTGGCCCGGATGGAAGAGCTGACCCCGGAGATGGTGGCCCTGGATTGGAGGAGCGCATGAGCCGCGTCGTCGGAGGAGGGCCCGCACCCGGGGCGGGGGCGGACGTGAGCGCTGGCGGTGGCACTGGAGCGGGCGTCGAGCAGGTGGGACGAACGGGGCTGCGCCCCGGGGCCGGGCGGGCGCTGATCGCGTCCATGATCGGCACGCTCGTGGAGTGGTACGACTACGCGCTGTACGGGGCGGCGGCGTCCCTGGTCATCGGCCCGCTGTTCTTCGGGGGCCTGGAGGGCGGGCAGGCGGTGGCGGCCTTCGCGACCTTCGCGGTGGGCTTCGTCGCCCGGCCGCTGGGCGGAGTGCTCATCGCGCACCTCGGGGACCGGCGCGGACGCAAGCCGGCGATGCTGCTGACCATCCTCATCATGGGGGTCTCCACGGTGGGGATCGGGCTGCTGCCCACCCACCAGAGCCTCGGGGTGTGGGCGGTGGTGCTGCTGATCCTGCTGCGCTTCACCCAGGGGCTGGGAGCCGGGGCCGAGCTGACCGGGGCGCTGACCCTCGTCGCGGAGTACACCCCGCCGGCCCGACGCGGCTTCTGGACCTCCCTGGTGCTCTCGATGCCGGCCGCGGGCTCGGCGATCGCGATCCTGAGCTTCCTGGCCGTGGCCGGGCTGGGGCAGGAGGCGTTCCTCGGGTGGGGCTGGCGGCTGCCGTTCCTGGTCTCGGTGGTGCTGTTCGCCCTGGCCATCTGGATCCGCACCCGCCTGGAGGAGTCCCCCGAGTACCGGGCGGCGATGGCCGCTCAGCGGCAGCGCCGCGAAGCCCGACGCACCCCGCTGGGCGAGGTGCTGCGCACGGACTGGAAGGGCGTGGTGCTGGGCTTCATGGCCGTGACCGGACACAACGCCAACAACTACATCATCTCCATCGTCTCCATCACCGTCATGACCACCTACGGCGGACTGGAACGCCAGCAGGCGCTGACGGCGGTGCTGCTGGCCTCGATCCTGGGGGTCCTGCTCTCCCCGGTGGCGGGTCTGGCCGCGGACCGGTTCAGCGCGGCGAAGGTCATGGGCTTCGGGGCGGTGGCCGGCGCGCTGTTCGCCGTGCCGCTGTTCCTGGGCCTGACCTCGGGCAGCTGGGCGGCGAGCCTGGGCGTGCTGTGCGTGTCCTACGGCGTGGTGCTCTCCTGCACCTCGGGCCCGCAGGGCGCGTTCGTGGCGAACCTGTTCCCCACCGAGACCCGCTTCACCGGCACCGCCCTGGCCCGGGAGACCAGCGGGGCGCTGGTCGCGGGCTTCACCCCGATGATCGTGGCCTGGCTGCTGCAGACCGCGGACGGCGCCGTCGGCCCGGCCGCCGGGTATATGGGCGTGTGCTTCGCGGTGACCGTGGCCGCCATGGTCCTGGCCCGCGGCCGCGGCAACAACCCGGCGACGCCGGGGGCGTAGGGCCGGCGGGCGTCCCGGGGCCGGCATGTCCGGGGATTCCCGGGCACGTCCGGCCCTCGGGTGCACCGAGACGGCGCTCCCGTTCCCATTCCCCCGCCCACCTGCACCGAGGCGGCGCTTTCGTTCCCAAGAATCCGGTTTCTGGGAACGAAAGCGCCGTCTCGGTGAGAGGTGGGAACGAAAGCGCCGTCTCGCGGGGCCTCCGGGGGTCAGGCGCGCTCGGAGGTGACCGTCAGGCCGTCCTCGGCGACGTCCGGGTTCACGTCCACCCGCACGGTGTCCCCGTCCCAGATCTGCCCGGCGAGGATGCCCTTGGCCAGGCGGTCGCCGACCTCCTTCTGCACCAGGCGGCGCAGGGGGCGGGCGCCGAAGGCCGGGTCGTAGCCGGTCAGGCCCAGCCACTCCTTGGCCGCGGGGGTGACGTCCAGGGTCAGGCGCCGCTGCTGCAGGCGCTGAGCCATCGCCTCGATCATCAGCTCCACGATCCGCCCCAGATCCTCGGTGGTCAGCGGGTCGAACATGATGATGTCGTCCAGCCGGTTGAGGAACTCGGGCTTGAAGGAGGCGTTGACCACGTTCATCACGGCCTCGCGCTTCTTCTGCTCCTCCTGGGTCTGATCCACCAGGAACTGCGAGCCCAGGTTGGAGGTCATGATCAGAATGACGTTGCGGAAGTCCACGGTCCGCCCCTGCCCGTCGGTCAGGCGGCCGTCGTCCAGGACCTGCAGGAGGATGTCGAAGACGTCCGGGTGAGCCTTCTCCACCTCATCCAGCAGCACCACGGAGTAGGGCCGACGCCGCACGGCCTCGGTCAGCTGCCCGCCCTCGTCGTAGCCGACGTACCCGGGAGGGGCGCCGACCAGCCGGGAGACGGTGTGCTTCTCGCCGTACTCGGACATGTCGATGCGGATCATCGCGTGCTCGTCGTCGAACTGGAACTCCGCGAGGGACTTGGCCAGCTCGGTCTTCCCGACGCCGGTGGGGCCCAGGAACAGGAAGGAGCCGATGGGCCGATCCGGGTCCGAGACCCCCGCGCGGGAGCGGCGCACGGCGTCGGCCACGGCCTGCACCGCGCAGTGCTGGCCGATCAGGCGCTTGCCGAGTTCGGCCTCCATGTGCAGCAGCTTCTCGTTCTCGCCCTGCAGCATCTTCCCGGCGGGGATCCCCGTCCAGGCGGAGATGACGTCCGCGATCTCATCGGCGGTGACCTCCTCGGAGACCATGGTGTCCCCGGCCTCGGTCTGCTCCTCAGCCCGCTGGGCCTCCTCCAGCTCCCGCTGCTTGGCGGGGATCTCCCCGTAGAGCAGTCGTGAAGCCTCCCCGAGGTTGCCCTCGCGCTGGGCGACCTCGGCCGCGGAGCGCAGCTCGTCCACCTGCTTCTTGATCTCCCCGACGCGGTTCAGCCCGGCCTTCTCCGCCTCCCAGCGGGCGTTCAGGGCGTCCAGCTCCTCGCGCCGGTCGGCCAGTTCCTGCTGCAGGGTGGCCAGCCGGTCCTGGGAGGCGGCGTCGGTCTCATTCTTCAGGGCCAGCTCCTCCATGGTCATCCGGTCCACCTGGCGGCGCAGCGCGTCGATCTCCTCCGGGGCGGAGTCGATCTCCATGCGCAGGCGCGAGGCGGCCTCGTCCACGAGGTCGATGGCCTTGTCCGGCAGCTGGCGACCCTGGATGTAGCGGTTGGAGAGATTGGCTGCGGCCACCAGTGCGGAGTCGGCGATCTGCACCTTGTGGTGCGCCTCGTAGCGCTCCTTCAGTCCGCGCAGGATCGCGACGGTGTCCTCCACGGAGGGCTCGCCGACGTAGACCTGCTGGAAGCGGCGCTCCAGGGCGGCGTCCTTCTCGATGTTCTCGCGGTACTCGTTCAGGGTGGTCGCCCCGATCATCCGCAGCTCGCCGCGGGCCAGCATGGGCTTGAGCATGTTGCCCGCGTCCATGGACCCATCGGAGCCGCCACCGGCCCCGACGAGGGTGTGCAGCTCGTCGATGAAGGTGATGACCTGCCCCTCGGACTTCTTGATCTCGTCCAGCACGGCCTTGAGCCGCTCCTCGAACTCGCCGCGGTACTTGGCGCCGGCGACCATCGAGCCGAGGTCCAGGCTGATGAGGGTCTTGCCGCGCAGGGTCTCCGGGACGTCCCCGGAGACGATGCGCTGGGCCAGGCCCTCCACCACGGAGGTCTTGCCGACGCCGGGTTCGCCGATCAGCACCGGGTTGTTCTTGGTGCGCCGGGAGAGCACCTGGATGACGCGGCGGATCTCCGCGTCCCGGCCGATGACCGGGTCCAGCTTGCCCTCGCGGGCGACGGCGGTCAGGTCCGTGCCGTACTTCTCCAGGGACTGGAAGGTGCCCTCCGGATCGGGGGTGTCCACGGTGCGTCCTCCTCTGACGTCGGGGATGGTCTGTTCGATGGCCACGGCCCCCGCCCCGGCCCGGGACAGGGCCGCGGCGGCCGGGTCCTCCGAGCCCAGCCGGGCGATGCCCAGCAGCAGCACCTCGGTGGAGACGAACTGGTCCCCGAGCTGCTGCGCGGCCTGCTGCGCGCCCTGCACGACGCGCAGGGACTGGCGGGAGAACTGGGCCTGGCCCACCGAGGACCCGGAGGCGGCGGGCAGGGCCTTGATCGCGGCCGAGGCCCGCTCGGACAGGGCGTCCACGTCCACCTCGAGGGACTTCAGGACGGCCACGGCCACGGACTGGCGCTGGTCCAGCAGGGCCTTGAGCAGGTGCGCGGGTTCGATCTGCGGGTTGCCCGCGGTCTGCGCGTTCATGTTCGCGGCGTTGAGAGCCTCTTGGCTCTGGGTGGTGAATCGGGTGTCCATGGCGGCTCCTCACGGTGGTTACAGGGCGAGGGGCGGGCCGCTACGCCCGCCGATCTGCCCACGTCTGTATCAACTACCTTGAGTCTACTCCGCTCAACTTGAGGGGGCAAGGGATTCCGTGGAGGTTTTCCACAGGTTCTGCCGTGCGATGGCGGGACTCGGGACGGGACCCGGGCGGGGCCCTGGCCGGGGCTCGGGGCCGCGGATCGGGCGGCGCCCAGAAGCCTCCGAGACCTCTGCCGCCCCCCCCCGGATCGGCCCGCCCGATCAGCCCAGGCGGCCGCCGTCGTACCCCGCGGCGTCGAGGATCTCATCCTCGGTGGCCGGGCGACCCTCCGCCGCGCGGCGCCCGCGCCGATCCTGGGTGATCGCCAGGCCCAGGGTCGCGAAGGCCGCGACGAAGGTCAGGATGCCGAAGGTGTTGCCGAAGCCGGCGGAGAGCCCGACGACGTCCGGGCCCAGCACCGCCGAGGCCGCCGAGACCACCCGCCCCTGCACCCGATCCGGGACGAGGAAGCCGAAGATCAGCGCCAGGATCCACGTGCACACCAGCGCCCCGACGATCGCCGGCGTCGTGGCCCCGCCCGGGCGGCGTCGGGCGTCGCGCAGCAGGCGCCAGCAGGCCAGGCCCATCACCGCCAGGTACACCGGCAGCACGGTCACCGCGAAGACCCCGACCAGCAGCCCACCCGCCCCGAACAGGGCGCGTCCGGCCGTGATCCACAGCCCCGTCAGCACCGTCATCGACAGGGCCGTACCGGTGCACAGGCGCACCGCGGGCGAGGGAGTGGCGGTGCGGGCGGGAGGGGTCGGGGAGGTGCTGCTCACGGTAAGCCAGTCTAGATGTTGCGGGTCACGAGTTTGTGGTCGCTCGGTAGGTAGGCAGGCCCAGAGAGGAACGAACGAACGGGGGAAGAAGGCCCGCGGTGCACGGGCCTGCCCAGGACTGCCCCATCGGCCCAACAGCACCCACGGACCGCAACAGTCAGCAGACAGCCATCGGGTCGAACTACGACTTCTCGGTAGATCACGGATAGTATCGGAGTCGTACGCCCCCCCAGGGACGCACAGACAGGAGCGCCCATGCCTTTCGACGCGCCGACACGGCGGCCACAACTTCCCGAGCCGGGGCAGGTTGTCGAGGTGCGAGGCAGTCGCTGGGCCGTCACCGACATCTCTGTCCAGGGGCTGGGGCGAAGCCCTGCCGATGAGACCCGACCTGAGACGCAGCACGTCGTAGCACTCCAGTCAACCGACGAGGACCGCCTGGGGGAGGAGCTGTCCGTAGTCTGGGAGCTAGAGGTCGGTAATACTCTGCTTCCAGACCAAGGCCTTCCCGTACATCTGACCTCCGAAACCTTCGACGACCCCAACACTCTTGGCGCATACGTCGACGCCGTTCGTTGGGGTGCTGTGACCAGCGCAGACGAGAGTTCTTTCCAGTCACCGTTCCGCTCGGGCGCTAACGTCGAGGCGTACCAGCTCGAGCCTCTCCGACGTGCGCTCTCTTCCGCACGCACGAACCTCCTGCTCGCTGACGACGTCGGGCTTGGCAAGACCATCGAAGCCGGACTGGTCATCCAAGAGCTGCTGCTGCGGCACCGAGCGCAGACCGTTGCGATCGTGTGCCCGCCGAGCCTGGCGATCAAGTGGCAGGAGGAGATGCGCGAGAAATTCGGTTTAGACTTCGTCATTATCAACCGAGAGAGACTCGCCGAGGACCGCCGCAGACACGGACTAGGTGCCAACCCCTTCCGTCTCCACCGGCGCGTCATCGTGTCCATGGCATGGCTGCCGACGCCCCGAGCGAGACGGCTGCTGCGCGAGATCTATCAGACGGCAGACGGAAGATCCGCGCAATCGTACGCCTTCGACATCCTGGTGGTAGACGAAGCACACCACGTCGCTCCGTCCAGCCCGAGTTCTATCGGCGGTGGCCGAGGATACGCCGTCGACAGCAAACGGACAATCGCGGTGGCTGAGTTGGCCAAGCGCTGCGAGCATAGACTGTTCCTCAGCGCCACACCGCACAACGGATACTCCGAGTCCTTCACAGCCCTGATGGAGATGATCGACGACCGACGCTTCGCCCGTGGCGCGACGATCGATGAGAAGGCCCTGGCCGACGTGACGGTGCGCCGCCTCAAAACCCAGCTGACCGAGAAGGACTTCAAAGACCGACAGATCAAGACCATCCCCTTTGAGCCGGAACGGGACGAGGAGGAGAACTTCTCCGCCCTCGTCGATCTGCTCGAGGCAAGCGCCAAGGCCAATGGCAAGAGCACGATGGGCGATCTTCTCGGGGTGCTGCTGCGCAAGCGACTGCTGTCGAGCCCCTGGTCATTCGCTCTCACACTGGAACAGTACAATGCGGCTCCCGACGCTTCGCTGCCCGCCCTCGAGGACCCTTACACTGAGGTCATCGGCAGCGACCAATCGGATGAGGAGGAGGGCCTCCCGGAGCATCCTGAATTCGAGGCGATGAGACATGCTAAGACAGCGCGCCCGTTGAGTGAGGCCACGCCGCAACAGATCGATCGGCTCACCGCGTGGGGTCGCGGCTTCGAAGGGCGTCCCGACTCCCGCCTGAGCGCACTCATCACGTTCCTCGATGGTTTCTGCCGGATCGGCGAGCTATGGAGCAACGAGCGAGTGGTCATCTTCACCGAGTACGCCGCGACCTTGGAGTGGATACAGCGCGTGCTGGAGTCCAAGGGGTACAGCGAGGCCCGCCTTGCCGTCATCCAAGGCAGCACATCGGCTGAGGAACGAGAGCTGATCCGTGCACGCTTCACCGCTCCTCCCGAGGAGCAGCCGATCCGTGTCCTTCTGGCCACGGACGCAGCAGGCGAGGGCATCGACCTCCAGGCGCACTGTCACCGCCTAATCAACTACGATATCCCCTTCAACCCGTCCCGCTTGGAGCAGCGGATCGGGCGCATCGACCGCTATGGGCAGCGCAACTCGCCCGAGATCTATTACCTGGCCCCGACGCGCAGCTCATCGGCGTACACCAACGATCTGAAGTTCTTCCGTCGCATCGCGGAGAAGGTCGCCACGGTCAAGGGCGACCTGGGGTCAGTCAACTCGGTGGTGGACGCCGATGTTCAGGAGCACTTCAGCCTGGAGGCCTCTCCAGCCCGAACAGTCGCAAAGAATGCCTCGTCCGCCCAGCTCACCGCACTCAAGGGTGACTTACATCTTAACGCCCAGTTGACGAATCTCGCATCCTCATACGACGAGACGAAGACCAAGCTGCACCTCACGCCGTTCAATGCTCGGCGGGTTGTCGAGACGGCTCTCGCGGCTAGCCGCGAACCGGGGTTGAAAATCAACCCCGATGATATGTACGACGAGAACGACCCAGCGACCTTCACCGTAGGACACCTTGGACACCGATGGCAGTCAACGTTGGCGGGGCTCGACACACGGCTCAATCCGGGCGTATATCGTCCGATCACCTTTGACGAGACAGCAGCCCACGAGGACCCAGAGGTTGTCCACATCCATCTCGGGCATGCGCTCATGCAGAAGTCGGCTCGTCTCCTGCGCAGCGGTCTCTTCGGCGCCTCATCTCAAATACACCGTGCTACCGCCGTGGTGGAATCGGGGATTCCCGAGTCCTGCGTTGCGGCAGTCTCACGACTGGTCCTCGTCGGACGCGGCGGACTCCGCCTACACGAGGAGGTCTTCGTCACCGGCATCCGAATACGCGGCAACGCGATGGCGGAGGACAAGGTTCACGATCTGCTTGACAAAGTGCTCGATCGCCGTGATCTGGTCCCCGCTGATCGTTCGGTGCGCTTCCAGCTCGCTGAAGCTTGGAATGCCGAAGACTCGAAGATGCGCAGGCGCCTCGAGGAAGCCATGAGGGCTCGGGCGAGGAAGCGCCAGGATGCCGTTCAGGAGAACTTGAACAAGCGCCGCGACACTGACCTGAAGCGAGTGTCGGACATCTACGCGAAATTCAGAGAGAATCTCCACCGTTCGCTGCAGGAGGCGAGGGCGGAAGAACACGAGGCAACACTGATGCTCTTCGCGGACGATCAACAGGCCCAGAGACGCCGTGACATCCGCGCCATGGAGGACCGTCTCGAAGCCCTCGGTGGTGAGGAAGAGCGAGAGCTGTCTGGAATCCGGGACCGCTACACCGATGTGCATCCATATGTCTCAGCGGCCGCAGTGGTGTTCGCTCTGACTCCGACGGACGCGGATAAGTTTGGAGGGAATCGATGACCCCTGTGACGAAAAAACTGGGCCGCACATCTGGAAGTGTCCGCGATGCCCATCGAGCCTGGCTGGAGCTGGTGGATACGGAGGGGCCGTTCATCGCCCTGCCGGTACTCGCGAAAGCATTCCCCCAAGGCATTCCTCAGGTGGATCCTACGCGTCGACAGGTGCTGGGCACGGAAAAGCAGCAATTCGAGCGCGCTCGGGACGCCTACGAGGAAGCGTTTGACCGCCAGGTTGCACTGCCCTCTTACCGGGTCGCGCGCGACACATGGGTCGAGTCGGTGTTGCGTGATCTGTTTCAGTGGGGAGATCACTGGAACCCCAATGACCCAATAGCCAGGACTATGGTGTCGTCACCAGACTGGGCTGTACAGATGCACGCCACAGGAGCGCTGCGTCGCCATGACGACGTAGGCGCACTGGTCTGGGTCATCGATCCGGTCACCGGGCTGCGGGAAGCCTGCGAAGACGGCTGGTCCGACAGCCCGATCGATCGTATGGAACTGTTGCTACGTAAGGCCGGCCTGCCGATCGGGATTGTCACGGACGGTCGCTGGTGGGGGCTGGTGAGCGCACCGCAAGGCACTCTGGCCGCCTCCGGAATCGTTGACGCACAGACATGGATCGAAGAACGCGAGGTTCTGGACGCCTTCGTCGCATTGCTCTCCCCCAGCCGGCTGCTGGGTAAGAGGACCGAGCATCGATTGAGCGCCCTCTTCGTCGACTCCGTGTTGGCCGCGGAGCAGATTACCGAGGCGCTGGGCGCGCAGGTGCGACGCGCGGTCGAGCTCGTCGTGGCGGCTCTGGACGAATCAGCGGCGGAGGCCCGCCACCGGCAGGAGCCCGATCCGCTCCCGAAGGACGGTGACGAGATCTACGCCGCTGTCGTCACCGTGCTCATGCGTGTCGTCTTCCTCCTCTTTGCGGAAGAGCGCGGGCTGCTCCCGACTGGTGAGCTATATTCGGCAGGCTACAGTCTCTCCGATCAGCGCGAGCTGTTGGAGAGACGGGCCAGAGATGAGAACGACGAAGCTCTCGACGCTACTTCCCTGACGTGGCACCGCCTCCTGGCGACGTCGATGGCCCTCTATGGCGGTGCGACATTCGAGGACCTCCGACTTCCTGCGTACGGAGGCTCCTTGTTCGACCCGCAGCGTTTCGGATTCCTCACCGCGACCACCGACCGTGGGGTGCTGGCCCTCACCGTGAGCGACAGAGTCATGCTTGAGGTGTTGCGAGCCATTCAGACGGCCAGGATCGATGGTCAGCTTCGACGGATCTCCTTCCGCGACATCGACGTGGAGCAGATCGGTTATATCTACGAAGGCCTTCTGGGATTTACCTGCCAGCGTGCGACGAAAGTTACGATAGGCTTGGACGGTAAAGACGGGGCCGAGCCGGAGATCACCTTAGAGGAGCTCGAGGAATTCGCCTCGAAGACCTCCGACGGGGCTACCTTCGGCAAGATGCTCTTCAACCGAGTCAAGAAGACCCAGCCTAGCGCTAAGGGGCTTACCGCGGCCCAGTACGCTAAACTGGCGACCACTGGAGACTCTGTGGAGGACGCCATTCAAGCCGTCCGCTCCGTCACGACCGACGAGGTACTGGGGAAACGCCTGCGCAACTGGATTGGCCTGATCCGCCGCGATCTGCGAGGCCGCCCGGTCGTTGCTCTTGAAGGAGGACTGCTGGTTGTCGAAACCGCCTCTCGGAAAAATGCCGGCGCGCACTACACACCGCGCGCGCTCGCCGAGGAGGTCGTACTCCATGCGCTGGAGCCGATCGTGTACTCCCCCGGGCCACACCAGACCGCCGACCGCAGCGCCTGGCAGTTGAAGTCATCGACGGAGATCCTCGACCTCAAGGTTGCTGACATCGCCTGTGGGTCGGGCGCTTTCCTCGTCGCGGCCGCCCGTTACCTGGCGGCCCGCCTGCAGGAGGCGTGGCAGTCCGAAGGAGTCTCCCCGGAGCTCTCGCCGACCGACAGAGAGACCAGGGCTCTCCGCGCGGTGGTGGCCTACTGCTTGTACGGGGCTGACATCAATGAGATGGCCGTCGAAATGTGCAAGCTCTCGCTCTGGCTCGTCTCCCTTGACCGCAGCCTTCCCTTCTCCTTCGTGGACGACAAGATGCTCCACGGGAATTCCCTGCTGGGCCTGACTTCTCTGCGGCAGCTGGAGAAACTGCATATCTCCCCGTCTCAAGCAACCGCCGAGATACCCAAGACAGAGCATTCGGGGAAAGGCCAGCCCACCCTAGACATCCCGGAGGACGCGTTCATAGGGCAGCTCAACCTCTCGAACCGTATCCAGAAGGCGATCTCTCTGCGACACGCGCTCACATCAGAGATCGACAACACCGACCCCATGCGTTCGGCCGCGACGAAGCGCAATCAGATGAAAGACCTAGCCAAGGTCACCCAAACGCTGCGACAGATTGCCGATGGCGTGATCGCGGCTGGGTTGCCCCTAGGAGGCAAGCCAGGGAAGCAGCTCAACAATGCTTACGATAAGCTTCGCCTCGCCGCGAGGTACGCTCTGCCGTCCTCCGACGGGCCCGCAGATCCCACCTTGCTCAACGAGCTCATTACCGAAGGTCTTACCCCCACTGTCGAGACCGACTATGCCCAGTGGCAACCTCTCCACTGGTGCCTGGAAGTCCCCGACGTGATGGCCCGGGGCGGGTTCGATGCCATCGTCGGCAACCCCCCATTCTTAGGGGGAAAGAAGATCTCCCCAGCCATGGGCAAGAATATGAGACAGTGGTGCGTTCGCCAAATTGCAAACAACACCACAGGAAATGCCGACCTTGTTTCCTATTTCTCTCTAAGGGCCACCAATCTCCTGAGGCCAACCGGAACACTGGGCCTTATTGCGACAAACAGCATCGCTCAGGGCGATACTCGGGAAGTAGGGCTGGACCAGATGGTCTCGGAGGGGTTCATTATCACCCGAGCAATTCAATCACGACCTTGGCCGGCAGCGTCAGCAAAACTAGAATATGCCTGCGTATGGGGCACCGGGGGAGCCGTTAGCAACGCCGCAACACGTGTGTGTGACGGCGTGGCAGTCGACCGCATATCCCCCCTCCTGGAAGCGGAAGGACGCGTCTCCGGAAATCCGCTGCCGCTTCGTGAGAATGTAGGCATCGCATTCCAGGGCTGCATCATCGACGGGAAGGGGTTCATCATTGAACCTGAGGAGGCGCAACAATGGATCCATGAGGAGCCCAGGAACGCCGAAGTGCTGTCCCATTTTTTGAACGGCGATGATATCGATTCCCAACCAGATACTTCGCCAAGGCGCTGGATAATTAATTTTAGGGAACTCCCAGAGAGTTCCGCCAAAACCTACACTAAACCCTGGGGGCACGTATACCACGAAGTGAGGCCGACTCGTCTCCAGAAAGATCCCATTGCCTATCCGCGCATGGTAAACGAGTGGTGGAAGTTCTGGATGCCGCGTCCCAATATGGAGAAGGCAATCTCAGGTCTGAACGAGATTCTTACGCTTGCCCGAAACAGCAACTGTCTCACACCTATACGCACACCTCGAGGCGCAGTGATGAGCGAGCAGCTGATTATTTTCGCCACTGACTCCTACGCACAACAGGCAATACTCTCGTCATCACTTCACCAGATGTGGGCCATAAAATACACTTCCACTCTGGGCTCCGGATTGCGATATACACCCAGTAAAGTTTTTATGACATTTCCGCGCCCCCGGCCATTGGTCGAACTTGATGCCATTGGTTTAATTATGCACACGGAGCTTCGCGGAATCATGTTGCGTCGAAATATGGGACTCACAACCCTTTATAATCGAATAAACAACCCTGACCTGCCAGACTCAACAGACCCGGACGTTGCGCGGTTAAGGCAGATCCATGTCGACCTGGACCAGGCCGTCATGGCGGCCTACGGATGGGATGACATACCCCTCGATCACGGGTTCAATGACTACCGCCGGATGACCCGCTGGACGGTGAGCCCGGAAGCACGTGTCGAAATCCTCGACCGCCTTCTCGAAGAGAACCACCGTCGAGCCGCGTTGCAGGAAGGCGCCCCACCAGCGGACGAGGACGATGGTGAACACGCACCAGAAGATGACTGAGAGGGAGATGACTGATGTCAGAGACCACACCTGCGTACGAGCTGCTCATCAACGACGAGAAGTCATCCTGGGCAGCGCGTGAAAACCTCCACAACATCCTCACCCGCGAGCTGCTTGGTCCAGCCGATGGTGATGACGAGATACTGCAGATGGCGCCCGACACCCGCTACCTGGTCGGCCGAATCGCACCATCAAAGATAGCCGACAACACAGGCGCGCCAAGCGCCGAAGGAGATGATGACCCCAACTCCACCCTCGATATCGGTGACGACGTTGACGCCAAGCAGAGCACCGGTGTGCCGCTACCGAGCACAGACGAAACGACGATCGATGCGGAGGAGGACGCCGCCCAGGATGCACCCGTCAAGCGCGGTCTCATGATCCCGGCCTCCATGGGGCTGCGCTTCCAGATCCCCCTCGACATCAAGTCTTTCACCGTCCGCGCGAACTGGGGAACCTACGAACCCGGAAACACCGGCAAGGTCATCTCCGGCACCGACCGCCCCGAACGCGTCTTCCGTCGGAAGCATCACGATCACGCGTCAAGGATCCTCATCAGCGATCTCAAGAAGGGTGGTGGTAGAGCGACACAGAGGCTCGAAGATAACGTCACCTTGCAGATCGATAGCGAGATCGACAGCGCTGAGGGCCAGTCGCGTAGCCGTCGCATCATCGAGGTCGCACTGTGCAACAACACGGAAACGAGCACGCCCATCCCGGTCAAGGCCTGGATGTTCCAGACACAGCTCTACATCGAGTCCGAAGACGGCCAGCCCATCTTCCTGCCGGTCCACGATCCCCTCTATGACCCGGAGCGCCCAACCGAAGACGACGAACTCAAACGGCTCGACCTGCAGTACCGTGACCAGCTCGAATTCGCCATCGGGCGTACATGCTCCGTCGACTGGGCTGTCGCCGATGGTGCCCGCCAGGCAACCCAGGTGCGCACCACCTGGCTGCCCACGAGCGAGACCCCGCAGACCCTCCCCGGAGAGACGCCCGGCGCGATCACCGACATGCGAACGCTGGCAGACGCCGCAGAAACCAACGCGGATATTCTCGATGCCGGCCTGCGACCCATCGTTGACGGCTACGCGGCATGGCTGGATCAGAAACGTGATGAGGCCACCACGCTGCCCCCGCATCTGCGCTCCACCGCGGAGGAAGCGATAGACGAAGCTGTCTACGTCCATGCGCAGCTCGCCGATGGCCTGTCTTTTCTCCAGCAGAATGAGGAAGCTCGCCGTTGCTTCGCATTCATGAACACCGTTATGGCCGATCAGCGCGTTCGCAATCAGGTCGCGGCGCTACGTATCGCTGACCCCACACTCGAGCTCGACGAGGCGGCAGAACGCGTGGCTGCACGGGGTCCCGGCGCTCACTCCTGGCGTACCTTCCAGCTCGCCTTCGTCCTTATGCAGGTCCACGGGCTGTGCGACCCGACCTATGCGCGACGCTCCGCAGACAACCTTGCCCGCGTCGAACTACTCTTCTTCCCCACCGGCGGTGGCAAGACCGAGGCCTACCTCGGTCTCGCTGCATTCACCTTCGCGATCCGACGGCTGCAGGGAGTCATCGACACCCCCGACGGCCCGCTCAACGGCGGTGCCGGTGTCAACGTTCTTATGCGGTATACGCTGCGTCTGCTCACCTCTCAGCAGTTCCAGCGCGCCGCAGCTCTGGTGTGTGCAGCCGAACTCGAACGTCGCAAGGATGTCGCCACTTGGGGCGAAGAACCCTTCCGCATCGGCCTGTGGGTGGGTACCAATGTCTCGCCTAAGTACGTAAAAGCCGCCGCCGAAGAGCTCAAGAATGTCAACGATGGCCACGGACACAGGCTCACCGTGCTGCAGGTCAAGCGATGCCCGTGGTGTGGGACCCTTATATCACCGAGCGACATCTCGGTCGATGAGAAGGCCGGCCGCGTCCATGTCTACTGCGGTGAGGAGTTCGGCGAATGTCCGTTCTCCCGCCACGGCGACGTCGAGGGTGGCCTCCCGATCCTCACCGTCGACGAAGAGATCTACCGCCTAGCCCCGGCTTTCCTCATCGCCACCGTTGACAAGTTCGCCCGTCTTGCCCGAGAGGGTCAGGCAGCGCACCTGTTCGGCTACGTCGGTAAGAAGTGCGACCGTCACGGCTACGTCCATCCCGACGACAGGGGATGCGACGGAAAGGGGCACCGAGCCACCGGCACCCTTCCCGCGGCCGAGTCACACGACGTCGTCCGTCTGCGTCCCATCGACCTCATCATTCAGGATGAGCTGCACCTCATCACTGGCGCCCTAGGAACCGCCGTCGGCCTGTTTGAGATCGCCATCGACGTCCTGACGACATGGCAGACCGCCGACGGCGCACAGGTCAAGCCGCTCCTTGTCGCTTCCACCGCCACCGTCCGCAACGCCGGCGACCAGAGCAAAGGTCTCTACGGCCGGTTACCACTGCTGTTCCCCCCACGGGTGCTTGATGCCGCCGACACCTATTTCTCCACAGAAGTCCCCGTCTCGAAGGAGAATCCCGGCCGCCGTTACATCGGCGTAAGCACCACAGGTGTCCGCATCACCACCGCCGAGATCCGCGTCGCCGAGATCCTTATGGCAGGTGGGCAACTCCTCATCGACCGACTCGGCAAAGCCGTCGATCCTTACATGACGCTCGTCGGGTACTTCAATGCCACCCGAGAACTCGCCGGCATGAGCCGCTACGTCCAGGACGACGTCCAGACGGCACTAGCCAAGGGCCGCCGCGGGATCGGGCTCCCACGTCGCGTAGGAACTGCCTTCGACGAACTAAACCTGTCCGAGTTGACCAGCCGCGTCTCGGGGGTAGCCATCACCGATACCCTGGATCAGATGGCCCTCACGTTCGATCCCGCATTCGACTCGACTTCGGCCAGGAGGGACAGGCGCACTCGCCGCGCGGCGAACCAACCGGTTCCTAAGAGAGACACCGCCCCTCCCTTCGACGTCGTGCTTGCCACATCGATGTTGCAGGTCGGCGTCGACGTGACCAGACTCGGGCTGATGCTCATGGTCGGACAACCCAAGAACACCGCCGAGTACATCCAGGCATCCTCCCGCGTCGGCCGAGACCCCGGTCGTCCCGGTCTGGTCGTCACCCTCGGCAACTGGGCGCGTCCACGCGACCTCGCCCACTACGAGGCATTCCGCCACTACCACGAAACCTTTTACGCCCAGGTCGAGCCACTGTCCGTTACGCCGTTCTCGGTCACCTCTCTCGAACGTGGACTGGCGGGGGTGCTCGTCAGCGCCATCCGCGTGCTCGAAGCACCCCAGTCCGAGGGACTGTCCCCTGAAACTAAGGCGTGGCGAATCAAAGAAACCGCTGCATCCCAGCGGGTCAGTGCACTCATCGACAAGCTCGTCGCCCGCGCCGCCGCCGCTTCACCCGACCCCCTCACAGAAGATGCTGTCCGTCGGCGGCTTGATACGGCAGTCGGCCTGTGGAAGAAGCGCCAAATATCGGTCACCGGCGGAGAACGTAAATCACTCGCCTACGAGAGGATCCGAGGCAAGAACGAGAGCGACTTCGCACCACTCATCCGCGGCGCTGAGAACCTTCCCTCCGCCGCCGCCCAGACCGGACCCCCATTCGTCATCGCCAATTCGCTGCGCGAGGTACAGCCGGAGATCAACATCCTCGTCACTCCCCAACCGGAGAATCTCATTTGGCGGCCATCAGACGACACCCCACAATGGGCGCCCCAGCCGAACGGAGATCAGATATGAGCAACAAAACATCGCCAGAGAGCACCGTCAAGGCACGCGGTCAGACACCGTTGGACCCCCTGGGTGACGCTGATGATCTCAAGAAGGCAGGGCACAAGAAGAACTACGCCAAGGTCGGTTCCGCCCGCCCGTCCTCTCTGCTTTACACCTACGGTCCCGGCTCGATCATGGACCTCTCGCATTTCACTGTCATGCCGTCAGGTCTGCAGGACTGGGAACGCATCTGGGCCCGCCGCGATGGCATCCCGACGATCCATGCCCCGGGACTCCTCGACTCCGTCCGCACGCTGCTCAAGCACCGTGTCGATGAGCTCCGGCCCTTCCCCTACCAAGCGAGCACATCGTTCACCCGTGAGGAGGGCAAAGACCTCGGAGTGCCCGCGCACATCTTCCCACAGTGGTTGCGCTGCACCGGATGCGATTTGCTAGGTCCCCTATCCAAGTTCGAGTACAAGAACACCAACCCGTACCGTCCCGACGAAGCGATCTTCGAGCACGATAAGTGTCCGGGGCGGCCCCAAGCCGCCGACGGTAGAGGCCCCAAGGCACAGCGTCGCGGCAAATCGAAACGGCGACCTGCGGTGGCCGCCCGCTACCTGCTCACCTGCATCGATGGGCATCTCGACGAATTCCCCTATGATTGGTGGGTTCACAAGGGAGGGCACTGTCCGAAGGCTGATGTGCCGATCCTCAAGATGATCGACCACTCCGGCGGCCGAGGAGCCTCGGCCACGATCGTATGCACCTCTTGTGAAGCCCGACGTCGAATGAATGAGGCGCAGGGGGAGGCTGGCCGTGCCAAATTACCCGCATGCCGCGGGCGTCATCCCCATCTTAATGGATTCACCCCCGACGGGTGCAGCCGCGAGCCGCGGTTAATCCTGGTCGGCGCATCCAACCTCTGGTTCCCGGCGCTGGCCTCAGCCATCGTTATGCCGCGCCTCGATCCCGAGCTGAAGTTCGCTGACGAGGTCGATCTCATCCGTGCCGAGTTCGCGAAAGACCCCGATGTGACTCCGGAGGACTATATAGGAAGACCCTTCGGTCCGCTCCGCAAGTTCCTTAAGAGTGCCCTAGATGTAACAGCGAAATCTGACGAAGATCTTTCGAAAATCTTGACCGCGGTAATCGAAGAATCTGCCGAGAAATCGATGGAAGAAAAACATGAAGCGTTTAAGCGGTGGAGCCCCGTCGATCTATTGGTCCCTGAGTGGCGATACCTCCAGAAAAGTCCGATAGATGAACGCCACGCGGACGATCGCAGCGGACTGGTTCTATCGAAGCGCAAATTATCGAATCATATGCCTGTCGGAATCAGCCGTGTTCTCGCTGTCGACAAGCTCCGCAAGGTTAATGCACTCATCGGCTTCACCCGCGTCGATGAGATGGATCGCGTCAACGACCTCGCCAGCCGTCTCGTTCCGATCACCGACAATAAAAGGCCCTCCTGGGTCCCGGCCACTGAGGACCACGGTGAAGGACTCTTCCTGCAGTTCGACGAGAAAGCAGTTGCAGCTTGGGAGGAACGGGTCGTGAGTTCGGACCTGTGGAAGGCGCATATGGAATCACACCGTAGGAACTTCGAGAACCGGTTCTCCGAGACCGCCGCCGAGACACCCCCCGAGGAACGACTCCCTTCACCACGCTACTGGCTGATTCACACCTTCGCGCACGTACTGTTCCGGCAGATGGCGCTGAGCAGCGGCTACGGCGCCGCGAGCATCAGCGAACGGCTCTACGCCTGGCAGCGCCAGGGTGAACGCCCTCCCGCAGCAGGAGTCCTCATCTGTACGACAGCTTCCGACAGCGATGGAACCCTAGGGGGGCTTGTCCATCTCTCCGAGCCGGAGTTGCTCGCCGACCTCACCCAAAAGGCGCTCATTCAGGCCTCCCGTTGCTCGTCGGATCCTATCTGCGCCCAACGTAAACCGAAGGATCCCGAAGATTTCCTCCATGGTGCCGCCTGCCACTGCTGTGTGATGGCGTCGGAGACTTCGTGTGAACGAGCTAACCGATTTCTCGACCGCCGATTTCTCATTCCTCTGCCGGGAAAATACTCTGATCTCGCGTTCTTCAGGGATCCACGTGGCCGCTGACGCGAAGGCAGCCCGCAACCTGGGCGCCTATCTCACTGGCACCGAGGCGCGGCAGATCGCCGACCAGATCGAGGGCGGACTTCCGCTGTCGATGATCAAGTCTGGTCTGGGTTCTGCTCGTCGCACCCATGTGTGGAATCTGTTGATCCGTGCGGGGCTGGGGGATGACCCTGGGAGCGTTATCCGAGTGCTCCGCGCAATCGAAGGAGCCAGGGGCTCGTCGATCGTCGTCTCGCCTGTTTGGACAGCTCCTGACAACTTCGTCAGCGCCGGAAAAATCACCAGTACTCTGCACGAGTACGTGGACAAGGCACGCGAGTCCGTGATCTGCGCGACGTACAACTTCCAGCGGTCGTCGGCACTCTGGGAGTCCTTGAAAGCGGCCGCTGCCCGGCCCGATCTCGACGTGCGCATCTACATGGATACTGCCGCAGCGAACGCAGAACCGGCGCACTGGAAACCCTCAACAACCGAGGTGGCCTCCGCAATGTACCCGGCCGCTGTCCACCAAAGCATCGAATGGCAGGGAAAACCAGTTCGCACACACGCGAAGTTCATTGCCATCGATCATCAGTACCTCATCGTCATGAGCGCCAACTTTTCCAAGTCTGCCGAGCTGCATAACATCGAATTGGGTCTCGTAGTCCACGATCGGGCTGCCTGCGAGGGCGTGATCACCACTTTCAATGGGTTCGCCGATCTCTTCGAGCGTGTATCCCCCTAAAGTAACTGATTCTCTCTGCAATAGCCTTCTGGACGCGGATGGGATACCCTGGGTCGCGAGTCACTGTAACATCACCGTCAAGCCGCGTTAAGCCCGCCCCTTGTGCCGCGCGCCGGCCCCGCGATCCGGGCGCCGGCCGATACGCTGGGACCATGACCGATCAGCGCCGCTCCGTCTCCGACTCCCCCGCTCCCAGCACCGCCCTGCCCGAGGCCGTCCTGTTCGACCACGATGGCACCCTCGTGGACACCGAGCCCGTCTGGGCCCGCACCAAGGAGGAGGTGGCCGCGGAGTTCGACGCCGTGTGGACCGAGCAGGACACCCTGGCCTGCTTGGGCCAGCCGATGTCCATGACGGTGGATCGGCTGCGAGAGCTGGGGGTGCGGCTCTCCCCCGAGGAGATCGTGCGCCGCCTGGCCGCCACCGGCCAGCAGGTGGTGGCGCAGGAGGGCATCGGCTTCCTGCCGGGGATCGAGCCGCTGCTGCGCGAGGTCGCCGACGCCGGGATCCCGGCGGCCATCGTCACCAACGCCACCACGGAGATCGCCCGGGTCACCGCCTCCCGCGCCCCGGAGGGTCTGTTCCGCACGGTGATCGGGGATGAGGATGTGCAGCGACCCAAGCCGGATCCGCAGCCGTACCTGCTGGCCGCCGAGCGGCTCGGCGTGGACATCACCCGCTGCGTCGTCGTGGAGGACTCCCCCTCCGGGGTGGCCGCGGCTCACGCGGCGGGCGCGCGCGTCGTCGTCGTGCCGGGGATGCAGCCGGTGCCCGACGGCGCGGGGGACGCCCGAGCGGAGCACGAGCAGCTGAGCCTGGCGATGCTGCGCTCGGTGTTCACCTGAGGCGATCGACGGCACCTCCGCAGGTCCTTGACCCGCCCGCGCTATTTTGAGTGACTCATAACAACGCAGTTATGAGTCACTCATAACAACGTCCGCGGGCCCATCGCATCACACACACCGGATCACACACCGGGGCCCGCGCACACAGGAAGGAACGCCATGTCTGAGAAGAACGCCCCGTACACCGTCCCCGGCCTGTCCGTGGACGGCGGCCACCAGGTCGCCGAGATCCTGCAGCCGCGCCTGCACGCCCTGAACGACCTGCAGCTGACCCTCAAGCACGCCCACTGGAACGTGGTCGGGCGCAACTTCATCGGCGTGCACGAGATGCTGGACCCGCAGATCGAGCTGGTGCGCGGCTACGCCGACGAGCTCGCCGAGCGCATGTCCGCCCTCGGGGTGGCCCCCAACGGGCTGCCCGGGGACCTGGTCCAGACCCGCGACTGGGAGGACTACAAGCTGGGGCGCGCCTCGGCCATGGATCACCTGCGCGCGCTGGACGAGGTCTACACCGGCCTGATCGAGGACCACCGCGCCGCGATCGCCAAGGTCGGGGACGTGGATCCCATCACCGAGGACATCCTCATCCAGCAGACCGGCGAGCTGGAGAAGTTCCAGTGGTTCATGCGCGCCCACCTGGAGGACGCCGACGGCCAGCTGAGCTGACCCCGCCTGCCGGCTCCACGACGACGGCCCCGGCTTCCCGCCGCACCGGCATTTCGCTGGTGGCGAGAATCCGGGGCCTTCGCGTCTCCCGGTAACACGACCGACACCTGCCCGACGCCCCCCGAGGGTTAGGGTGGAGCAGGACGATCGGTCCCCCGGAGCCCGCTCCGACCCGACCGAACACCACCGGATCTCCACGAAAGGATCACCTATGGCCTTCCACCTCGCCAACGCCGCCCTGCGCGCCGTGCCCGGCGCCTTCATCCTCAACTCCGGCCTCGGCAAGCTCAACCTCGACGAGGACACCGCCAAGACCCTCCAGGGCATGGCCGTCAACGGCGTCCCCGCCCTCGGCAGCCTGAGCCCCCAGACCTTCGGCAAGGTCCTGGCCGGCTCCGAGATCGCCGTCGGCGCCGCCCTGCTGACCCCCATCGTCCCGCGCCGCCTGGCCGGGCTGGCCCTCGGCGCCTTCTCCGCCGGACTGCTCGCGATGTACTTCAACACCGACGAGATGACCGAGGAGGACGGCATCCGCCCCTCCCAGGCCGGCACCGCCGTCGCCAAGGACTCCTGGCTCGCCGCCATCGCCGCGGCCCTGATCCTGCAGTCCAAGAGCGACAAGAAGAAGGCGAAGAAGGCCGCCAAGAAGGCTGCGAAGAGCAGCAAGAAGTAGCGCACCGCGCTTCGGCTTTCCCGCATGACGACGACGCCCGCCCACCAGCCCCGGTGAGCGGGCGTCCGCGTCTTCCGGTGACCGCCTGACGCGCGAGCGCGGGAACGAGGAGACATGGACACCCTGCAGACCATCCTGGACCGGGCCGACGCGATCGTGTGGGGGCCGTGGCTGATCCTGCCGCTGCTGCTGCTCACCGGCCTGTTCCTCACCGTGCGCCTGGGCGGGCTGCAGTTCCGCCTGTTCGGCAAGGCCATGTCCCTGGCCTTCGGGCGCCGCTCCCGACAGCCGGGCCAGAAGGGCGAGATCTCCTCCTACCAGGCGATGGCCACCGCCCTCGGAGCCACCGTGGGCACCGGCAACATCGTGGGCGTGGCCCTGTCCATCCACCTCGGCGGGCCCGGGGCCCTGTTCTGGATGTGGATCACCGCACTGATCGGCATGGCCTCCAAGTACGCCGAGTGCTTCCTCGGGGTGCGCTTCCGCACCCGGGACAAGAACGGGGAGCTGACCGGCGGGCCCCAGGTGTACCTGGTGCGCGGCATCCCCAACCGCTTCGGCTGGTTCCTCTCCGTGGCCTTCGCCGCCTGCGCCGTCGTCGCGACCTTCGGCGTCGGCAACACCACCCAGTCCAACGCCATCGCCTCCAACATGGAGTCCACCTTCCACGTGGCCCCGACGATCACCGCCGTCGTCATCGGGGTGCTGACCCTGGGGGCGCTGGTGGGCGGCATCAAGTCCATCTCCAAGGTCACCGTGTTCTGCGTGCCGCTGATGATCGCGCTGTACGTGGGCGGCGGACTGTACATCCTCGCCGTGAACTGGGCCGTCATCCCGCACGCGCTGGCGCTGATCTTCGGCAACGCCTTCACCCCCTCCGGGGCGGCCGGCGGGGCCGCGGGCTCCCTGCTGATGACCATGCAGATCGGCGTGGCCCGCTCCCTGTTCTCCAACGAATCCGGGATGGGCACCGCCTCCATCCCCTCCTCCATCGCCCAGACCGCCCACCCCGTGCGCCAGGGCCTGGTGTCCATGACCCAGACCTTCATCGACACCCTCGTGGTCATCTCCATCACCGGGCTGCTGGTCATCACCACCGGCGTGTGGGAGAACGGCGAACCGGCCACCATGACCTCCACCGCCTTCGCCACGGGGCTGCCCGGCAGCTGGGGCGGGATCATCGTCACCATCTGCCTGATCCTGCTCGGCTACTCCACGGTGCTGGGCTGGGCGTACTACGGCGAGCGCTGCATCGAGCGCCTGGGCGGCGGACACCGGGGCATCCTGATCTACCGGATCGTGTTCGCGGTGGCCTGCGGCTTGGGCGCCGTCGCCCCGCTGACGATGGTGTGGACCTTCTCCGACGTGATCAACGGGATCATGGCCATCCCCAACCTCATCGGGCTGCTGATCCTCTCCGGGCTGGTGGTGCGCGAGACCCGGCGGTACCTGCGCCACGATCCTCACTTCACGGCCACCGCCGAGCAGATCGACGCGTTCATGGGCGAGCACCCGGGCAGCCTGGACGCCCAGATCGACCACCAGGTGGACCTCACCCGGCCGCACCCGGTGCTGGAGCACCCGGACACCACCCGGATGCGGGTGCTGCGCGAGGAGGAGGTGCGCCGAGCCGCCGCCGTGCGCGACGCCGCCGGGCGGCCCTCCGCCTGAGGCACCGGGTACGATGACGGGTTGGACCGCCACCACCCGAAGGGAAGAGCCCATGTCCGAGGACGTCCCCCAGCAGTTCCACCGTCAGCCGTACTCCTTCGTGCGCCGGGGGGACCGGCTGACCGCTCGGCGCCAGAAGGCCTGGGACGAGTTCTCCCCGACCCACGTGCTGGACGTCCCGCGGCTGGTCACCGACACCTCGGTGGCCCCCGAGGCTCGCTTCGACCAGGCCGAGGTCTTCGGCCGAGAAGGGGCGCCGTTGGTGGTGGAGGTGGGCTCCGGGCTCGGTGAGGCCATCGTGCACGCGGCCTCCGAGCACCCGGAGAACGACTACCTGGCGGTGGAGGTCTACACCCCCGGCATCGCGGACCTGCTGATGAAGATGGGTCAGGCCGGTGTGCAGAACGTGCGGGTGGTGCAGGCCAACGCCCCGGAGGTGCTGGAGAACCTGCTGGAGCCGGCCAGCGTGGACGAGCTGTGGGTGTTCTTCCCGGACCCGTGGCACAAGACCCGCCACCACAAGCGCCGCCTGGTCTCCCCGGACTTCGCGCGGCTGGCCGCCCGGGTGATCCGGCCCGGCGGGCTGTGGCGCCTGGCCACGGACTGGGAGGAGTACGCCCTGGTGATGCGCGAGGTGCTGGAGGCCTCCGAGGACTTCCGCAACGAGCACCCGGGCCGCGGCGCCACCGAGGAGGACCCGACCGGCGGCTGGGCCCCCCGCTGGGAGGGCCGGATCCTCACCAGCTTCGAGCGCAAGGCCGGGGAGGCCGGACGCCACCCCTGGGACCTCACCTACCGCCGGGCCTGACCCCGGGCGGGGCGGCCAGGGTTCGGAGCTGGGATTTCGGAGCACCCGCGACCCGGCGCATTCGTACCCACTTTCCGCGTTTCCGGGAACGGGTGCGCCGTCTCGGCGGAGGGGCGGGAACGGGAGCGCCGAGTCGATGATGACGCAGCCGGGCAGTTCTCGACTACTGCTCGAAGGCCCTCTGGACAGGCTCGGAGGTCATGAAGATTTCCGGGGTGAGCCGCTGCGGCCCCCAGTCAGGGTCGATGCACCGACGCCAGTAGTCCAGGTGGATCCGGTCCAGCTCGTGTTCGGAGTCCTGCACCGGCGCTCCCCCAGGCAGCTGCACAGAGAACCAGGTGAGATGGAGCCGGCCCTCCTGCTCATCGCTGAGAATGGTCTCCACCTGCATCCGCTCCGGGATCATCGTCTCCCGGAACTGTGTGGGATGGTCCCGCAGGTACGCCACCCATTCCCGCGCCGCCGCCTCCTGGCCCGCGATCACGCGGAACCTCACCATCTCGACGACGGGCGTCGTCTCCTTCTCGGCCCCGAACTGACCGTTCTGCTCAGATTCACGGTCGCTCGCATCGCTGCTCACGTCTGCTCTCCTTCTCTTCATCCGCACACCGGCGCCCCGTCCCCCCGAGGCATCCCCTCCCGCGAGACGGCGCATCCGTTCCCACTTTCCGCGTTTTCGGGAACGAGAGCGCCGGGTCGACGCCGGACACCCCCCACCTGGCTTCAGCGGCGGTCCACCTGGGGGATGGACTGGGTCTCGTAGGTGTCGATCGCCCCGGGGTGGCCCTTCATGAACTCGTCCACCTCATCCTTGTCCGCCGTGACGGAGGGGTCGTTGCGCAGGTAGTGACGGGTCTCCCGGGCGATCAGACCGGAGAGGATCAGCAGGCCGATCAGGTTGGGGATGGCCATCAGGCCGTTGGCGATGTCCGCGAAGGTCCACACCAGCGACAGCGGGACGGTGCAGCCGACGTAGACGATCACGGAGAAGAGCACCCGGTAGGCCGGCACCCCGCGCCGCCCGAACAGCCGCTCGATGCACCGCTCGCCGTAGTAGGCCCAGCCGAGGATCGTGGAGTAGGCGAACAGCACCAGGCCGATCGTCACGATCCACCCGCCCCAGCTGCCCGGCAGCCCGGTGGAGAAGGCGCGGGAGGTCATGGTGCCGGCGGCGTCGGCCCCGGCGGTCCACTGCCCGGTGGTGATGATGACCAGCCCGGTGCAGGTGACCACGATGATCGTGTCGATGAAGGTCTGGGTCATGGACACCAGGCCCTGACGCACCGGGTGGGTGGTCTGCGCGGCCGCCGCGGCGATGGCCGCCGAGCCCATCCCGGACTCGTTGGAGAAGATGCCGCGGGCCACACCCATCTGCACCGCCAGGATGATGGTGGAGCCCAGGAACCCGCCGACGGCGGCGTGCCCGGTGAACGCGGACTCGAAGATCGTCGCGAAGGCCTCCGGGATCCCCCCGACGTTCACGCACAGGATGTAGATCGCCCCGACGACGTAGAAGACGATCATGATCGGCACCAGGTTGGAGGTGACCCGCCCGATGGACTTGATGCCGCCGACCAGCACCAGCAGGGTCAGCACGGCCAGCACCAGCCCGGTGATCCACTCCGGCACGTGGAAGGAGTCCACCATGTTCACGGAGATGGAGTTGCCCTGGGTGGTGTTCCCGATGCCGAAGGAGGCGATGATCGCGGCCACGCAGAAGAACAGGGCCAGGAACTTCCCGAAGCCGCCGCGGATGCCGCGCTGCAGGTAGTACTGCGGGCCGCCGGAGATCTCGCCCTTGGCGTCCGTGGTGCGGAAGCGCACCGCCAGGAAGGCCTCCGAGTACTTCGAGGCCATGCCGAAGATCGCGGTGATCCACATCCAGAACAGGGACCCGGGACCGCCGGTGCCGATCGCGGTGGCCACCCCGACGATGTTGCCGGTTCCCACGGTCGCGGCCATCGCGATGGTCAGCGCCTGGAACTGGGAGATGTCCCCGCCCTGGGCTCCCTCGTCCTTGCGGGTGAAGAAGGCCAGGCGCAGGGCCTGGAAGAGCTTGGTCAGCTGGATCCCGCCGAGGCGGATGGTCAGGTACAGGCCCGTGCCCAGCAGCAGCGGGATGAGGATGAACGGGCCCCAGAGGACCTTGTCGATGGCGGAGAGGACGGAGTCCAGGGTCTCGAGCATGCGGTGGCCCCCACGGATCGGTGCGGTTGAGAAGTGATGCGGATCATCATGCCACACCCGTGTTTCCGCCCGGAAAACCCGCCGACCCCCGCCCGCGGACCCGGCTCGCTCACCCCAGCACAGAGTCTCCCAGCAACAGCCTCACCCCCGGTACAGGGTCAGCGCCCGGCTCGTCGAGAAGCGCTCGGGGCGCTGCCCGCGGCCCAGCCGCACGACGTCGCCGCGCAGCCCGGCCGCGAACACCCGCCGGGGCTCCTGGATCCGATCCTGGCTCTCCTGCAGCTGCTCGGTCAGCTCCCGGACCCGGTGCTGCAGGGCCTGGACCTGGTTCTCCAGCTGGATGATCCGCCGGATCCCCTCCAGCGAGACCCCCTCGGAGGACAGCTGCTGGATCTGGCGTAGCTTCTCCACATCCCGCTGCGAATACCGCCGGGCCTTCCCGGGCAGCCGGGAGGGGGTGACCAGACCCAGCCGGTCGTACTGGCGCAGGGTCTGGGGGTGCATCTCGGCCAGCTCGGCGGCCACCGAGATCACGAACAGGGGCTGGTCCGCGTTGCCGAAGGCCATGGTCTACACCCCCGCTTCCCGCAGCAGATCCGCCCGCACATCCGGCTGGTGCGCCAGTTCCGTGAACCGGCGCAGCGCCTCGACGGCCTCCTCGGACAGCTCCGAGGGCACCTGGACCTGCGGGATCACGTACAGGTTGCCGGTGTGCTTCTTCGTCGTCACCCCGCGGCCCTTGACCCGCATCCGGGTGCCGGGCTCCTGACCGGCCTTCAGCCGCAGCTTCACGATCTTCCCGCCGGGGGCGGGGGCCGTGATCACCGCGCCCAGGGCGGCCTCCTCCACGGTCACCGGCACATGCACCGTGAGGTCATCGCCTTCCCGGGTGAACACCGGATCCGGGCGCACGTGCACGGTCACGATCAGGTCCGAGGACCCGCCGGGGCCGGTCTGGCCCTTGCCGCGCAGACGCACCTTCTGCCCGTCGCGCACCCCCTGCGGAATCCGCATGGTGACGCTGCGCCCGTCCTGCTGGCTGACCCGCAGCTGGGTGCCCTCCAGCGCCTCGGCGAAGTCGATGGTCACGCTGGTCTCGACGTCGGCCGGGGCCGGCTGGCGCGGCTGCCCGAAGGGGCTGGCCCCGCCGGCCCCGCCGAACAGGTCCGCGAACGGATCGCCGCCGCCGGTGCTGGTGTACTGCATCCGGGGTCCCCCAGCGCCGCCGAAGCCGCCCCGGGAGCGGCGTGCCCCGCCGCCGAACAGGTCGCCCAGCAGGTCCTCGAAGCCGGCCGAGCCTCCCGCCCCGGGGCCGCCGGCCCCGCCGGCGCCGGCGCTGAACCGGGCCCCGGAGCCCATCGCGCGGATCGCGTCGTACTGCTTGCGCTGCTCCGGGTCCGCCAGCACGGTGTGCGCCTCGGAGATCTCCTTGAACCGCCGCTCGGCGGCCTCATCCCCGGGGTTCTGGTCCGGGTGGTACTTCCGGGCCAGCTTCCGATACGCCTTCTTGATGTCCTCGTCACTGGCGTCCTTGGAGACGCCCAGCACCTTGTAGAAGTCCTTCTCCAGCCAGTTCTCGCTCGCCATCGACGCCTCCTTCCCACAGTCTCGCTGTGCTCGTTTCCGTCTGCTGATGTTCTGTTGTGCGCCCGGGCGGGGCGCGCCCGGGGCGGTTGCGCAGATGAGAAGCGACGCCGGGTCCGCACCCGCCGCGCCCGCCCATTTTCGGACGGGAACGACGGCGCGGGGACCCGGCGTCGCAACTGACCTCCGCAAGCGCGGGGTCCGGGGATCCTGCCTACCCCTGGGTCACGGGGCCACGGCCACGGCCACCTGGGCCGGGCGCAGCACCCGCTCGCCGATGCGGTAGCCGTTGCGCATGACCATGGCCAGCCGGTCCGGCTCCACCTCCTCGGTGGGCTGCTGCATGACCGCCTCGTGCACGTGCGGGTCGAAGGCCTCCCCGACCTCGCCGAAGCGCTCCAGGCCCTGACGGGTCAGCGCCTCCTCGAGCTTCCGGGCGATCGAGGCGAAGGGTCCCTCCGCCAGGTCCCCGTGCCGGCGCGCGGCGTCGATGTCGTCGATCACCGGCAGCAGGGCCGTGACGACGTCGCCCACCACGTACTCGCGCAGACCGTCCTTCTCCTTGGCCGAGCGGTTCCGGAAGTTCTGGAACTCCGCCTGCAGGCGGCGCAGATCCTCCAAACGCTCCTCGGCCAGCCGGTGCCCGTCCTGGGCCGCGGACTCGGAGTCCGCGGGCTCCTCCGCGGCCTCCTGCTCGTCCGCAGCGCTCTGCGCGGTGGCCTCGGCGCCCTCGGCCTCCGAGGCGGATTCCGCGTCGGGGGCGTGGAAGGCCTCCTCCAGCGGGTCCCCGTCCTGCGGGTTCTCGGTGGTGTTCTCAGCCATATCCCTTACTTCTTCTCGTCTTCGTCGTCCACGACCTCGGCGTCGACGACGTCATCCTCGTTCGCGTCCGCGTTGGCCGCACCGGCGTCCGCGGCACCCTCACCGGCCTGGGCCTGGGCGTAGATGGCCTCGCCCAGCTTGGTCTGGGAGGACTGCAGCTTCTCGAAGGCGGACTTCACGGCGTCGTCGTCCTCGCCCTCCAGGGCCTTCTTCAGCTCGTCGACGTCGGACTGGACCTCGGACTTGACGTCCTCGGGCAGCTTGTCCTCGTTGTCCTTGAGCAGCTTCTCGATCTGGTAGGCGCTGTTCTCCGCGGTGTTGCGCAGATCCTGGGCCTCGCGGCGCTTCTTGTCCGCCTCGGCGTTGGCCTCGGCGTCCTTGACCATGCGGTCGATGTCCTCCTTGGACAGCGAGGTCCCGCCGGTGATGGTCATGGACTGCTCCTTGCCGGTGCCCTTGTCCGTGGCGGACACGTGCACGATGCCGTTGGCGTCGATGTCGAAGGTGACCTCGATCTGCGGCACCCCGCGCGGGGCCGGGGCGATGCCGGTCAGCTCGAAGGTGCCCAGGTTCTTGTTGTCCCGGGTGAACTCGCGCTCGCCCTGGAAGACCTGGATGGACACGGACGGCTGGTTGTCCTCGGCAGTGGTGAAGGTCTCGGACCGCTTGGTCGGGATCGCGGTGTTGCGCTCGATCAGCTTGGTCATGACCCCGCCCTTGGTCTCGATGCCCAGGGACAGCGGGGTGACGTCGATCAGCAGGACGTCCTTGCGGTCGCCCTTGAGCACGCCGGCCTGCAGGGCCGCGCCGTCGGCGACGACCTCATCCGGGTTCACGCCCTTGTTCGGGTCCTTGCCGGAGAGCTCCTTGACCAGGTCCACGACGGCGGGCATGCGGGTCGAGCCGCCGACCAGCACGACGTGGGCGATGTCGGAGACCTTGACCCCGGCCTCGTCGATGACGTCGTGGAACGGCTTCTTGGTCCGATCCAGCAGGTCCTTGGTCAGGTCCTGGAACTTGGCGCGGGACAGGGACTCGTCCAGGTGCACCGGGCCGTCGGAGGTGACGGACAGGTACTGCAGGGAGATGTTGGTGGAGGAGGCGGAGGACAGCTCCTTCTTGGCCTGCTCCGCCGCCTCCTTCAGGCGCTGCAGGGCGATCTTGTCCTTGGACAGGTCAGCCCCGGTCTTGGACTTGACCTGCTGCAGCAGCCAGTCCACGATCCGCTGATCCCAGTCGTCGCCGCCCAGGCGGTTGTCGCCGGCGGTGGCGCGGACCTGGATGGTGGAGAAGCCGTCGTCGTCCTTGCCGACCTCCAGGAGGGAGACGTCGAAGGTGCCGCCGCCGAGGTCGTAGACCAGGATCAGCTCATCCTCGTTGCCCTTCTCCAGGCCGTAGGCCAGGGCCGCGGCGGTGGGCTCGTTGACGATGCGCAGGACGTTCAGGCCCGCGATCTCGCCGGCCTCCTTGGTGGCCTGGCGCTCGGCGTCGTTGAAGTAGGCCGGGACGGTGATGACCGCGTCGGTGACCTTGTCGTTGAGGTAGGCCTCCGCGTCCGCCTTCAGCTTCTGCAGGATGCGCGCGGAGATCTCCTGCGCGGTGTACTTCTTGCCGTCGATCTCCTCGGTCCAGTCGGTGCCCATGTGGCGCTTGACGGAGGAGATGGTGCGTTCGACGTTGGTGACGGCCTGGCGCTTGGCCACGCCGCCGACCAGGGTCTCGCCGTCCTTGCCGAAGGCGACGACGGACGGGGTGGTGCGGGTGCCCTCCGCGTTGGCGATGACGACGGGCTCGCCGCCCTCCAGGGCCGCGACGCAGGAGTTGGTGGTGCCGAGGTCGATGCCGACTGCACGTGACATGTGGTGATGCTCCTTCATGGTCTCGAGTGAACCGGGGCCCCGCCCGCTGCCCGCGGGAGGTGAGCACCCGGAGGTCTCACTTCTTGAGTTGTCCTGACTCAAGTCTACGCATCGGGCCCCACCTGTCAACAGGTTTGAGTCGGTTCGACTCAACTTTTCTGCGCCGCCTTGGATCGCGCCGGTTCCGGCACCCGCCGCCCTTCCCTCACCGCGCCTGGGTAGGCTGAACCCATGACCCGCATCATCACCGTGTGCACCGGCAACATCTGCCGCTCCCCCATGGCCGAGTACCTGATCCGCCGCGCCGTCGAACGGGCCGACCTGCCGGAGGTGACGGTGGAGTCCTTCGGCATCAGCGACGAGGAGCGGGGCAACCCCGTGGATCCGCGCGCCGCCCGGGTGCTTCAGGCCGAGGGCATCGACGCCTCCGGGCACCGGGCCCGCCAGGTCACCGCCGCGGACCTCGCCGCGGCCGACCTCGTGCTGGCCCTGGACCTGCCGCACGAGCGAGCCCTGCGCAGCCTGGCCGAGACCGAGCGGGACGCCGAGAAGATCCACCTGCTGCGCGAGTTCGATCCCGAGGCCGCGCACCTGAAGCACCGCAGCCTCGGCATCTACGACCCCTGGTACGGCGACGAGGAGGACTTCGAGACCACCTTCGAGATGATCGACGCCGCCGTGCCCGGCGTCGTGGACTGGGCCCGCGAGCACGGTCCGGCCGACGCCGAGACCGCGCGGGGCTGAGCCGCCGTGTCCGCCGGGCGCACCTGGGTCATCGAGAACCACGACCCCGAGGACGCCGACGTCGCCGGGATCCTCGAGCAGCTGCTGGGCCGCGACGGAACCCTCCCGCCCGAGCACTGGAGGAACCGGGCGCCGCTGGTGCTCGCGGTGGACGGGCGCTCCGGAGCCGGCAAGACCTCCCTGGCCGCCCGCCTGGCCGCGGCCGCCGCGGCCCGGTGCCCGGCCGGCGTCGTGCTGTTCCACCTGGAGGACCTCTACCCCGGCTGGGATGGGCTCACCGAGGGCGTGCGCCTGTGGACCGAGATGCTCACCCGCCTGCTGGACGGGCGCGACGCCGCCTGGCGCGCCTGGGACTGGGCGGCCGGCGCCCCCGATCCCGCCGAGCGCATCCTGTCGGCCGAGGCCGCCCTGATCATCGCCGAGGGGGTCGGGGCCAGCGCCCCCGGACACCCCGAGGTCGTGCCGGACCTGACCGTGTGGCTGCAGCTGCCCGCGGCGCAGCGGCGTCGGCGGGCGCTGGCCCGCGACGGGGAGCTCTACCGTCCGCATTGGGAGCGCTGGGCCGCGCAGGAGGACGCGCTGCTGGCCCGACTGCCCTGAGCCGGGCCGGCGGGCCTCGCCCGGGCCACCCGACGCCGTCCCCCGGGCCGGCGCGGCTTACGGGGGCGCCCGCTTTTCCTCTACCATCGTCCCGTCAGCCGGCGCGACGCCGGACTCCCCGCCGACCGCCTCGACCGGTCCGCGCTCCCCAGGAAGGGACCTCCTCGCCCATGGGCCACCAGAGCACCGCTCCCCGCGTGAGCGTCCCCCTGCTGATCGTGTTCGGCACCCTCTCCGGGATCGGACCGCTGGCCACGGACATGTACCTCGCGGCCTTCCCCCGGATGTCCGAGGACCTGGACACCCAGGCCTCCACCATCCAGCTCACCCTCTCCGCGTGCATGCTGGGGCTGGCCCTGGGGCAGCTGCTCATCGGCCCGCTCTCGGACCAGTGGGGCCGACGCCGCCCCCTGATGATCGGCTCGGCGGTGTGCTTCCTGGCCTCCCTGGGCTGTGCCCTGGCCCCCACCGTGGAGGTGCTCATCGGCTTCCGGCTGCTGATGGGGCTGTCCGGGGCTGCCGGCATCGTGCTGGCCCGCTCGATGATCGCGGATCTGACCGTGGGCACCCAGACCACCCGGTACATGAACTACATGATGATGATCAACGGCCTGGCCCCGGTGCTGGCACCCACCGTGGGCGGGCTGATCCTGGCGGTGTCCACCTGGCGCACCGTGTTCTGGGTGCTCACCACGGTGACCCTGCTGATGGCGGCGGCGGTGTTCGTCCTGGTCCCGGAGAGCCTGCCTGCCGAGCGCCGCCACTCCGGGGGCCTGCGGACGGTGGGCCGCGGGGTGGCCGCGATGGTGCGCCGCCCCCGATACGTGGGGTTCGTGATCGCCTTCGTCCTCTCCTTCGGCACCCTGTTCTCCTACATCTCCGGGTCCACCTACGTCCTGCAGAACGTCCTGGGGATGAGCTCCACCGCCTACGCCCTGGCCTTCGGGGCGAACTCCCTGGGGATCCTCCTCTTCTCCGTCCTGTCCAACGCGCTGCTGAGCCGCACCGTCCCGGAGCGGATCGCCCCGGTGGGGCTGAGCATCGTCGCGGTCTCGGCCCTGACCCTGCT
Organism: Rothia sp. BD8; assembly: GCF_044878465.1. Classification (NCBI taxonomy): domain Bacteria; kingdom Bacillati; phylum Actinomycetota; class Actinomycetes; order Micrococcales; family Micrococcaceae; genus Rothia; species Rothia sp. BD8. The sequence goes on along the minus strand of NZ_JANJES010000006.1, from coordinate 28,738 downwards.
GGGCCTGACCCTCGCCGGGGCCCTCTCGCTGCCCGTGGTGCTGGTGCTGCTGTTCCTGTGCGCCGGCTGCCAGGGCCTGATCTTCGGCAACATCACGTCGCTGGCCCTGAGCCAGGGCCGGGACTACGCCGGGGCGGCGTCGGCCCTGCTGGGGTGCCTGCAGTTCGGCATGGGCGGGCTCGTCTCCCCGCTGGTCGGGCTCGGCGGGGACCACGCCGTCGCCCCGATGGCGATCAGCATGAGCATCTGCGCCCTCGCGGCCCTGACGGTGTTCCTGACGACCCGCGCCCGCACCGCCACCCACCCCCAGACCACCTGATGCGACGCCCCCTCTCTGACGCCCGGCCCGACGCCCCGCCCCCGACGCCCGCCCTGGCGCCGAGTCATCGATTCCGACGACTTTTCGCCTGAAAATCCGTCGGAATCGATGACTGGGCGCCAGGGCGCAGGGGATGCTGCGGCGGGGTGGGCAGAATGGGGGCATGAGTGAGCTTCCCGCAGACCGCAGGCCGCCCGTCGTCGTCCGAGTGGATGACGCGCACCCGGACGGCGAGGTGCTCGACGCCGCCGCGCCCCTGATCGGCATCGAGGACGAGGGGTACACCCGCGGGGACGGGGTCTTCGAGACCATGCTCGCCGTCGACGGCGCGGTGCGGAAGCTGCCCCGGCACCTGGCCCGCCTGGCCCACTCCGCCCGGCTCCTGCAGCTGCCGGCCCCGGACGAGGACCGGTGGCGCGCCGCCGTCGCCACGGTCCTGCGGGTGGCCGCCCGGGAGGGCATCGGCACCGCCACCGACCTCGGCGAGGAGACCGTGGTGAAGCTGCTGGTCAGCCGGGGAGACCCGACGCGCGGGGCCTACGGCCTCGTCATCGTCTCCCCGGTGCCGGAATCCACCCTCGCCGCCCGTGAGCAGGGGGTGCGGGCGCTGCTGCTGCCCCGCGGGCACGATCCCGCCGAGGACGCCGCCTACCCGTGGCTGCTGACCGGCGCCAAGACCCTCTCCTATGCGGTGAATATGGCGGTGCTGCGCCACGTCCGCTCCCTCGGCGCGCAGGACGCGATCTGGACGGCGTCGGATCGCCGGATCCTGGAGGGGGCCACCAGCTCGGTGATCGCGGCCCGGCGCACCGGGGACCGGATCACCCTGCTCACTCCGGAGCCGAACCACGGCATCCTGCCCGGCACCACCCAGGGGGCGATCTTCGCGGCGGCGCGCGAGCGCGGCTGGGAGCTGGGCTACGGCCCCCTGTACCCGGTGGACCTGCTGGAGTCCGACGGCGTGTGGCTGGCTTCCTCGGTGCGTCTGCTCGCCCCCGTGACCCACCTGGACCACCAGGTCCTGCCCGTGGATCGGGAGCTGACCCGCCTCCTGACCTCCTTCCTCACGGCCTGAGCACCGGCCGCCCGGCGATCTCCCCGCCGGGCCGGCGCTTTCGTTCCCACACAGGAGGCCACCCCTCGCCGAGTCGGCGCTCCCGTTCCCACACGGGAGGCCATCCCTCGCCGAAACGGCACTCTCGTTCCCGAAAACCGCGATTATGGGAACGGATGCGCCGTCTCGCGAGAGACCGGGAACGAGAGCGCCGGGTCGCGAGGGGTCGGGAACGAGAGCACCGGGCCGCCGGGGCACGGCGTCGGCTCAGCCCGCGGCCAGGGCGGCCACCGGGGAGACCCGGGTGACCCGGCGGGCCGGCAGCGCGGCGGCGATCCCGGTGATCACCGCGCACCCCAGCAGCACCAGCCCGATCATCGCCCACGGCGGCGTGGGGAGGAAGAACCCGATCCCGTCCACGCTGGCCAGCATGGACAGCGCGCCGCACCAGCCGTAGAGGATGCCCAGCGGGATCGCGAACAGGGCCGCGGCCAGCGTCAGCTGCGCCGTCTCCGCGAGGATCATCCGCCACAGCCCCGCGGTGGACAGGCCGATGGTGCGCAGCATCCCCAGCTCGCGGGTGCGCTGCATGACTGAGGCCTGCATGTTGTTGACCACCCCGATCGCGGCGATGACCAGGGAGAACACCAGCATCGCGGTGAGGAACCACAGCACGTCGTCGATGCTGCGCATGACCGAACTGGTCTGATCCTCCGCGATCCCCAGCTCCCGACTCCACCGCGTCATGACCGTCTGGAACGTCTGCCCCAGGGTCGCGAACATCATGATGAGGGTGATCCCGATGACCAGGCCCATCGAGGTGCGCGAGGCGCGCAGCGGGTGCCGTCGGGCGCTGCCGGCGGCCAGTCGCCCCGCGGCCGAGGCCCGCAGCGGCAGGCCCGCCAGCCCCAGGAACGCGGGCATGATCCACGCCGAGCCCAGCGCGATCCCGGTGAAGGAGACGATGCCGCCGAGGAAGCCGAGGAGCACCCCCGCCGAGGAGGCGAAGCCCACCAGCACGCCCAGACCCAGCAGGCCCGCACCGAGGACGATGCCGAGCAGCGCCAGGACCAGCAGCGCCCGGCTGCCGCGGCGCAGGGTCTTCAGGGCGGGTTCCACGGTGCGCCGGGTCCCCTCGATCGGGGAGACGGCGAGCACCGGGCGGGCCCCGCGCCAGGCTGCCCACCAGGCCATCAGCACCACGACCGCACCGGGCACTGCGGTGCCGGGGATGATCGCGAAGCCCAGGGGCGCGGCGTCGGGCCGGTGCTCGAGCCAGGCGGCCGCGCCGAGGGCGGCGACGTCGGCCAGGACCGTGCCCAGCACCGCGCCGACCCCGCCCACGATCAGCCCTTCCACGCCGATCCCGCGGCGCAGGGAGGGAGCCGAGGCGCCGAGCAGGCGCAGCAGGGCGATGGTGCGGGTGCGTCCGGCGACGACGATCGAGAAGGTGTTCACGACGACGATCGCGGCCACGAAGATCGCGATGCCGAAGAAGACGGTGCCGAGCAGGCCGAGCATCAGCGCGATCCCACCCTCCGCTCCGTCCGCGCCTTCCGGACCGGCGATGAGGTGGGCGAGCAGCTGGGTCCCCGCGATCATGGCGGCCCCGAAGAAGGCGGCGACGGCGCAGATCAGCAGGGTCGAGAGGTGCTGGCGGGGCTCGCGGACGATCTCGCGGACGGCGTTCCTGACGGTCTTGGCCATGGTGCTACGCCTCCAGGTTCAGCATGGTCGCGGCGATCTGCTCGGGGGTTCCGGAGCCCTCGGTGCGGACGATGCGCCCGTCGGCCAGGTAGACCACGCGGTCCGCGTGGGCGGCGGCCTTGGGGTCGTGGGTGACCATCAGGATGGCCTGGCCCATCTCCCGGGCGGCGGCCTGCAGCAGGCTCAGCACCTCCCCGGCCGCGCGGGAGTCGAGGTTGCCGGTGGGCTCGTCGGCCAGGACCAGGGCGGGACGGGTCGCGAGCGCCCGGGCGATGGCCACCCGCTGCTGCTGCCCGCCGGAGAGCTCCCCGGGCCGGTGGTTGACGCGCCCGGTGAGACCCAGACGCTCCAACAGGAGGTCGATCCACTGCTGGTGCTCAGCGGTGGGCCTGCGGTCGTCCAGTTCGAAGGGCAGGAGGATGTTCTCCCGCACGTCCATGGTGGGCATGAGGTTGAAGGCCTGGAAGATGAAGCCGACGCGGCGGCGGCGCACCGAGGTCAGCGCGGCGTCGGACAGCCCGGTGATCTCCTGCCCGCCGATCCACACGCGGCCCTCGGTGGGGGTCTCCAGCCCGGCCATCAGGTGCATCAGGGTGGATTTGCCGGAGCCGGAGGGTCCCATGACGGCGGTGAATCCGCCCGGGGCCACCTCCAGGTCCACCCCGCGCACCGCGGTGACGGCCTGCGGGCCGGTGCCGTAGATCTTCCGAACCCCGCGGGCGACGGCGACGGGGGCCGCTTCCCGGGCGGGATCGGGCTGGGCGGTGGCGGAGGCGGGGATGGCGGGCTCGGAATGAGCGGGCCCAGGCCCGGGCTGTACGACGGTGGGGGTGGCCCAGGGAGAGTCTGGCGGGGTGGTCACGGTGGGATCGCTCCTCGGGGGATCGGGGACGTTTTCTGTCACCCTCCACTCTCGTGAAGCGCGGGGCTGGAGTCAGTGGCCCCAGATCTGATCCGGGGTAGACCTGGCTCCACTCTTCCCCTCCACGCCAGCCCTCACATGACGTCCGTCCCCCACGACCCGGCGCATCCGTACCCAGAATCCGCATTGTCGGGAACGAATGCGCCGCCTCGCGAGAAGGAAGGAGAGGGATGGGAACGAATGCGCCGGGTCGCGGAACCGAACGGAACGGGCCGGACCCCGGGCGGGTCAGAAGATCGTGCGATAGGAGCCCAGGGCGAGGGAGGCGCCGACCGCGATCACCGGGATCAGCAGCCCGAGGATCAGCACCACGACGTCGACCCGGTGGTAGGTCGGCGGGTTCAGCCAGGTGCGCGGCCCGGCGCCGAAGCCGCGGGCCTCCATCGTCACCGCCAGCCGCGAGGCGCGGCGCAGGGCCTGGACCATGAGGGCGAAGGCCTGCTGGGCGAAGCCCGTGGTGAGCGCGACCAGCGCGGAGCGGGAGCCGATGCCGCGGGCCCGCCGGGCGGCGGCCAGGGTCTGCCACTCCGCGGCCAGCAGACCCATGAGACGGAAGGCCGCCACCGCGGAGAGCACGAAGCGGGCGGGCAGCCGGAAGGTCTGGGCCAGGGACTCCCCCAGCTCGTGGGCGTCGGTGCTGGCCAGGAACATCACCGAGATCAGGGCCAGCGCGCAGCCGCGCAGCATGATGGCGATCCCGGAGTCGAGGGAGCCGGTGCTGACCTGCCACGGCCCCAGATCCAGCAGCAGGCGCCCCGACTTCTCCGCCATCAGGGCCGTGGCCCACCCGGAGAGCACCGCGGCCGCGAAGATGAACCACAGCTTCCGGGCCACCGCCCACGGGCGCATCCCGGCCGCCGTCATCGCCGCGAGGAGCAGGACGAGCCCCAGGCTGGAGGTCACCCAATCCAGGCTCACCACGAAGACGAGGGTCTGCAGGGTGGCCACGACGATCTTGGTGGCGGCGTTGGTGCGGCCCAGGGCGCTGGCCCGGGCGAAGACCGGATCCATCAGCTCCACCTCAGCCCACCTCCCCGAGCCCGACGGCGCGGCGGGCGCCCCCGTCGTCGTCGGCCTTCCGGGGGCGGTGCTCGCGCGCACCCAGGTCCAGGCGCCGCCCGCCGAGGGCGGCCGCGAAGTCCAGGTCGTGGGTCACGGACACGACGGCGGTGCCCTCGGCCATCAGCTCTCCCAGCAGCCGCACGAGCCGGGCCCAGGTGATCGCGTCCTGCCCGAAGGTCGGCTCGTCCAGGACCAGCACCCGCGGGCGGGCGGCCAGGGCCGTGCCCACGGACAGCCGGCGCTTCTCCCCGCCGGAGAGGGTGAAGGGGTTGGCCTCGGCCACCCGGTCCAGGCGCAGCCGCTCCAGCAGATCCTCGGCCCGGGCGCCCGGATCCTCGGCCCCGCTCAGCCGCGCCCCCAGCTCCAGCTCCTCGGCCACCGTGGCCTTGACGAACTGGTGCTCGGGCTCCTGGAACACGGTGCCGATGCGCCGGATCAGCTCCGGTGAGGACCAGCACATCGGGTCCCAGGACACCCCCGAATCCCCGCGCAGCCCCCCGGCGGCGACGACGAGCCCGGCGGCCGGCCACTGCAGACCGGCCAGGGTCAGGGCCAGGGTGGACTTCCCCGCGCCGTTGGGGCCCACCACGGCCAGGTGCTGCCCGGCGCGCAGCGTCAGGTCGATGCCGCGGGAGGCCACCGGGGCCGTCCGGGCCCACGGCTCCCGCTCGGCCGCCGCGGCCGGAGGCGCCTCGGTGGACGACGCCGCGGCGCGGCGTCGGGCCCGGGCCCAGCGCCGCTGCGGATGGGTCCGGGTCACCGCCAGATCCCGGGCCGCCAGCAGCCTCTCGCCTCCCGCGGGGGTTTCGGCATCGCCGGAGTCCCGCCCGGTGCTCCCGGCATCGGCGGTCCCCGCCTCCTCGGTCCCGGGCACGGCGGGCCTCGACCCACCTCCTGCGACGCCGTCGGCCTCCCCCGGACCCACCGGGACGTGCCCGGGCACCCACACCCCGGCGTCGATCAGCTCCCGACGGGCGGCGCCGAGGACCTTCTCGGGGGCGCCGTCGTGGCTGATGCCGCCGGCCGGGCGCAGCACGATCACCCGGTCCACGTGCGGGGCCCACACCCCCACGCGATGCTCCACCACGACCAGCGTGGAGCCGTACTCCCGCACGGCGCGCAGCACCGCGTCGCGCACCTCCTCCACCCCGGCCGGGTCCAGGTTGGCGGTGGGCTCATCCAGCAGCAGCAGACCCGGGCGCATCGCGAGGATCCCGGCCAGTCCCAGGCGCTGCTTCTGCCCGCCGGACAGCGCCGACGTCGGACGCTCCCAGTCCAGGTCCAGGCCCACCGCCGCCAGGGCCTCCTCGCAGCGGGGGCGGATCTCCTCGCGGGGCACCCCGAGGTTCTCCGGCCCGAAGGCGAGGTCCTGACCCACCCGGGAGAGCACGATCGAGGCCTCCGGGTCCTGCTGCATCAGCCCCACCCGGCCCCGAGCCCGGGCGGCGGGGAACCCGTCGATCAGGGCGGTGCCCAGCGCCGGGTCCTCCTCCTGGTCCAGCACCCCGGCCAGGGCGTGCAGGAGCGTGGACTTCCCGGCGCCGGAGGGCCCCAGCAGCAGCACCTTCTGCCCCGGCGGGATCTCCAGGGTGACGTCGCGGAAGGCCGGCTCGGACCGGTTGGGGTAGTGCCAGCCGAAGCCCTCGGTGGTGACGGCGGCCGCGCGAGACGCCATCGGTCGGGTCTGCATCGGGGTCAGGCCGGGCGACGTCGGGAAGCGGCGCGCCGGGCGTCCCGACCGGCGGCCACGGAGTCCAGGACGCCGGTGGCCACCAGCCCGCGGGTCAGCGCCCAGGCGCCGAGACCCGCGAGGACCAGCCCGGAGACGGCGCCGCACAGCACGTAGACCAGCTTGTAGTCCATGGTCCACTCGGGGTTGTAGATGATGTTCTCCATGACGGCCATGACCACCCCGGAGGCGAGACCGGAGAGCAGGGCCACCGGCAGGTCGAAGCGGCGGTAGGCGAACAGCAGGAACACCAGCTCCGCCCCGACGCCCTGGTACAGCCCCGACCAGATGACGGTCAGCCCGAAGCTGGAGCCCAGCAGGGCGGAGATGATCGCGGCGACCAGCTCGCAGTACAGGGCGGCCCCGGGCTTGCGGATGATCAGCCCGCCCAGGGGGCCGGCGATCAGCCAGGCGCCGCCGATCAGCCCGCCCAGCGGCGGGAACCCGGCGGTCGCGGCGCTGCTGGCCGGGTACACGGCGTTGTTCCAGACGAAGAAGATCAGCGAGCAGGCCGCGGCGATGACCGAGGCGATGACGATGTCCACGACCCGCCAGCTGCGGCGTCGGGTGCTCGTGGTGGTGTTCATGAGGGCTCCTCCTGGGGATGGCAGGAGGGGAGACGCCGCGACGTCGCCCGGCGAGGGGCCGGGATGGGCCGCGGGGTCCGAGAACTCGACTTCCTCCGGCGGTATGAACCGCGTCAGGTTCGAGGGTCTGCACCGGTGTGCACTCTCAGCCCCGGTCGGGGCTCCCCTGTCGTAGTGGACGTCCCCACCCTAGCGCAGCGGCGGTTCGGGAGCCTTCCGGTGTTTCGGGAGCCCTCCGAGTGCTCCCAAACCACCGGAAGGCTCCCGCATCGGGGCGCCCCCTCCCGCACCGGCGGGTGCGGCGGGGCCGAGCGGGCCGTAAGCTGAGGTGGATGCGCGGGAGATCACTCGACGACGCCGGGTGCCCGCGCCGGCGAACCACGAAAGCTAAGGAGCAGGAATGAGCAATCCCCTGATCAAGATCGGTTCCACGGTGGCCTCCCTCGGCGGGGTCGCCCTGGCCAACAAGGTGCTCAGCGCCGGGTGGCGGAAGGTCACCGGCAACGAGCCGCCCGAGGACAACGCGGATCCCGAGGAGTCGCTGCGCGACATCATCGTGTGGTCCCTGATCACCGGCCTGGTGGGCACCCTCATCAAGGTGGGCATCACCCGCGCGGCCAACAAGGCCGACCGGAAGGATCAGGTGCAGCGCGGCGGCCAGCGGGAGGTCTGAGCCGCACCGGCCCCGCCGACGCCGCGCGGGCGGGTCAGTCCGATCGACCGGTCCGCGCGGCGTCGGCGTCGGCGTCCGCGCCGGGTTCGCGCACCCCCGCATCATCCGCCCCGGTCTGCGGGGCGTTTCCGGCGTCCGCCCGCTGGGCGTCCTCCTCGGACATCCGCTGCACCAGGTCCGCCAGCTCGTTGTGGGACAGGGACTCGGGCCGGAAGTGCTTGTTGCGGAACCCGGAACGGCTCACCATGTGCGAGGACACGGGGATCACCACCAGCTGCAGCACCCACACGAACACCAGCAGGGGCACCAGCGCCCAGGAGCGCGCGGCCAGCCCCACCCCCAGCAGCAGCATGAACAGCCCGAAGACCTGGGGCTTGGCCCCGGCATGCAGACGGGTCAGCACGTCCGGGAAGCGCACGATGCCGATCCCCGCGCCCAGGGACATCAGGCACCCGATGATCAGGCAGATTCCGGCCGCGACGTCCATCCCGCTCATCGATCCACCCCCGGGTCCCCGGCCGTGGTCGGCACCTCGGAGGCCGGGGTCTCCTCCGCGGGCTTCTGGTTGTTGGCGAAGCGCGCCACCGTCACCGAGCCCAGGAAGCCCACCAGCGAGACGATGAGCACCAGGGTCATGTTCTCGTAGCTGCGCCGGTAGACCATGTCCACGGCCACCGCGGCCCCCACGATCGCCAGCAGCACATCCGAGGCCACCACCCGGTCCAGCAGGGTGGGACCCTTGGCCAGCCGGTAGATGGTGCACAGGGTCGCGGCCACCAGGATCACCCCGCACACGACGACGAAGCCCTCCATCACTGCCTCTCCTCCTCGCTGCCCGCGCCGGGCCCCGGCGACGACGCCGCGGCCTCCGGGCGCTGCACGGCCCGCTCCGGCCCGGTGTTCTCGAATCGGCGCACCCGGGTGCGTCCGCCGGTCCGCCCGCGGACCTCGGCCAGGTGCTCCCGGCTGCCCATCACCTCGACCACGAGCCGCTCCACCGCGAACACCCGGTCCCGGAAGCGGCGGACGTCCTCGTCGGTGGCGACGTCGATGGCGTGGAAGTAGATGGTCGCGCTGCGCCGGTCCACCTCCACCACCAGCGAACCGGGGATCAGGGAGACCACCTGGCCCACCGCGGTCATGATCAGGTCATCCGTGGAGCGCAAGCGCACCGAGACCACGGCGTTGCTCGGCTGCGGTCCCGGACGCACGGCCAGCCACAGCACCTGCACCGAGCCGAGGAAGACCCACCAGAGGAACTTCGCCAGGAACTCCAGGGCCCGCAGCGCGTTGAACCGGCCCGAGGAGCGCACCGGCGGCAGCTTGAACACGCGCACCACCAGCACCGCGAGCACCAGCCCGAAGACCAGGTTCCCGATGCCGTAGTCCTGCCACAGCGCGCCCCACAGCACCACCAGCCACAGGATCAGCACGACCTCGGTCAGGTGCGCCCCCGAGGGGCGGGTGGTGGGCAGGCGCCCGGTCGGCTCGTTCATCACCGGCCTCCTTCCGCCGCTTCGCCCAGCACGGCGCGGATGTAGGTCTGCTGGTCATCCAGGCTGTGGGCGGCCGCACCCGAGAAGTCGAAGATGGGCCCGGCGAACACCGTGAGAGCGACCCCCACGGCCACCAGGGCCGCCGTGGACCCGACCATGGTGCGCGGCAGGAGGGTCACGTCCTTCTCCGAGTAGGCCCCGGAGGCCGTCTGACCGGAGGTCAGCACCCCGTAGTCCCCGTCGCCGGTCCGGGCCAGCAGGATCGGGTCCGGGAACTCGGCGTCCTCCGGACGGCGCCAGAACACGCGGTTCCACACCCGGGCCAGGACCATCAGGGTCAGCAGGGAGACGAACACCCCGACGCCGGCCATCGTGTAGGCCTCCCAGCCGCCCTTCTGCACGCTCGCGTCGATCAGAGCGACCTTGCCGAGGAAGCCGGAGAACGGGGGGATGCCGCCCAGGTTCATCGCCGGGATGAAGTACAGCACCGCCAGGACCGGGGCGATCTTCGCCAGCCCGGCCAGGCGATCCATGTTGGCGGTGCCGCCGCGCCGCTCCAGCAGGCCCACGACCATGAACAGGCTGGTCTGGATGACGATGTGGTGGGCGACGTAGAACACCACCGCCATCAGCCCGGCCTCGGTGTCCAGGGCGATGCCCCAGATCATGTACCCGATGTGGCTGATGAGGATGAAGGACAGGGTGCGCTTGATGTCCGTCTGGGTCAGCGCACCCAGGATCCCGACCACGAGGGTGAGGATCGCGACCCAGGTCAGCAGGTCGCTGACCGGGTTGCCGGGGAACAGCAGCGTCTCCGTGCGGATGATCGCGTACACCCCGACCTTGGTCAGCAGACCCGCGAACACCGCGGTGACCGGGGCGGGGGCCGTCGGGTAGGAGTCCGGCAGCCACAGGGACAGCGGGAACACGGCGGCCTTGATCCCGAAGGCCACGAGCAGCAGGAGGTGCAGCTGGGTCTGGGTGCCCTCCGGCAGATCCGGGATCTTCGCGGCGACGTCGGCCATGTTCACGGTGCCCACCGCGGCGTAGACCATCCCGATGGCGATGAGGAACAGCATCGAGGAGACCACCGAGACCACCGTGTAGGTGACCCCGGCGCGGATGCGCGGGGCCGAGCCGGACATCGTCAGCAGCACGTAGCTGGCGGTCAGCAGGATCTCGAAGCCCACGTACAGGTTGAACAGGTCCCCGGCCAGGAACGCGTTGGAGACCCCGGCCAGCAGCACCAGGTAGGTGGGGTGGAAGACGGAGATCGGGGAGTCGTCGTCGCCGTCGGCCAGGCCCTGGCCGGTCGCGTAGACCAGCACCGCCAGGGACACGGTGGAGGAGACCACCAGCATCAGGGAGGCCAGCCGATCCACGACCAGCACGATCCCCAGCGGCGCGCCCCACCCGCCCAGGGAGACCGAGACCGGCCCGGAGGACCAGCTGGCCGCCAGCAGCCCGATCTCCAGGACCAGCACCGCGACGACGGCGGCCAGGGAGACCACCCGCTGCACGTTGGGGCGGCGGTAGAAGACGAAGTCCAAGCCGGCGGTCATCAGCGGCAGGATCACCGCCGCCGGGGCCAGATCGAAGATGGTCATCGGCGGCGCTCCTTCCGTGCTCGTCGTGCCTCATCGCGGGTTCCACCCGCGGCGGCCTGGCGCTCCTTGCGCCGTCGGTACTCGGCTTCGCGCTCCTCCTCGGAGCCCTCGAACTCGGAGGGCTCGATCGGGGCGGCGTCGTCGTCCTCCGGGTCGTAGTCGGACTGGGCGGCCACGCGCCGGTCCTCGGCGTCGTCCTGGATGTCGTCCTTGCGGGAGAGGACCCAGCTGCGGTAGATCATCCCGAGCATCAGCGCGGTGACGGCGAAGGAGATGACGATCGCGGTGAGGATCAGCGCCTGCGGCAGGGGGTCGGTGTAATCCGCCGGATCCGTGGTGCCGTCCCAGAAGGCGGCCCGGCCCGGCAGGCCTCCGGCGTGCAGGATGAAGATGTTGGTGGCGTTGGTGATCAGCATCAGCCCCAGCAGGACCTTGGTCAGGGCCTTCTCCAGGATCAGGTAGACCCCGACGGCGTAGAGCACGCCCATCACCAGCAGCAGCGCGGCGTCGATCATGCTCGGCCTCCTTCCCCGGCGACGGCGGCGGTGTCCGCGGTCGCCTCGCCGTCCTCGTCCACCGGGGTCGCGGTGACCGGGCCGGAGGGGGTGGCTGCGACGGTGGAGGAACGGCGCACCTGGATGCGCCGCGGCCCGCGGGCCCGACGCGCCGAGGCCTCCCGCTCCTGCTCGAGGTTCTCGTCGATCTTCCCGCCGAGGGAGCGCAGCACGTCCAGGATCAGCCCGACCACCACGAGGTACACCCCGATGTCGAAGATCAGGGCCGTGACCAGGTGGACCTCCCCGAACACGGGCAGGTGCAGGTGGAAGGCGTAGGAGGTGAACACGTCCCCGCCCCACAGCAGCGGGGACAGGGCGTAGGCTCCGGAGATCAGCAGGCCCGAACCCAGCAGCACCCCGGCGTTGACCGGGGAGGCCTCGGACAGCTCGTAGCGCCCGCCGGCCAGGTAGCGCAGGGCCAGGGCGAGCCCGGCCAGCAGCCCCCCGGCGAAGCCGCCGCCGGGCAGGTTGTGCCCGGCCAGCAGCAGATAGAGGGAGACGATGAGGATGCTGTGGAAAATCAGTCGGGTCACGACTTCCAGCATCAGCGAGCGGTTCTCCGGGGCCAGGGTCCGCCCGGCCACCAGGAACGGGTCCCGCTGCACGTCCATGAAGTCGTTGGCCACCTGTGCCCCGGGTGACAGGTCGGTGCGCCCGGCGTAGCGCCGGGTCACGGTGCGCAGCCCCTGGGTGTCCAGGCGCTTGCGGGCCCGGGAGAGGTCCTGGCGCCCGGCGATGAAGATCAGGGAGGCCACGCCCGTGGCCGCCAGGGCCAGCACGGAGGTCTCCCCGAAGGTGTCCCAGGCGCGCATGTCCACGAGGATCACGTTGACGACGTTCTTGCCGTGCCCGATCTCGTAGGCGGCCTGCGGCATCGCCAGGGAGATCGGGTCGGTGATCCGGGAGGACAGGGCGAAGGCGGCCAGCACCATCATGAACGCGCCGAAGCCGATGCTGATGGCCACCCGGGCGGCCCGATGGCGCACCCGAGCGCCCAAGCGGTTCCACAGCCCGGAGGGCAGCATGCGCAGCGCCAGGACGAAGGCGATCAGGGAGATCGTCTCCACGAGCATCTGGGTCAGGGCCAGGTCCGGGGCCCCGCGCAGGGCGAACAGCAGGGAGATGCCGTAGCCGGTGACGGAGACCATCAGGATCGCCAGGAAGCGCTTGCGGGCCCGCTGAGCGATCAGCGCCGCGGCGATCATGATGATCACGGTGGCCCACTGGGCCGGGGAATCGGTCCAGCGCAGCGGGTTCAGCGGCGGGGTGTCCACCAGGAACAGCCCCACCGTGGGCACCAGCACGGCGGTGACCATGATGACGGCCAGGTAGAAGCTCAGCGAACCCCGCTGGGTCGCACCCGTCACGCGCACCGCCGCCCAGTCGATCGCCCCGACGACGGCGCGGTACACGGCGTCGGCGGCGGGCCACTGCGGCAGGGCCAGCTGGAAGGACTGCACGGGCCGGCGCGCGGCGAACAGGCCGAGACCGGCCGCGATGATCAGGGCGGAGACCCCCAGTGCCGGGGTGAGTCCGTGCCACAGGGCCAGGTGCAGGTGGCCGTGGCCGAACTGCTCGGTGTAGGCGTGCACCGCGGCGGAGACCGGCTCCGGCCACAGCCCCAGGCCCAGGCACAGCACCGCGAGCACGGCCGGGGCGACGGCGAAGGCCGGGGAGATGCGGTGGAAGCCGGTGGGACGCACCGCGCCGTCCTCGTCCCGCACCTCGGCCAGCACGTCCGAGGGCCGCTTGTCCGCGAAGGCGCCCCACAGGAAGCGGGCGGTGTACGCGAGGGTCAGCACCGAGCCGACGGCGATGCCCAGCAGGACCAGCCAGCCGACCCCGGCGCCGAGCCCGGCCACCTCCCCGTGGGAGGCGTCCAGCCCGACCTCCACCACGGCCTCCTTGGCGACGAAGCCCAGCAGCGGCGGGATGCCCGCCATCGAGGCGGAGGCCACCACGGCCATCGCGAACAGCCACGGGGCCCGGTGCCGGATCCCGGACAGGCGCCGGATGTCCCGGGTGCCGGCCTGGTGGTCGATGACCCCGGTGAGCAGGAACAGGGTGGACTTGAACAGGGAGTGGGCCACCATCATCGCCAGCCCCGCGTACAGCGAGTCCGGGGTGCCCAGGCCCACGACGGCGGCGAGGAACCCCAGCTGGCTGATGGTCCCGTAGGCGAGGATCAGCTTGAGGTCGTGCTGCTTCAGCGCCGCGTAGCCGCCGAACAGCATGGTGAACAGCCCCAGCCCGAGCACCATGGGCAGCCACGGCTGCACGGGGGCGAGCACGGGGGCCAGGCGGGCGATGAGGTAGATGCCGGCCTTGACCATGGCCGCGGCATGCAGGAAGGCGCTGACCGGCGTCGGGGCGGCCATGGCGCCGGGCAGCCAGAAGTGCAGCGGGAACAGCGCGGACTTGGACCCGGCCCCCACCAGCACCAGCACGACGACCGCGGCCAGATAGCCCGGGTCCGCACCGACCAGCCAGGTGGGCGCGGTGTCCACGATCTGCGAGATCAGGTAGGTCCCGGCGAGGTTGCCGAGCATGACCAGGCCGATGAACATCGCCAGCCCGCCCGCCGTCGTCACGATCAGCGCCTGCAGGGCCGCCCGTCGCGCGGACTGGCGGGCGTTGGAGTACCCGATCAGCAGGTAGGACAGGACGCTGGTGACCTCCCAGAACACGAACATGACCATGAGGTCATCCGCGGTGACCAGGCCGAACATGACCCCGGCGAAGGCCACCAGTTCCGCCGCGAAGCGCCCGGAGTGCTGGTTGGTGTGGCGGAAGTACTGGGCGCAGTAGAACAGGACCAGGGCGCCGACGCCGAGGACCATCGCGGAGAGGATCCAGGACAGCGCGTCCATGCGGAAGGTCAGGGAGATCCCCAGGGACGGGATCCAGGGCAGGGAGGTGCTCAGCTGCTCGCCGCGGCCCAGCACGGCCGGGGCCAGGGTGCACAGCCAGACGAAGCAGACGGCGGGGACGAGGGACAGGACGTAGAAGCAGGTGCGACCCCAGCGCCGGAAGAAGAACGGGCAGACCAGGGCGGCGATCCCGTGGGCGAGGATCACGGCGGTCAAACGGGTGAACTCCTTAACATGGCCCGGGGAGCAGGTCCTCCCCAGGATACCAAAAGCCCGCAACCCGCCCGGGGGCCGCCGAACGCCGATCCCCGGAGCGGTGCACCGCCCGGGCTGTACCCTGTAGGCATGATCACACCCCGCCGCCGTCCGACGCTGGCCTGGGCCCTCTGGGACGCCGGTTCGGCGAGCTTCAACGCCGTGATGACCACCTTCGTCTTCTCCGTGTATCTGACCAGCGCCTCCTTCGGCGACGAGGCGCACACCTCCCGGGTGCTCTCCACCGGGCTGGCCATCGCGGGGCTGGTCGTCGCCCTCAGCGCCCCGGTCGTGGGGCAGCGGGCGGATCGGGCCGGGTCCCGACGTCGGGCGCTGGGGCTGAACACCGCCCTGGTGGCGGTGTGCGTGGCCGCGTGCTTCTTCGTGCGCCCGGAGCCGGCCTACCTGTACCTGGGGGTGGGGCTGCTGGGGCTGGCGAACATCTTCAGCGAGATCGCCACGGTGCACTACAACGCCCTGCTGCCGGTGATCTCCACCCCGAAGACGGTGGGGCGGGTCAGCGGGATCGGGTGGTCCTTCGGCTACTTCGGCGGGATCCTGGCGCTGCTGATCGTGCTGCTGGGGTTCATCTCCCCCGGCCTGTTGGGCCTGCCGGAGGAGGAGGCGCTGAACCTGCGCGGCGTCGCGGTGTTCTCCGCGGTGTGGCTGGCAGCACTCTCCCTGCCGATCCTGGTGCGCTTCCCCGAGACCGCGGTGGAGGACCTCGCCCCGCAGGCCGCGCGCGAGTCCATCCGGGACTCCTACCGGCGCCTCGGCAGGACCCTCCTGCGGCTGCTGCGCGAGGAGCCGGCGACGCTGCGCTTCCTCATCGCCTCGGCGATGTTCCGGGACGGGCTGGCCGGGATCTTCACCTTCGGCGGGGTGCTGGCCGCCGGGACCTTCGGCTTCTCGACCAACCAGGTCATCGTCTTCGCGATCGCCGGCAACCTGGTGGCCGGGGCCGGGGCGCTGCTGGGCGGGCGCCTGGACGATCTGCTGGGACCCAAGCGCGTCATCGTGATCTCGCTGGTCTGTCTGATCGCCGCGGCCAGCCCCCTGCTGCTCCTGCGCGGGCAGGCGGCGTTCTGGGTGTGCGGGCTGATCCTGTGCGGCTTCGTCGGGCCGGCCCAGTCCGCGGCGCGCACCTACCTCTCCCGGATCACGACGCCGGGGAAGGAGGGCGAGTACTTCGGGCTGTACTCGACCACCGGACGGGCGATGAGCTTCCTCGCCCCGGCCCTGTTCTCCCTGTTCGTGGCGATCACGGGGCAGCAGATCTGGGGGGTGGCCGGGATCATCCTGGTGCTCGCCGCGGGGCTGATCCTCGCCCTGACCCTGCCGCGGGTCGGCGGTGCCCAGCAGCCGGCCGCGGAGGCCGACGCCGACGGCCTGCGGGTGCGCGAGGGCTGAGCCCCCGCGGGGGCCCGGGCTCAGCTCGCAGGGCGGGCCTCACCGCTCTGATCGGCATCGGCCTGCCCGGTGTCGTCCTGGGCGGGGTCGAGCTGCTCCGCCTCGGCCAGCTGGTCCCGGATCTGGGCCACGAACTCGCGGATCGCCTCGTAGCCGCCGACCGGTCCCCCGGCCAGGGCGCCGTCGGCCCCCACCAGCACAGCCGTGGGCGTGCCGGCCATGCCCAGCAGCTCGTAGGCGAAGCCGCCGACGTCGTACAGCGCCTCCTCGTGCAGGGATGCGTCCGTCTGGGCCTCCAGGGACTCCTGCGGGGCCTGGGTCATCAGGTGCAGCGTGACCGGGCCCAGGTTCCCCCGCCACTGCACGGCGTCGGCCATGGTGATGGTGCACGAGCCGCACCCCGGGGAGACCAGCAGCAGCAGCCGTGCCCCCTGCGAGGCGAGGCTGCGCAGAGAGATCAGCTCGCCGGAGGCATCGCGCAGCAGCATGCCCGGGGTCGGGCGGCGCACGTAGTCCTCGGCCTCCTGATCGGCGCTCGCCTCACCCGGGGCGCCCGCGGGGCGCGGCGCGCCGAGGGTCCCCGCGCCCGCCGCGGGGTCGACGGCGGCGGGGGCGGCCGCACCACGCGGCATGCTCAGCCACAGGGTCAGCGCGCCCAGCGCCCCGCCGAGCAGCCACAGGGCATCCGCCCCGCGCAGGGCCGCGATCAGCCCGGGGCCCGAGGTGACGAAGGAGCAGGCGACCCAGCCCAGGGCCACCAGGGCCAGGACGGTGTTGCGGGCCAGGGTCCACCCGCTGACCGGCTCCGCGCTGGCCTCCCCGAAGCAACCGCAGCTGACCGGCTCCTCGAAGGACAGGGCCCGGCGGATCAGCACCCAGTAGGCCAGGAACAGCAGGGCCGCAGCGATGGCGGCCACCGGGGCCAGCGCCCCGGGGGCGGCGAGCAGGGCCGCGGCCAGAACCAGCTCCCCCCACGGCAGGAGAGCGCGCAGCCAGGCCCGGTCCAGGGCGGCGGGCACACGCAGGTCCCGGAAGCCCGCGGCGACGGTCTGCGGGGCGCGCAGCTTGGCGATCCCACTGAGCACCAGGACGACGGCGAGGATCAGGGGCAGGGCCAGAGCGGCGGTGATCATGGGGCGGGTTCCTCTTCGACGGGACGGGGTGCTTCTGCGGATGGCCGGGGGCCTGCGGCCGGGGCGGTGCTGACTGGGGCGGCAGTGTTGGTCACCGCGGGGTCGGCGCTCTGCCCGGGGTCCCGGAGGAGTCCCTCCTCGGCCAGCGTGGCCAGGATGTCCTCCACCGCCCCGTCGGGGGCCGGGCCGTGGCGGCGCTCCAGTGCGCCGCGCAGGTCGGTCGCGGTGCGCCCGGGGCCCTCCAGCAGCAGCCAGGCGTCGGCCGCGGCTCGGGTGAGCACGTAGCTGTGCCCGGGGCGCAGCACGAGGGCCGCCTGCTCGGTGTCGATCCCGTGGGTCTCGGGGGCCCGGCGCCATCGACCCTCCCGCCCGGATCGGGGCGCCCCCTCCTCCTCGGCGATGCGGGTCCAGGGCTCGCGGACCGCGGTGGCCTCAGGGTCCCGGGCGAGGCCCCGCAACACCGGGTCCAGGGTCGCGGCCTCCCGGTACAGGACCCGACGCACCCCGCCGGTGTCCTGCACGAGCCGGGCCAGCTGGACCACGCCGTCGGGCATCCGCTCCAGCCCGGAGGACTGCTCGGCCAGGGCCTGCAGCCCCTCGGCCAGCGGCAGGGGCTCGATGCGCGGCACCGGGCCGCTCGGGTCCTCCTCCTGGCCGAGCCGATGCAGCAGGACGAGTCCGCCCAGCGGCGCACCCCGGCGGCGCACGGCCAGCCCCATTCCGCCGACGGCGCGCTGGACCTTGGGGCGCCCGGCCTCCTCGATCACGGACAGCGGCTTGGGATAGGGGGCCACCGCCCGATCCGCGGGGTCGATCACCGCGGTCTCATCCGAGAGGTAGCCCCACCCGGCCCGGGCCAGCGCCAGGGAGGCGGTGGTCTTGCCGCGCCCGGAGGGGCCGACCAGCACCAGGGCCGACGACGGCCCCTCCCCGACGGCGTCCTCGGGGGGCGTGAGGGCCGCGGCGTGCAGCAGGTGGACCCGCCCCACCAGCAGCCCCAGCAGGGTGGTGGTGACCAGGGTCGTGAAGGACTGCTCCGCGCCGGGCCAGGTGGACTCCGGGCCGACCACGAGGCGGGCGGGTTCGGGGGCGTCGGCGCCCTCCGGGCGGGAGGGGGCGGGCTCGGCATCGGCGGCTGCAGCGGATGCGGGATCGGCGGGCGGGAGGTCCGGGCCGACCAGCCGGAGCACGGCATCGGCGCCCGGGGACTCGGTCCCCGCCGGTTCGGCGTCGTCGGACACCGCGTCATCGGGCTCCAGGCAGTCCGCCCAGGACACACGCAGCCGCTCGAGGAACGCCTCCGGCACGCCCGGCTCGGCCCACACCTGCACGCGCCGACCCATGGCGCGCAGGGTGAACACGCGCGGCGGGGTCATGCCCGCGGACTCGGCTCGGAGGATTCCGGGATGCGGGTGCGGTGGAAGTTCAGGTAGCCGCGGGAGGCGGTGGGCCCGCGCTGACCCTGGTAGCGGTTGCCGTACTCGCCGGTGCCGTAGGGGTGCTCGGTGGGAGAGCTCAGTCGGAAGAAGCACAGCTGCCCGACCTTGGAGCCCGGCCACAGCATGATCGGCAGGGTTGCCATGTTGGACAGCTCGAGGGTCACGTGACCGGAGAACCCGGGGTCGATGAAGCCCGCGGTGGAGTGGGTGAGCAGCCCGAGCCGGCCCAGGGAGGACTTGCCCTCCAGGCGGGCGGCGACGTCGTCGGGCAGGGTGACCTTCTCGTAGGTCGCCCCGAGCACGAACTCCCCCGGATGCAGGATGAACGGCTCGTCGGCCCGGGTCTGCACCAGCCGAGTCAGCTCGGACTGGTCCTGGGACGGGTCGATGTGGGGGTACTTGTGGTTGTCGAACAGCCGGAAGAAGCGGTCCAGGCGCACGTCGATGCTCGCGGGCTGGAGCATGGCGGGATCGTAGGGGTCCAGGCCGATGCGGCCCTCGTCGATCTCCCGGCGGATGTCACGGTCCGATATCAGCACGGTTCCACTGTAGAGCACGGGCGCCGGCGCGCCGCGGGTGCGGTTTGTGCCGCCTCCGGATCGTGGGGTAGAGTCATGGGGTGCCGGAACGGCGCATGCGGCTGTAGCTCAATGGTAGAGCGCACGCTTCCCAAGCCTGATACGCGGGTTCGATTCCCGTCAGCCGCTCCATCGTCTCGACGACGTCGAGACCGCACGAAGATGCCGAGACCGCACCCGCCGGGTGCGGTCTCGGCTTTTCTGTGCGGTCTCGCGGGGCGCCGGCCCTCAGAGGAGGCTCGTGCGCGATCCGGCGTCGCGGGCCGGATCCTGCGGGCGACGCAGCAGGGCCACCAGGAAGTCCGAGTCCGGGGTGAGCGGCTCCAGATCCCACGTGCCCAGCAGGGTCGCCGGCTCCAGACCGACGGCGCGGGCGTCGTCGAGGAACTCCCCGAAGCCGTAGCCGCGCCCCGCGCCGAAGCCGACCGCCGCCCGGGCCCCCGGCTTCAGGGCGGCGGCGAATCCGGCCAGCACGTCCCGCCGGGTCGAGGGCGCCAGGAAGGTCATCACGTTGCCCGCGCACACGATCCCGTCGAAGGACCCGAGGTAACCCGCGGGCAGGACCGCGCCGAGCTGCGCCAGGTCCCCGACCAGCCACTGAGCCCCGGGATGATCCGCCCGCGCCTGCTCGACCAGCACCGGGTCCACATCCACCCCGACCACGCGGTGCCCGAGCGCCAGCAGCTGCCCGCCAACCCGGCCGGGCCCGGCGCCGGCGTCGAGCACGAGAGCCGCGCGCGGCAGCAGGGCGTCCATGGTCCGGGCCTCCCCGGCCAGGTCCGCGCCCGCGGCGCGCATGGCCTCGAAGCGCTGGATGTACCACCGGGAGTGCTCGGGATTCCGCTGGACCTGCTGCTCCCACAGAGACGGTTCACGCATGGGGCCAGTCTAGGAGCCCGCCGCCGGGGCCCGCGTCGGGCGGCGCCCCTCGGGCAGGGCCTGCGGGGATCAGACGAGGCGCTGGGCGTGCAGCAGCTCCGGCCAGAAGGCCAGCAGCAGCACGAGCACCAGGATGAGCACCCCGAGCACGGTCAGCACCGTGGAGCGGAACCGAGGGTGGCGCTCGGCGAAGGTGATCAGGTGCGGGTGGGCGGCGTCGATCTGCTCGACGTCGGCCAGCTCGTACACCTCGGTGCTGGGGGTCAGCTTCCCCGACAGCCCCCGCAGGGTCTTCGCATCCCAGATCCGCCCATCGAAGCGCATCAGCCGGCGTCCCTGCGCGTCCGTGAACCACAGGGCCGGGACCCCGCGGGACCGCAGCCGGGCGAAGGGCCCGCGGGCGGCATCCGCGCCCGCCGGACGCAGCCGGGCGACGAACACCGTGCCCGCGATCCGCTCCCGGGGCACCGCCGTCCATCCGATCAGCCGGGCTTTGAGCAGGTGCGTCTCGGTCAGGGCCGCGGTGGCCGGGCGCAGCACCGAGTAGCAGGCGGCCGCCGACCCCGCGATCAGCAGCACCGCGATCACGGTGATGGTCGCCGCCGGACGCTTGTACGCCAGGTAGGCCAGCAGGAGCGCCGCCAGCAGGAGGTTGGGGGCCACGGCCAGCAGCCTGCGCCCGTAGGAGCCGATGCGCGGGTGGAAGCCCTGCACGAGCTTCCCGTACCGCTCGGGGATGTCCCGGGTGTTCTCCGCCATCGGGAGGCCCTCAGTTCACGCCGCGCAGGTCCAGGACCATCTCCGCCTCGTCCGCCGGATCCCCGGTGACGACGACGGGGATGCCCCAGTCCTGCTGGTACAGGTGGCAGGCCGCGTGGTCCGGGATCTCGCCGCCGGGCTCGCCGTCGCAGGCGGCCGCCCGCGCCGTCACGTGCAGCACGGCCTCGGTGATCTCCGGGTTCAGCCGCAGCGTGCGCTCCAGGCCCTGGGCGGCCCCGGCGCCGTCGAGGAGGAACTCCGGCGGGGTCGCGGAGACCTTCAGCTGGGTGGGATCCCCCCACCGGTCATCCAGCTTCTGCCCCGTGGGGGCGGTGAAGCGCGAGCGCAGGGTCAGCGTGCCCCCGGCGATCTGGGAGACCGCGCGCTGGCTTCGCGCCGCGCCCTCGTCCACCCGCTGGGCCTCGGCGGGGATCGGCAGGCGGGTGATGCGGTGGGCGTTGGTCTCCACGACCAGCAGCAGCGGCTCCTGGTCCTGCCCGCGCTGCTCCAGCAGCACGTCGGAGGGCTCGGCCAGGCCCCGGGCCAGGGTGCTCAGCTGCCCCGAGGCCGGGTCCCAGCGGCGCACCGCCCCGTTGTAGGTGTCGGCCACGGCCACCGAGCCGTCCGGCAGCACCGCGACCCCCAGGCAGTGCTGCAGGCGCGCGGTCGCGGCGTCGCCGTCGCGGAAGCCGAAGTCGAACAGGCCCTCGCCCACCGCGGACTCCGCGCGGACCTGCTCGCCGGCGTCGAAGCGCAGGCGGCGCAGGGCGGAGGTCTCCGAATCCGCCAGCCACACGGTGCCGTCGGCGGCCGCGGCCAGGCCGGAGGTCTGGGCGAACCAGGCCTCGTGGGCGGGCCCGTCCAGCAGGCCCTCGGCTCCCGTGCCGGCGAAGACCTGCACGGAGCCGGTGACGGGGTCGAAGGAGAAGATCTGGTGGGTTCCGGCCATCGCCACGAGCACCAGCCCGGCCGCCTCGGACCAGAGCACATCCCACGGGGAGGACAGGGACACGCCCAGCGGATCGGCTGCGGGGTCGATGCGGTTCGGGTCCCCGGTGCGCGCGCCCTCGGCGTCGAGCAGGCGCTGCACGCCGCTGCCGGCGACGGTGCTGACCGCGCCGTCGGCCAGCCGGATCCCGCGCAGCCGGTGGTTCACGGAATCCGCCACGAGCACGTCGTACCCGGCGGCCTCGCGGATGGCCGGCGGCAGCACGGCCAGGCCCTGCGGCTCGTCGAAGCGGGCGTCCCCCGGGCCGCCGTCGGCGTGGCCCTTCTCCGGCCCGCCCCAGGAGCGCAGCACGGTCTCCAGGGTGTCGTCCAGCTCGACGACGCGGTGCCGGCCCGTGTCCGTGACCAGCCAGGTGGGGCCCTGCGCGTCCGGGGCGGCCAGCTCGGGGGGCAGGGCCGTGATCTTGCCGGGGAAGGAGAGCACGCCCTCCTGCGGCGGGCGCGGGACGTAGGGCCCGTCCCCGCGGTGCAGGGTGCCCTTGGCCTCGTGCGCGGCGGCCAGCTCCTCGACGAGGGAGACCAGCCCCTGCACGTGGCCCTCCCCGGACAGGTGCGCGACGACGTATCCCTCCGGGTCCACGACCACCAGGGTCGGCCAGGCCCGAGCGGTGTAGGCCTGCCAGGTGCCCAGCTCGGGGTCGTCCAGGACGGGGTGGCGCACGTCGTAGCGGTCCACGGCCGCGGCCAGCGCGTCGGGGTCCGCCTCGTGCTCGAACTTGGGCGAGTGCACACCCACGGTCACCAGGACGTCCGCGTAGCGCTCCTCCAGCTCGCGCAGCTCGTCCAGCACGTGCAGGCAGTTGATGCAGCAGAAGGACCAGAAGTCCAGGATCACGATCTTCCCGCGCAGCTCCTGCAGGCTCAGGTCTCGGCCTCCGGTGTTCAGCCAGCCGCGGCCGGTCAGCTCGGAGGCGCGCACGCGCGGTTCGCGGTCTGCCATGGGGTGCTCCTGGGGTGATCGGGGATCTCTTCGTCGAGGGTAGCAACGTCGGATGGGCCGCGGCTCTTCCCACCGCGGTCCCGACGTCGGGGCGCTGCGCTTGCCCCGCGGGCCCCGGTGGCCGAAGATCGAGGAAGCGATGCCCATCCACCGCCGCGGCCGCGGCGAGAGCCCAGGAGGCCTTCCGTGTTCGCCGATCATCAGGACTCCCTGGCCGGTTTCGACCTCTCCTCCGTGCCGGGGCAGCTGCTGGCGCCCCTGCTGGCCCGCGAGCGCGCCGCCCGGCGCTGGCCTGGGACCCTCGAGGATCCCACCGGCCAGCTGCTGCTGCGGCGCCTGCGCGGCCTGCGCCGGCGCGCCCCGCACCCGGGTCCGTCTCCGGCGGCCCCCCGGGGCGGCGAACCGGACGCGGGTCAGAGGGCGGATCCGGGTGCCGATCCGAAGACGCAGAAGAAGGGCGCCGAACCGGAGGCCCCGCTGCCCGGCCAGGGGCTGCTGTCCACCGGGCCCACCGCGGAGTTCGCGGACCTGTGCTGCCTGGCCCGCACCCGCAGCCTGGATGCGCAGGTCCAGCGGTTCGTGGCCGAGCACCCGCGGGGCGCGATCATCGAGCTGAAGGCCGGGCTGTCCACGGCCCTGTGGCGGGTCGCCCCGCAGCAGGCGCACTGGTGCGCGGTGGACCGGCGCGAGGTGATCGCCCTGCGCCAGCGGCTGCTGCCCACGCACCTGCGGGTGCACGGGGTGCCCTCCGCGGTGACGGATCCCGCCTGGCCGAAGGAGGTCGCCGAGACCCTGGGGCTGCGCCCCGGAGATCCGGTGCTGATCCTGGCCCCGGGGGCCTTCGCGGGCCTGAGCCGGGAGCAGCTGCGCCCGCTGATGCGGGACCTGGCCGCGCGCTTCCCCGGCGTCGAGGTGCTCACCGACGCCGCCACCCGCCGCGGGGCCCGCCAGGCCGGGACCCTGCTCGGCCCCGCCGACGGCGCCCCGCTGCCCGCGGCCCACCTGCCGGCGGAGGCGGCCTCCTGGGAGGCCGACGCCAGGGTCCTCGACTCCGAGCCCCTGTTGCGCGAGGGGCCGCTGCCGGCCGGGCTGTCCGGGGCCACCCGGGCCCGGGCGCGCCTGCTGCGTCTGACGGGGGTAGTGCGCCTGGTGCGCCTGCGGCTGGGCGACCCGGACTGAGCCGGGCCGGCGACGCCAGCCTCAACGGCGGCCCGCTCGACGTCGGGGCCTGCTCAGCGACGGCGCCCGGCGGACTCGTCCTCGTTCAGCCGCTCGAACATCGCGTTGTAGGCGCGCAGCTCGGCGTCGTCGTCCCGCTCGGCCTGCCGGTCGATGCGCCGGGCCTCCCGGTCCCCGGCCCGGGACCACTGGATCGCCAGGATCACGGCGAGCACCATCGTCGGGATCTCCCCCAGCGCCCACATGAACGCCCCGCCGTACTGCTGGTCCTCGATGGCGCTGCGGCCCCAGGCCCGGCCGAGGTTGCCGTACCAGGAGGCCTGCAGCAGCACGGTCGTGGACATGATCGCGATGCCGACGAAGGCGTGGTAGCCCAGGGTCGCGACCAGCATGATGATGCGGATCGGGTAGTCCGGGCGACGCGGGATGGGATCCACCCCGATGAGCACCAGGCAGAAGATGTACCCGGTGACCAGGAAGTGCACCATCATGAACTCGTGGCCCACGTGGTAGCGCAGGGTGACCCCGAACAGCGGGGTGAAGTAGAACAGCACGATGGACCCCGCGAAGTTCACCGCCGCGAAGATCGGGTGGGTGATGACCTTGGACCACCCGGAGTGCACCAGGCGCAGGATCCACTCGCGCGGCCCGCGGGTGCCGTCTTGACGCGGTTCCAGGGCCTGCAGCAGCAGGGTCACGGGCGCCCCCAGGACCAGGAAGATCGGGATGATCATGGTCAGGGACATGTGCTCCATCATGTGCACCGAGAACAGCACCCGGGAGTACACGGCGAAGGCCCCCGACGTCGCGTAGGTGACCAGGGTCAGGCCCACCAGCCACGAGGCCAGGCGCAGCACCGGCCACCTCCGGCCCTGGCGGCGCACCCGCACGAAGGCCCACACGTAGGCCCAGGCCAGCATCGCGACGACGAAGACCCAGAACCAGTCGAAGCGCCACGTGCCCAGCCAGGTGCCGATCCCGTGCGGCTGCGGCGGCATCTCGTACCAGGTGATGATCCGGGCCGGGGAGGCGGTGGGCGGCAGCTCCTCGCTGACCGGCGGGGCGGTGCGCGAGAGGGTCACGGCCAGCCCCGCGGCCCCGGCCATGATGATCAGCTCCGCGGCGATCACCTGCCAGATCCCCCGGAAGGCGCTCAGCCGCCCGTCCTCCACCCGCGGGATCAGCCACAGCCGATGCGCGGCACCGGCCAGCCCCAGCAGCGCCGTCAGGCACGCCTTGGCCACGATCAGCAGCCCGTAGGAGGTGCCCAGATCGGAGAAGCCGTGCAGGCGCACCGCGGCGTTGAGCACCCCGGAGATCGCCACGAGCAGGAAGCCCAGCAGCGCGACGGCGGAGTAGCGGCGCAGCACGGCCACGGCCATGGGCACCCGGCGGGAGGCCGCCGTCGCCTTCCCGCGCACCCGCTCGGGGACCGTGCCGGTGCCGGCGTCGGGCCCGGTGAGGTCCCGGGAGAGATAGGCCAGCACCAGCAGACCGCCGAACCACAGGACGACGCCGAACAGGTGCAGCCCCAGCGAGTTGACCGCGCCCATGTGGTCGTCCCCGCCGGAGGAGTGCCCGCTCAGGGCCATCGCGACGATCGCGATGAAGGAGAAGGCGAGGGTCAGGAACAGGCCCAGCAGCTGGCGCACCGCGAAGACGAGGGTCGTGGTCACCGCGCCCACGATCACCACGGCGGCCTGCTCCTGGCCGGTGCCGATGCCCTGGATGTAGCCGAGCAGCTGGCTGGTGAAGGCGGCGTCGGCGGAGATCCGCGTCCCGGAGATGTCCGCGTAGGCCAGGACCAGCACGGTAAGCCCCGCGATCGTCCAGGTCAGAGCCGAGACCGCCGCGAGATTCAGGACCGCGGCGAAGGGCCCGTACTCCGTTGAGTCCTCCTCCTGGGCGGCGGGGCGGGTCCGGGTACGCCCGCCGGCCGGGCCCCGGGCATCGCGGGCGAACCGCGGGATGAACGCGACGGCGAACAGCAGCGCGCCCATCGTGGCGGCCATGGACAGGTTCAGCACGGCCTCCGCCACCGGCAGCGCCCAGCGCACGAAGGCCCCCGGGTCCTTCAGGGCGGTGCCGGCCGCGGAGCCGCTGAGCACCAGGGAGACGACGAGGAAGACCAGCATGGCCGCGGGCACCGCCAGCAGCCACGGCCGGTGCAGCCCGCGCGCGATCCCCGTGGGCAGGGGATCCGGCGTGGGGGCAGCGGGTGCGGTGGCTGGGGGCATGGGGTCCTCGGTTCGACGGTCAGGGGGCGGGGGGTGCGGCGGTGTCCGGGAGCGGATCAGGAGAACAGGGTCTCGCCGACGAATCCATTGTCCTCGCACCCGGGAGGGATCGCGAAGACCGCGGAGCCGATGGGCACGGTCCAGGTGTTCAGCCGGTCCAGCTCGGCCAGGCGCCGCTGGATGGGCACGAACTGCCGGACCGGGTCCGCCTGGTAGGCGGCGAAGATCAGCCCGGTGCGGCTCACCCCGCCGTCGGTGTGCCCCGCCCCGGAGAAGCCGGAGCCCTCCGCGACCGGCAGGTCGTAGTTGTACGGGCGGCGCAGGATCCGCTCCAGCGGGGTGGTCGCGGTGGCCCGGCGCAGGTGGGCGTCCCGAGCGATGACGGGGAAGCCGTGGGGCCCGGTCGCGGAGAGGTCCGCGGGGGTGTGCTCGGTGCCCCCGGTCAGGGGCGCGCCGTCGGCCAGGGTGCGCCCGACGGCGTCCTCCCGACCCGGGGTGTCCACCTCGTCCCAGGTGTCCAGGTTCATGTGGATCCGGCGAATCACCACGGAGGTGCCGTCCGGGGTCCACGGGGTGAGCCCCTCGGCCCGGCCCCACACCACGTCCTCCACGGAGCCGTCCTCGGTGCTGGGGTTCACGGTCCCGTCCACCTGCCCGAAGAGGTTGCGGGTGGTCTGGGAGGCCCGCACGGACCCGGCGGCGTTGCGGAAGCCCTGCTGGGTCCAGGCCAGGGTGCCGAAGCCGCGCACGTCCTTGAGCAGCACCCGATGCGCGTGGGCCAGGGTGACCCGGTCCTCGCAGCCGATCTGCAGCAGCAGATCCGCGGCACCCCACTCCTCCTGCAGCCGGTCGATCTGCGGGAAGGCGGGCAGGGGCCGCAGCCACGAGGGCTTGGCGTGCGGTGCCACGAGGTCGAAGATCCGCTCGCCGAAGCCCACCGTCACGGTGAGGTTCGCCGGGATCTCGGCCAGCTCCCGCTCCTGGTCGGTGACCGGGGCCTGCCCCTGGGTGAGCTGGGCGGCGTCGGCGGTGAGCACCCGCAGCAGCCGCCGCACCCCCTCCCGGTCCACCTGCCGGTGCAGGCGGATCCCCAGGAACGCGGCGTGGGCCTGCGGCGGGGTGTCCACACCGGCCTGGCGCCTGCCGTGGAAGCCGATGCGCGCGGTGGCCAGCGGGGTGCCAGGCACGGGGGCGGCGGCATCGCGCGGGTCCGCCGAGGCGGCGGGGGACGGCTCCTGCGCACTGCGACGCAGCAGCTCGACCCCCACCGCCCCGGCGGCCCCGGCCGTGGCCGTGGCGCCGCCGATCAGGGCGGTGCGGCGGGTCAGGCGGATCCCCGGACGCGGGGGCTGCTGGGGTCCGCCGGTCGCACCGTCTGCTCTCCTGGTGGCGGACATCGCAGCTACCCCGAGCAGCGCGGCAGCGCGGAGGCGGCGCCGTCGGAAGGCTCCCCGGAGTTCATGCCGTGCCCGGCATGTCCGTCGTGCTCTCCGTGGCCCTCGTGCTCACCGTGATTCGCGTCGGCCGAGGCCTCGGCGGTCGGGTCGTAGTGCTCCTGCGCGCCGGCGTAGTCCCGGATCGGGGCGCTGACGCGCAGCTGGCCGTCGCCCTCGGTGCGCAGCACCAGCTGCGTCTCATCTCCGGCCAGCAGGGCGCAGCGCAGGTCCATGAGCATCACGTGGTTCCCACCCGGGGAGAGCTCGAGGGACTGGCCGGGCTCGATGGTGAAGCCGTCCTCCTTCTCCCGCATGGTGCTGGACCCGCCGGCCTCCTGCGCGGTCTCGTGCAGCTGCACGGACCCGGCCGCAGGGGACTCGGCCCCGACGATCCGCACGGTGTGATCCGTGTGGTTGACCACGTGCCCGAAGGCCGAGGTCATCCCGGAATCCCCGGCCTTGACCCACACGTCCTCGGCCGTGAGCGCCCCGGCCGCCGACGCCGAGGCGGAGGCCGTGGGATCCGCGCTCGAGGCGGTCTCCCCTCCCCCGCCGCAGGCGCTCAACCCCAGACCGAGCAGACCGGTCAGGGTGAGGACCGCGCCGGTGCGCAGCGGGCGGGGGGGGGGGGGGGGCCCCCCCCCCCCCGGGCGGGGCGCCCCCCGGCGCGGGGGGCGGGGGGCCGGGCGGGGGCGCCGGGCGGGCGGGGGGGCGGGGGGGGGGGGGGGGGGGGGGGGGGGGGGGGGGGGGGGGGGGCCGGGATCATCCTGGTGCGCGCCGCGGGGCTGATCCTCGCCCTGCCCCTGCCGCGGGGCGGCGGTGCCCCGCCGCCGGCCGCGGAGGCCGACGCCGACGGCCTGCGGGTGCGCGAGGGCTGAGCCCCCGCGGGGGCCCGGGCTCAG
>NZ_JANJES010000005.1:0-172883 GCF_044878465.1 Rothia sp. BD8 | reverse complement strand
CCCCCGCGCGCCGCGGCCGGGCCCCCCCCCCCCCCCCCCGCCCCCCCGGGGGGCCCCCCGCGGCCGCGCGGCGGCCCCCCCCCCCCCCCCCCCGCCCCCCCCCCCCCCCCCCCCCCCCCGGCCGGGGGCGCGCCCCGCGCGGGGGCCCCGGGGGGGGGGGGGGGGGGGCCCCCCCCGCCCCGCGGTCCGGGCCGCCGCGCGGCGCGGGCTCCTCCCGGAGCCGTTGCCCATGCCGGAGCCGGTGGCCGCGGTGCCGGTGATTCCGGTGGCGGCGGTGGGCGTCGTCGTCATGCCGATCACCACCCGTTCGCGGCGTCGTCGTCGTGCTCGGACCCCCGGACGGTCTCGCGTCCGGTGTCTGCGCCCCGGGTGCGGCGGGCGCGCAGCGAGGCGACCACCAGAATGATCACGCCCACCAGCACGACGGCGCCCACGGCGCCGATCAGCGCGACCGCCCACAGGGGCAGGCTCTGTCCCTCGGCGGAGGCCGGCGCGGAGCTGGTCGCCTGCTCAGGGCTCTCGGTGGCCGCGGGGCTCGTGGCGTGCTCGTGGTGCTCGGCGGCGTCGTGGTCGCCGTGGTCGTGGGCGGCGGCGGAGGAGGACGCGGCGGGCTGTCCGGCCCCGCCCTGACCGACGGTGAAGGAGTAGGTGCCCTCGATGGGGTGGCCGTCGGAGGAGACCACCCGCCAGGAGACGGTGTAGGTCTCGTCCCCGGCGTCCGGGCTGATCCGCTGGATCACGTGGGTGCCGTCCACGGTGACGTCCCCGGTGGAGACGGTCTTCCCCTGGGAGTCGGTCACGCGGACCTCGTTGCCCAGCGCGGTGATGTCCCCGGAATAGGTCAGCGTGATCCGGTCCGGGGCCTGCTCGAGCGTCGCGCCGTCGGCCGGATCGGCCTGCAGCAGCTCATCGTGGGCCTGGGCCGCGGGTGCCCCGGCGAACAGGGCCAGGCACAGGGCCAGCAGGGCGCCGAGGAGCGCGGGCAGGCGATGGGCGGCAGGACGGAGGCGGGTGCGGTGGTCGGGGCGCGCGCCGGCGCCCGGGGTGCGGGAGATTCCCATGGTGGTGGACCCTTTCGGTCGGTTCCCCGCGCAGCGCTCGAGACCCGGTGAAGCCGGGTGAGCGATGCTGATGCGGGGGTGCTTGCGGTGCTGCGGCGACGGACCCCGGCGACGACGCGGCGGCCGGTCCGCAAGGACTCGGCGCTCGACGCCGCGGTGCGGCGGGATCCGGTGATGGGCCCGAGCGCTCGGCTCAGGCGGGCAGCGCCAGCGGGGGACCGCGGGTGTCCACCGTGCCCGGGCGGATCCGGGAGACCAGGACGGCTCGGCAGGACAGGATGAGGGGCCGGGGGCGGCGCGAGGGGGTCGGCACCGGGCCCGGCAGGGTCAGCAGGCGCCGCAGACCCAGGCGCACGGCGCGCAGCAGACCGGCCAGCGCGGCGTCGCCCCGGCGGATCGCGAGGATCGTCAGGACGGCGGCCAGCGCGTGCACCGCGACCATGAGGGGGCTCAGCTGATGCACCGCATCCGCCGAGGCCGCCGGCTGCACGGAGCCCAGCGGAGCCGCACCGTGGTGGCCGGCGTGGGCCGCAACGGCACCCGTCCCGACCCCGCCGTGCCCGGCGAGCGTCAGGAGGGTGTGCAGCCCGGCCTGGGAGCCCAGCACCCCGAGGCCCGTGGAGAGTCGGGGCAGGCGCAACCCCGCCAGGAGCACGCACAGCATCCCGGACAGGGACCAGCACAGACCCAGGATCAGGGGGTGCGGGAGGTGTCCGGTCAGGACCGCGTGCGAACCCGCGCCGACGAACACCGCCACCGAGGCCACGCCCCACCCGCGCAGCAGGCGATGGATGCGCTCGGGCAGGCCCCACGGGTTGGGGGTCGGGACCACGGGCACCTCCTCGGGTCGGGCGGCGATTGATGAGCGGAACGCGGAAGCGGCCTCCATCCTACCGTCCGACCCCCGCTCACCTCCGGTGCCGCGCCCCGGCCGATCCCGCCGGATCCCCGCCCGGCGTCGGGGTGCGACGAGGGCCCCGCCCCCGCGATCACGGCGGATCGCGGGCGCGGGGCCCTCGGATGCTGATGCCTCAGCGGAAAGAGCTACTTCTTGGCGACGGCGGCCTTCAGCTTGGAGCCGGCGGAGAGCTTCACACCGTGGCCGGCCGGGATCTCGATGGACTCACCGGTCTGCGGGTTGCGCCCGGTGCGAGCGGCCCGATCGGTGCGCTCGACGGAGAGCCAGCCCGGGATGGTGACCTTCTCGCCCTGCGCGACGGAGGACTCGAAGACCTGGAAGAGGGCATCCAGCACGCCGTTGACGGCGGACTGTGACATCCCGGACTTCTCGGCCACCTCGGCCACGAGTTCGCTGCGGTTCTTCGCCATGTTGTGTCCCTCCTGAGACATCGGATGTAAGCGGCTCAGGTCAGCATAGCCGACCCGCGGCCCCAAATTACCAGCTGGACTTGGTGATGCCCGGCAGCTCGCCGCGGTGGGCCATCTGGCGGAAGCGCACGCGGGAGATCCCGAACTTCTGGAAGGTCCCGCGGGGGCGGCCGTCGATCTGGTCGCGGTTGCGCACGCGCACCGGGGAGGCGTTGCGGGGCAGCTTCTGCAGGCCCAGGCGGGCCTCCTCGCGGGCCTCGGGGGAGGCGTTCTCGTCGACGAGGGTCTTCTTCAGCTCCTCGCGCTTGGCGGCGTAGCGCTCGACGATGGCCTTGCGCTGCTCGTTGCGGGCGATCTTGGACTTCTTGGCCATGTGTGTCTCAGCGCTCCTCTCGGAAGTCGACGTGCTTGCGGACCACGGGATCGTACTTCTTCATGACCAGGCGATCCGGGTTGTTGCGGCGGTTCTTGCGGGTCACGTAGGTGTACCCGGTGCCGGCCGTGGACTTGAGCTTGATGATCGGACGAACGTCCTTGGTGTTGGAAGCCATGATCAGATCTTCTCCCCGCGGGCGATGATGTCAGCGACGACGGCGTCGATCCCGCGCGCGTCGATGACCTTGATGCCCTTGGCGGACACGTTCAGGGTCACGTTGCGGCGCAGGGACGGCACCCAGTAGCGCTTCTTCTGGATGTTGGGGTCGAACCGGCGCTTGTTGCGGCGGTGCGAGTGGGAAATGCTGTGTCCAAAGCCGGGAACAGCTCCGGTCACCTGGCAGACGGCTGCCATAGTTACTCCTCCAATGTTGACGAAATGACGGTGCGCTCTCGCGCCAGCCGGGCGGGCGGCTCGAACAGCGCCCCGTCACCTACCGTGAGAGCACCGGATGAGTCGCCGGGCCTGAGTGTGGGAGTCAGGCCCGGTGTGAGAGGTCCGGGACCTGCCCCTGCCGCGGGATCACGGTGAAGCTTGGTTCGGTGCCGAAGGGTGGACGCACCACTACGACAGCGTTAAATACTAGGGATCCCGGCCCGCGATGGCAACCTCTGCGCCGCGCCCATGGCCTTAATCACCGCGGAATCACGCGGGCGGGGCGCCGGCCTCCCCCTCCTCCCGGCCCCGGACGGCGTCGCCGCCCTCGGTGACCTGCAGGGACTGCAGGTCCGGGTAGCGCGGGCTCAGGGAGTCTCCGGAGGAGGTGCCGCGCAGGCGCCGCCCCACCCACGGCAGGGCGAAGGTGCGCACCCACTCCAGGTTGGCGCGGGTGGCCTGGACCCGGGAGACCTCCCGCATCTGCGGCAGCGGCTCCAGCCCCAGCTCCCCGGCCCCCACCTGCAGGGCCTCCAGGACCTTCCCGGCCATCTTGATGTGCCCCAGGGTGTTCATGTGCAGGCGGTCCTTGGCCCAGTACCGGGCGTCGGAGAACTCCTCGGAGAAGCGCCAGAAGTCCACCAGGATCAGGTCGTGCTTCTCCGCGATCTCCCGCAGCAGCTCGTTGTAGATCGCGGTGCGCCCGCGGGTGGCCTTGAAGACGCCGTAGAAGTGCTTGACGTCGAAGCCGGTCAGGGTCAGCACCTGGGCCCCGGAGGCCCGCAGGCGTCCGAAGGCCTCGTCGTAGTCGGCCATCAGCGCGTCCACGTCGATGCTCGGGCGCAGGATGTCGTTGCCCCCGCCGTAGAGGCTGACCAGCGTGGGGCGCAGCGCCAGGGCGGCGTCCACCTGCTCGGCCAGGATGGGCTCCAGGGTGCGGCCGCGGATCGCGAGGTTGGCGTAGAGGGTCTGCGGGAAGCGCAGGGTCAGCTGCTCGGCCACCCGATCCGCCCATCCGCGCACCCCGTTGGGTCGGGACGCGTCCTCATCGCCCACGCCCTCGGTGAAGGAGTCCCCCAGCGCCACGTAGCGGATCTGGTGCTCCTCCGGCTCCCGGGCCCCCGGGGCATCGGCGGCCGGCTCGTGTTCGCTGTACTCGGTGCTCATGGATCTCCTGCCTGCATGCTCGAACTCGCGCCCCGCCGCCTCCCCCGGACCGGCGCGCGCCGCAGGCGCGGCGTCGACGGGAGCCGCCGGCAGGGCACGGCCCCTCCAGCTTAGGACTCGGCCTGCCCGGCCTTCCAATAGCCCATGAAGGAGATCCGGCGCCGGTCGATCCCGGCCTCGTTGACGCAGACCCGGCGGGCGGCCCGCACGACGGCGGCCTCCGCGGCCAGCCACACCGACACCCCCGCCGGATCCTCGGACTCCTCCGCTCGACCCCACACCAGCTCCCCGGGTTCGGCCCGCTGCGCGGCGATCCCGGCGGCGTCCTCCTCCGCGGCCCGCGGCACCAGCCCCAGCTCCTCGCGCAGAGCGCTCAGCAGCGCTCGGCCGCGCATCCGCTCCGGCTCCCGCTCCAACAGCCGCACCCGCACCTCGGGGCGGGCGGCCGCCTCCGGCAGGCCGGCAGCCAGATCCTGCGCGTTGCCCGCGGGCACCTCCAGCAGCACGGCGGCCTGGGTTCCGGCGGGCAGGGCCTCCAGCACCGAGCAGGCCGCCGGCACCGCGGTCTCGTCCCCGCCCAGCAGATACCGCTCGGCCCGACCCGGATCCCAGGTCCCCCACAGGACGTCCTCGCGCGTGGGCCCCAGCAGGCTCAGCTCATCGCCCACGCGGGCCGAGGCCGCCCAGGCGGCCCCCGGCCCCTGCTGGTCCCCGTGTCCGTGCAGCACGAAGTCGACGTCGATCTCCACTCCGGGACTCCCCTCCGGGGAGGTCCACGGGCGAGCCGCGCGCAGCGTGTAGGTGCGCATCCACCCGCCGCGCTCCCGCGCCGAGGCGGCGAACCAGGCCCGATGCCAGTCCGCGGCCTCCAGATCCGGCAGCACCGGTCCCTCGTGCTCCGGGTGGGGCAGCAGCAGCTTGAGATAGGCGTCCAGCACCGGGCCCGCCCCGTCCCCGGCGGGCGCGGCCAGCTCGATCAGCCCCGGGGAGGCCAGGCTCACCCGCAGGAAGTCCCGGCTCAGGGGCCGCACCCCGGTCACCCGGGTGCGGAACACGGTCATGGGTCGGCGCGGCATGGTGCCTCCTTCTGGATCAGGGGTGCGGACGGGCGGACGGCGTCGGCCGCGGGCTCACGGTGCGGCGGTCCCCGATGCTCCGCTGCCCGGCCTCTCGTGACCGGGCGCGGCCTCGTCGGCGGTCGGGGCCGGGCACGGGCACCGACGCCGCGGCACCACCACGGGGGCCCCGCCCTCCTCGGCGCGCAGCACCCGGGCGTCCAGGCCGAACACGCGCGCCAGGTGCTCCTCCGTGAGCACCTCCTCCGGGGCGCCGGCCACCTCGATGCGCCCGTCCTTCATGGCCACCAGGTGGTCCGCGGCCCGGGCGGCCAGGTTCAGCTCATGCAGCACCATGACCACGGTGGTCCCGTGCTCGCGGTTCAGCTCCACCACCAGGTCCAGGACCTCCACCTGGTGGGCCAGGTCCAGGTAGGTCGTGGGCTCGTCCAGCAGCAGCACATCGGTCTGCTGGGCCAGGGCCATCGCGATCCACACCCGCTGGCGCTGCCCGCCGGACAGCTCCGCCACGGGCCGCTCGGCCAGCTCCCCGGTCCGGGTGGCCGCCAGCGCCCAGGCGACCGCGGCGTCGTCCTGCGCGGAGGCCCGGGAGAACAGCCCCTGGTGGGGGTAGCGCCCGCGGGAGACCAGGTCCGCGACCGTGATCCCGTCCGGGGCCACCGGCTGCTGCGGCAGCAGGCCCACGGTGCGGGCGAACTCCCTGGCCCCGAAGGAGCCGAGGGGTCGCCCGCCCAGGGTCACGGTCCCGGCGCTCGGGCGCAGCAGCCGGGAGAACCCGCGCAGCAGCGTCGATTTGCCGCAGCCGTTGGGCCCGATGATCGCGGTGACCCGCCCGGTCGGCACCCGCAGGCTCAGCTCCCGGACCACCCGACGGTCCCCGTAGCCCAGCTCCAGCCCCTCGGCCACCAGCTCCGGCGGACTCGAGCGCGGCGGGGCGCCGGGGGTCGTGCTCTCAGTGCTCATGCTCATGTCCTCTCCTTGTGCTCCCCCGCGACCAGCCACAGCAGGACCGGTGCGCCGATGAGTCCGGTGATCACGCCCACCGGCAAGCGGCCCCCGGGGATCAGGTTCGCCGCGGTGAAGTCCGCCAGCACCACCAGGATCGCGCCCACCAGCGCGGATCCGACGAGGGTGTGCCCGCCGCCGACCAGGCGCCGGGCGACGGGCCCGGAGACGAAGGCGACGAAGGCGATCGGCCCGGTCATCGACACCGCCACGGCCGCCAACGCGGTGGCCAGCCCGATGCCCAGCCACCGCACGGCGGTGACCGGGACCCCCAGGCCCGCGGCCAGCTCCTCCCCCACGGCCATCGCGTGCAGGGGGCGGGAGAGGAGCGCCAGCAGCGGCAGGAGCGCGATCAGCGCCGCGCCCGTCAGCCCGATCCGCTGCCAGGAGGAGGCCCCGAGAGAGCCGGTGAGCCAGATCGCGGCGTCGGCGGCCTGGTACACGCTCATCCGGGACAGCAGGTAGTTGGTCACGGCGATGGCCAGCACCGAGATCCCCAGCCCGGTGAGGATGAACCGCCCGCCCACGGCCTCCCCGGCCCCGGGGCCGCTCGCGGCCCGTCCGGAGACGCTGAGCAGGAACACCGCGACGGCGGCGAGCCCGGCCCCGATCAGCCCGCCCGCGGCCAGGCCGAGCCCCGCCGCGCCGAAGAACGCGGCCGAGGCGATCGCCCCCAGGCTCGCGGAGGCGCTGATGCCGATGACGTCCGGGCTGGCCAGGGGGTTGCGCAGCAGCAGCTGGAACACCGCCCCCGCGGTGCCGAAGGCCAGCCCGGCCAGGGCCCCGAGCACCGCGTGCGGCAGCTTGTCCTCCATGACGATGAAGGAGGCGGCGGGCGCGGCGTCCACGGTGCCCCCGCCGAGGATCGTGAGGAAGTCCGGGATGGTCACGGTGTAGGTGCCCAGCAGCACCCGCACGGCCATCGCGCCCAGCAGGGTCAGGCCCAGGACGGCGAGCACCGCTCGCGGGCGGCGTCGGGAGCGGGCGCGCAGCCGGGAGAGGTCCGCACCGGTCAGGGCCCGGTGCGCAGATGAAGGGGAGGTGCGGGTCGCGGCGGCGGTCACAGGCTCATCGCCTTCCGCGAGCGGATCATCGCCAGGAACACGGGCACGCCGACGACGGCCATGCTGACCCCCACCTCCACCTCGGTCGGCGGCAGCACCACCCGCCCGACGGCGTCGGCCAGCAGCAGCACCACGGGACCGGCCAGGGCGCTCAGCGGCAGGATCCACCGGTAGTCCGGGCCGGTCAGCGAGCGCACCGCGTGCGGGACCATGAGCCCGACGAAGGCGATGGGCCCGGCCAGGGCCACGCCCGCCCCGCACAGGAGGGTGACCCCGGCGAAGACCAGGGCCCGGGCCGGCCCCACCCGGGTGCCCAGGGCGCGGGCCATGTCATCGCCCAGGGCGAAGCTGTTGACGGAGCGGGCCATCCCCACGGTCAGGAGCAGGCCCAGCAGGATCAGGGGCAGCAGGATCAGCACATCGGCGTAGGAGGCGCGGGTCAGGGCGCCCAGCTGCCACCGGCGGAAGGAGTCCAGGGTCTCCTGGTGCTGCAGGTTCATGGCCGAGGTCAGCGACGCCGCCCCGGCGGAGAACGCCGCCCCGACCAGGGCGAGCTTGATCGGCGTCGCCCCCTCGCGTCCGATGCTGGCGATCGCGTAGACCACCACCGCGGCCAGGCCCGCCCCGATCAGGGCCCACACGGCGATGGCCATGGTGCCGCTGATCCCGAGCAGGGTGATGCCCAGGACCACGGTGGCCGCCGCCCCGGCGTTGATCCCGAGGATCCCGGGATCGCCCAGCGGATTGCGGGTGACCCCCTGCATCGCCGCTCCCGCCGCGGCCAGGCTGGCGCCGATGACGACGCCGACGACGGTGCGGCGCACCCGATCCGCGACGATCACCCCGTCCGGGCTCACCGGATCGTCCAGCTCGGCCAGGGCGTGCCAGACGCGCGCGGGGCTCAGCGGGTTCGCCCCGATCAGGATGGAGGCGAGCACCGCCGCGGCGAGCAGGGCGAGCACGATCAGCAGCGCGGGGCCGCGGCGTCGAGAGCGCGCGGACGCGCCGGCCCCGGCCGCTCCCGCGGTGGGCGGGGCCGGTCGGGTCGGCGTCGTCTGGGCGGCGGACAGGGCGGACTACTCCCGACCGGTCTTGGCGGCCTGGGCCACCTTGTCGATGAAGTCCGTGTGCTCCACCAGCCAGTCCATGCCCAGCGGGGAGATGCCCAGGGCGAGGGTCTCCTTCTTGTCGGAGTCCAGCACGGAGGCGCCCTTGGCGATCGCGGGGATCTGCTTCAGGGTCGCGTTGTCCTCGATGGTCTGGACGTCGGAGTCCTTGTCGATCCAGGAGTAGATCATGTCCGACTTCAGATCGGCGGCCTTCTCGTTGGACCACTGGATGTAGAAGGTGTCGGCCTTCGCGTTCTTCACGGCGTCGGCCTCCTCCATCCCGAGGGACTTCATGAAGGTCACCCGGCCGTCGCCCTTGGTGTAGACGCTGATGGAGGGCTGCCCGTCGGTCACGGCCAGGGCCGAGGAGATGAAGGTGGCGCCCTTGAGCTCCTCGTGCTGGGCGGCCTTGTCCTGGATCTTCTCCTCGGTCTCGGAGATGACGGTCCCGGCGTGCTCGGGGCGGCCCAGGGCGGTGCCGATGACCTTGGTGTAGTCCTGCCAGGGGGTG
The DNA here is from genome assembly GCF_044878465.1 of Rothia sp. BD8. Taxonomy (NCBI): domain Bacteria; kingdom Bacillati; phylum Actinomycetota; class Actinomycetes; order Micrococcales; family Micrococcaceae; genus Rothia; species Rothia sp. BD8. The sequence goes on along the minus strand of NZ_JANJES010000005.1, from coordinate 163,750 downwards.
GTCCACCCGTCGGAGTCCTTGGCGTGGGTCACCGTCGTGGCGATCTTGGAGAGCTTGTCGTAGGCCTCCTGGTCCACGGTGCCGACGACGGCGAGGATCAGGTCCGGCTCGAGCTTGGCGATCTCCTCGTAGTTGATGCCGTCGGTCTCGGTGAACCGCGTGGGCTGCTGCGCGCCGAGCTCCTTGATGCGGTCATCGAACCAGTCCGTGGAGTGGTTGGAGTTCTCCCCCCAGCCGACCTGCCCGGAGCCCACGGGCACGACGCCGAGGGACAGGGCCACCTCCGCGTTGATCCAGCCGATGCCGACGACGCGCTTCGGCTCGGCGTCGACGGTGGTCTTGCCGTAGGCGTGCTCGATGGTCACCGGGAAGGCATCCTGCTCGGCGGAGGAGGAGGCCGAGGCGGAGGAGCTGGAATCCGAGCCGCCGTTGGAGCCGGTGGAGCAGGCGGCCAGCGCGAGGGCCGCGGCGGAGGCGGCGGCGGTCTTGAGGAACGCGCCGCGGGTCAGAGAGGGCATGGGGGTCTCCTGTCGAGAGCCGGTGTGATTCTGCCGGTTCGGCGCCGCGCGCCGGACCCGCCCCATCCTAACCGCCCCGGACGCCATTAGCGCACTCGGATGTGCTGTTATCCCCAGACCCCGCCATGAGCACCGCCACGGTGCAGGGCCCGGGGGATGGTGCCTGGAAGGATGGAGAGCATGTCCTTCCTTCCGAATCCCGCCGCCTCCTCCCAGCCCTCGCCCCTGGATCCCGGGTGGGTGCCCCGCTGCGCCGTCTTCGACTGCGACGGGGTGCTGATGGACACCGAGCGGCAGTGGGTGGATTCCGTGGCCACCGTGGCGCGGGAGTACGGCCTGGCCGACCCCCAGGGTCTGGCGGAGGGGCTGACCGGGATGACCGCGGAGCAGATCGCCCACCGGGTGGCCGAGGCGGTGGCGGCCGAGCGCCTCCCGGGTCGGGCGTCGGCCCCCGGTTCCGCTTCCGCACCGGGAGCATGCGCGGGGGACGCCCGCGATCCGGAGGGGACGGCCCCGGCGTCGTTGGAGGCGGAGATCCTCACCGCGCTGACGGACCTGGACATGGAGCGCCTGTCCCGCGGGGTGGATCTGCTGCCCGGGGCCCTGGAGCTGGTGCGCGCCCTGGCCGCCGTCATGCCGGTGGCGGTGGCCTCCAACTCCCGCCGGGACGTGCTGGATCTGAAGATGCGCTCCGGCGGCTACGCCCCGCTGCTGAGCACATGGGTCTCCACCGATGACGTGCCCGCCGGCAAGCCGGCCCCGGACATGTACGCGGAGGCGGTGCGGCGGATGGGCTGCGCACCGGGGCAGGCGGTGGCCTTCGAGGATTCCGCGCCCGGGGCCACCGCGGCGGTGCGGGCCGGGACTCGGGTGGTCGGCCTGGTCGCGGCCGACGGGAGCGGGGATCCCGTCTCGGCGCCGGGCTTCCCCGCGGCTGCACTGGTCTGCTCCTTCCTGGACCCCCAGTTCCTGGGGGTGGTGCGCGGGTGGACGGGTGCCCGCGCCGCGCGGCGGGATTAGCATGGGAAGGAGAACGTGACCTGCGGATCCGAGCGCGGCGGGAGGTGATGGGCGCATGGCACCTGAGATGGAGGGTGAGCCGCCGCTTTCGGGCGACGCCGCCCGCGCCGCGCGGCGGATGGTCGGCGGGATCTCCTTCGCCCTGTGCCTGCTCGGGGTGCTGACCGTGCTGGGCCTGCTCGCGCTGGGCCATCCCCGATGGACGCTGATCGGGGCGGCCCCGCTGCTGGCGGGAGTCGCCGGGATGATCGCGGTGCGACGCCGCCTGCACCCCGCCCTGCGGGATCCCGGCCAGCCGGGTCCGCGCACCCGCGGCAGGGGGTGGTTCCTGCTGCCGCTGGGGCTGGCGGTGCTCGGGTTGGCGGCGGTGATCGTGGGCAACCGGATGCCGGAGCTGCTGGCGGGCCGGGATCCCGGGTGGATCCGCAACATCGTGATGCTGTGGGTGGAGATCGGCTTCGTGCTGATCCTCGCCGGCGGGCTGGGCACCGGTCTGGTGGCCCTGTCTCTGTGGACCGTGCCGGATGAGGACGACGCGATCCTGCGCCGCACCGACTACGCCCGCCGGGCCCGCGAGCGCGAACGCCGTCGCGATGGCGGCGACCCCGGACTCTACGACTCCGACTGGCTGCGCGGCCGACGCCGCTGACCCGGCGCTCTCGTTCGCTCCCCTGCGCCGAGCCGGCGCTCCCGTTCCCACCTCCCCACCGAGCCGGCGCTCCCGTACCCGCAAACGCGTTTTTCGGGAACGGATGCGCCGGCTCGCGCATGTGGGTCCCCCGGGGATGCGCCGGCTCGCGCACGTGGGCCCCCGGGGAGACGGTGGATCACCCGTTCACCCCGCGAGGCGCCGCTCCAGCCCGTCCCGCACCTGCGGCCACTCCGCTCGCAGGACGCTGAAGTAGTCGACGTCGGCCACGGTCCCGTCAGCGGCGCGCCGGTACCCGCGCAGCGTGCCCTCGAAGCGGGCGCCGAGCCGGGCGATCGCCCGGTGGGAGCGGAGGTTCCGGTGATCGCAGCGCAGCGCGGCCCGGCCGACGTCGAGCTCCTCGAAGGCGTGCTTGAACAGCAGCAGCTTGCACACGGGGTTGACCCGGGTCCCCCACGCCGAGCGCAGGTAGACGGTGCTGCCGATCTCCGTGCGCAGGCCGGGGACCAGGTCGTAGAACGTGGTGCGGCCGAGCACGCGGCCCTCCTCCTCCACAGCGAAGGCCAGGCCGTCCGGGCGGTTGATGAGCGCGCAGAACTCCTCGGCCAGCGCCTCCGGGGAGGGCGGCAGGGGCGCCGACATCCCCGCCCACATCCGCTCATCCAGGTGCGGGTGCAGCACCTCGGCGTCCTCGGGCCTCAGGGGACGCAGCAGCACCCCATCCCGTTCCAGCCGCACCTCGTGACGCATCCGCGCTCCCTTCTCGACACCCAGCCCCGACGACGTCGGAACCCGACGACATCCGCCCCCGCCCCAGCCGATCCCCGAGGCCCATCCGACCCTGCTCACGATGCCCCAGGCGCCGTCGCCGACGGCTCTCACCGCGGCGCGCCCTCCCCTCTGTGACGCCGTATGACACCCGGTGTCGGCGTCGGTTTCATCTGCCGACGTCTTTGGAGAGACCGGAAAACCCCGTGGTCTAATGGACGCATCGCGCCGCCGTCGGCGCTCCGCCGGCCCTGCCCTGGGCCCGGAATCCGGTCGACCTTCCGGATCGGCGGGAGTCCGACGCGCGGCGTTTGCGCACCACCCGCCACCGCATCGAGGAAACCACCATGAAGAAGAAGCTGGGAGCACTGCTCGCCATCGTCCCCCTGACCTTCGGTCTGGCCGCCTGCGGCGGATCCGGTGACGGCGATGAGACCGTCAAGATCGCCATCACCGAGCACAACCAGGTCCAGGACACCCTGCAGGAGGAGGCGAAGAAGGAGGGCATCGACGTCGAGTACGTGGAGATGGGCGACTACTCCCGCCCCAACCCCGCCGTCGCCCAGGGGCAGGCGGACCTGAACTGGTTCCAGCACATCGCCTACCTGGCCAACTACAACGTGGACAACGACGACGACCTGCAGATCGTCGGCCCGACCTCGATCTACCCGCTGGGCCTGTACTCGAAGAAGTACGACAAGGTCGAGGACATCCCCCAGGGCGGGGAGATCGCGATCCCCAACGACGCCGTCAACGAGACCCGCGCGATCCTGGTGCTGAAGGCCGCCGGCCTGCTGACCCTCAAGGAGGACAAGGCCCAGCCCACCCAGGACGACGTGGACACCGCGAACTCCAAGGTCACCCTCACCGCGGTGGATGCCAAGCAGACCGTGGTGTCCATGGATTCGGTGGCCGCCTCCATCGTGAACAACACCTTCCTGGAGGATGCCGGCCTCTCGCCGGAGGACGCCCTGTACCAGGATGACCCGAAGAACGAGGACGCCCTGCCGTACGTGAACCTCTTCGTGTCCAAGAAGGGCGATGAGGACAACGAGACGTACCAGAAGATCGTGGACGTCTACCACTCGGACGCCGTGCAGGAAGCCGAGAAGAAGCAGTCCGGCGGCACCGCCGTGTCCGTGAGCAAGGACCGCACCGACGAGCTGCGCAAGGTGCAGACCAGGCTCGAGGACGAGAAGAAGAACAGCTGACCCGTCCCAGCCACACCCACCCGAGGGAGACCATGACAGCACAGACCCGCACCCGCCCCGAGCAGACCGGGACGGACATGGTGGTCCTGGACGGGGTGAGCAAGACCTTCCGGGTCGGCTCCCGCTCCGTGACCGCCGTCGACGACGTCAGCCTCACCATCCGCCGCGGCGAGATCTACGCGATCATCGGCTACTCCGGGGCCGGCAAATCCACCCTGGTGCGCCTGATCAACGGCCTGGAGACCGTGACCTCCGGGACCCTGACCGTGGACGGGCAGGAGATCTCCGGGGCCGGGGAATCCCGGCTGCGGCGGATCCGCACGGAGATCGGCATGATCTTCCAGCAGTTCAACCTGATGAACTCCAAGACGGTCGCGGCCAACGTGGAGTTCCCGCTGAAGATCGCCGGCTGGTCCAAGGAGAGGCGCCGGGCGCGGGTCGCGGAGCTGCTGGAGTTCGTGGGGCTGGCGGACAAAGCGAAGAGTCATCCGGATCAGCTGTCCGGCGGGCAGAAGCAGCGGGTGGGCATCGCCCGGGCCCTGGCCACGGAGCCGCACCTGCTGCTGGCCGACGAGTCCACCTCCGCGCTGGACCCGGAGACCACCGAGGAGGTCCTGGACCTGCTCAAGCGGGTCAACGAGGACCTGGGCATCACGATCGTGGTCATCACCCACGAGATGGACGTCGTCGCGAAGATCGCGGACCGGGTGGCCGTGATGGAGAAGGGCCGCGTGGTGGAGGAGGGCAACGTCTACGACGTGTTCTCCGACCCCCAGACGGCCCCGGCCCAGCGCTTCGTGTCCACCACCGTGAAGCAGGCGCCGACCGGGGATGAGGCCGCGGAGCTGAAGGCCCGGCACCGCGGGCACCTGGTCAACGTGGAGATCCACGATCAGGCCGAGGTCGGACAGGTGCTGTCCCGACTCGGGGAGCGCGGGGTCACCTTCACCGTGGTGCAGGGCGGGTTGGATACCCTGCAGGGCCGCACCTACGGCCGCCTGACCCTGGAGCTGCTCGGCGAGATCACCGCGATCGACGCCGCCGTGGAGCAGCTGAAGCTCGTGACCACCGTGAAGGAGGTGCGCGCCTGATGCACGCACAGTTCGACGCCGCCCTCACCCACGCCCCGGTGCTGGCGGCCAAGACCACCGACTGGGACACGGTGCTGCCGAAGATCGGTCCGGCCGTGACCGAGACCCTGCAGATGGTGCTGGTGACGATGGTCCTGGCCGGGATCTTCGGTCTGATCATCGGGACCCTGCTGTACACCACCCGCTCGGGCAGCATCCTCGCCAACCGGCCGGTCAACGCGCTGCTGAACTTCGTGGTCAACCTGATCCGCCCGATCCCCTTCGTGATCCTGCTGGCCGCGCTGAGCCCGGTCATGCTGCAGACCATCGGCACCAGCATCGGGATCAAGGCGGGCATCTTCGCGATGGTGGTGGCCGCGACCTTCGCGATCTCCCGGATCGTGGAGCAGAACCTCGTCTCCATCGACCCCGGGGTGATCGAGGCCGCCCGCGCGATGGGCGCCTCGAAGCTGCGGATCATGTTCTCGGTGATGCTGCCGGAGGCCCTGGGTCCGCTGATCCTCGGATACACGTTCATCGTCATCGGCGTCGTGGACATGTCCGCGATGGCCGGCGCGGTGGGCGGCGGCGGCATCGGCGACTTCGCGATCCGCTACGGCTACCAGCGCTTCGACTGGAACGTGACCCTGGTGGCGATCATCATCATCGTGATCCTGGTGCAGCTGGTGCAGCTGGTCGGCAACCTGCTGGCCCGGAAGATCATGCGCCGCTAGTCGGAGGCGCGGTCGAGCTTGGCCTCCATCTGCTTCTTGACCTCCCGGCGCAGGGTCTTGCCGAGCATGGAGCGGGGGAACTCCTCGAGCTCCACGATCCTTCGGGGCACCTTGTACCGGGTGACCTTGGTGTAGCAGTGCTCGCGCAGCGCCTGCTCGTCCAGGGCGGTGCCGGGGCTCATGATGACGGCGGCCACGACCTCCTCCCCGCCCTTCGCGGAGGGGATCCCGACGACGGCGGCGTCGACCACCGGGTCGAAGGTCTTCAGGGCCGTCTCCACCTCGGACGGGGAGACGTTGAAGCCCCCGGTGATGATGATCTCCTTGACCCGGTCCACGACGAACAGGAACCCGTCCTCGTCCATGGTCACCACATCCCCGGTGCGCAGCCAGCCGTCCGCGGTGAGGGTCTCCCGGGTGGCGACCTCGTTCTTCCAGTACCCCTGGAACTCCTGGGGGCCCTTGACCCACAGCTCGCCGGGGCGCCCCTCGGCGGCGTCCTCACCCGTGTCCGGATCCACCCGGCGGATGAGGGTGGAGGGGAAGGGGATGCCGATGGACCCGGCCCGACGGGTGTCGTTGAGCGGGTTGCAGGAGACCAGCGGGGCGCATTCGGTCAGCCCGTAGCCCTCCACCAGGTAGCCCCCGGTGCGGGTCTCCCACGCCTGGACCAGGTCCACGGGCAGGTTCATCGCCCCGGAGACCGAGTACTTGATCCCGGACAGGCTCACGCCCCGCTCGTCCGCGGCCTCCAGCAGCCGCTGGTAGACGGGCGGGACCGCCGGGAGGATGGTCGGCGGGGACTTGCGCATGGCCGTGAGGATCAGGTCGATGTCCACGGTCGGGAACAGCACGAGCTTGGCCCGGATGGCCATCGCGATGCCCAGGCCCAGGGTCATCCCGTAGGCGTGGAACAGGGGCAGCACCGCGTAGATGGTCTCGCGCTCGTCCGGCTGGATCCACTCCCGGCCCATCGCGGCGTTGGACTCCAGGTTCCGGTGGGTGAGGACCACGCCCTTGGGGGTCCCGGAGGTCCCGGAGGTGTACATCAGCAGGGCGAGGTCGTGGGCCGTGGGGCGGCGGTGGTCTTCGGCGATGGGCGCGCTCTTCAGCAGCTGGCGCCAGGGGATGCACCCGCGGGCCGGGCCCTCCAGCTTCTCCCGGGCGGCCTTGGCCTTCCCGACGGGCAGCTTCAGCGCCAGGCGCATCCCGGCGGGCATCGCCTCCACCATGTTCACCGCGATGATCCTGCGCGGGCGCAGGTCGTAGGGCAGGTCCGTGATGTTCGCGGCCGCCTTGTCCCACACGATCGCGATCTTCGCCCCGTGGTTCTCGAACTGGTGGCGCAGCTCCCCGGCCGTGTACAGCGGGTTGTGCTCCACGACGACGCCGCCGACCCGCAGGATCGCGTAGAAGGCGACCACGTGCTGCGGGCAGTTGGGCAGCACGAGCGCCACCCGGTCCCCGGGCTGCACCCCCATGACCCGCAGCCCTTCGGCCACGCGGGAGACCTGCTCGGCCAGCTGCGCGTACGTCGTCCTCGCGCCGAAGAACTCCAGGGCCGGTCGGGTTCCGGCCCGTCGCGCGGATTCCTCGAACACGTGGACCAGGGAGGTCTCCGGCAGGTCCAGGTCGTGGGCCACGCCGGGGTTGTAGTTCTTCAGCCAGGGCCGCGGCGATGCGGCGGGGGACGTATCAGCCATGGGGGAGATTCTACCGATCGGCTTCGCCCCGGTGACCTGGAATACTGGTGGCCCATGAGCACTCCCCGCCGCCCCCAGCGCACCCGTCCGTTCACCGAGGCCGAGGTCCGCCAGGTCATGAAGCAGATCAACCGGCGGCTGCTGGTCGCCACAGGCGTCGCCATCGGCGTCGGTCTGCTGGTGATCCTGCTCGTGGTGATCTTCGGGCGCTGAGCCGACGGCCCCGCACGCCATTCCCCTTCCCCACCTTCCGAGGAGCATGTCCATGTCCGAGCACAGCGATCCGGTCCGTTCCGCGGCCGCCTCCCCCGCCCCCGGCGACGCCGAGCTGAGCATGCGGGAGCGGATGCACGCGGGCCTGCCCTACCGCGGCGGCGGAGCCACCCCCGCCGAGGGGGCCGACGGCGTCGTGCACCGCAGCTCCGGGGAGGCCGCGCAGCTGGCGGCCCGCTACGGGGAGCTGATGCTCACCGACCGCTCGGCGGCCCAGGACCTGCTGGCCGAGCTGCTGGGCTCGGTGGGCGAGCACGTGGCGATCCGCCCGCCCCTGCACGTGGACTACGGGTACAACATCCACGTGGGCAGCCGGGTCTTCGCGAACTTCGGGCTCACGGCCCTGGACGTCACCGAGATCCGCATCGGCGACGACGTGCAGATCGGCCCGCACGTGCAGCTGCTGTGCCCCACCCACCCCCTGAACCCGGTGGATCGGAAGCGGCAGTGGGAGGGCGGGCTGCCCATCACGATCGAGGACAACGTGTGGCTCGGCGGCGGGGCGATCGTGCTGGCCGGGGTCACCGTGGGGCGGGATGCGGTGGTGGCCGCCGGTGCGGTGGTGACCCGTGACGTGCCGCCGGGCACGGTGGTCGCCGGGGCCCCGGCCCGGGTGATCCGCCGGATCGATCCGACCGAGCGGACGGGGCAGTACGCCCTGGAGAACTTCCCGGCCGAGTACCGGGATCAGGTGCGCGCGGAGGAGGGCCGGTGAGCCGGGACGGGCGGACGCCGTGGCGCTCCTCCGAATCATCGGGAGCGGATGGGGCCGGGGATGGCTGGGTGGATGACGGCGCCACCCGCCCCCTGGAGCCCGGCTCCCCGCGGGACGGCGGGTGGTGGGATCCGGATGCCCAGGCCACGCAGGTGATCCGGGATCCCGAGGCCACCGAGGTGCTGGGCGCCGCCCCGCGGCACCTGTCCGCCGTCGAGGGGGACCCGGAGGCCACGCAGGTGCTGGAGGATCCCGACGCCACGCGGGTGCTGGGTGCGGGCTCCCACCCGGCGGATCCCAGCGCGACCCGGGTGCTGGATGCCCCCGGGGCCCCCGGATCGCGGCGCGACGCCTCGACGGCCTGGCTCGAGTCCCCGCACGCTCCCGGCGGCGCGGGGACCTACGGGGAGGAGGAGCCGGCCCGGGTGCTCTCCGGGGAGCAGCTGCGCACGGTCGTGGTGGCCCGGCAGAAGGAGGAGTACGCGCGGGTGCAGCTGCTGCCCGGGCTGCTCGGCTGGCTGGCGGCCCTGCCGCTGACCGGCTTCCTGGTGTGGCTGGCGCAGCAGGCGCTGCCGCGCTTCGGCGTCGGACCCGCCCCGGAGTCCTCCGGCGCGGCCCTGTCCGGTCTGGGCGCGGGGGAAGCGGATGCCGGGATGTGGGTGCTGGCCTACGCGGTGGCCGTGTTCCTGGGGTATCTGGGCGGCGGCTACGCCGCGGGCCGGGCGGCCCGCTTCGGCGGAGCCAAGCAGGGCGTCGGGGTGTTCCTGTGGTTCCTGATGATCACGGCGGTGTCCAGCATCGTCGTGCAGGCCCTGGGTCTGGGGGCCGCCGGCGGGACGATGCCGGTCGCGGCCCAGGACTACGGCGGGGCGAACCTCGGGTGGACGGGCCTGACGGTGGCCGGCACCGCGCTGATCGCGCTGGCCGCGGCCACCTTGGGCGGGTGGTGGGGCACCGCCTACCACCGCCGCGCGGACCGATGGGGCTTCCAGGCGTTCTGAGCGTCCCGGACAGGGACGTGGGGCGACCGTCCGCCTGGCGCGGCCGGTCGCGGATCTCGGACGTCGTCCTCACCGGCCAGGAGTCCCTCCGCCTCCTCGGGAGCCGCCGTCCCACCCGAGCCCCGCCTCGGAGCGGGGGCTCGGATGGTCCGACGGCTCCGGATCCTCACATATCCAGCAGCAGGGCCGGCTCCTCGAGCACCGAGGCGACGTCGGCCATGAACCGGGCGGAGAGGTCCCCGTCCACGATCCGGTGATCGAAGGAACCGCCCAGGGTGGTCACCCAGCGGGGGATGACCTCCCCGTCCACCACCCACGGCTTCTGCTTGATGGTCCCGAAGGCGACGATCGCCGCCTCACCGGGGTTGATGATGGGGGTTCCGGTGTCGATGCCCAGGGCGCCGATGTTGGTGATGGTCAGCGTCCCGCCGGTCATATCCCCCGGCTGGGTCTTGCCCTCGCGGGCCGTCTTGGTCAGCGCCTGGATCGCCACCGCGAGCTCGCGCAGGGACAGCTCCTGGGCGTCCTTGATGTTCGGGACCATGAGCCCGCGCGGGGTAGCCGCGGCGATGCCGAGGTTGATGTACCGCTTGATGAGGATCTCCGAGTCCGTCCAGGAGGAGTTCACCTGCGGGTTGCGCGCGGTGGCCCAGATGATCGCCTTCGCCAGGATCAGCAGCGGCGTGACCTTCACCCCCTCGAAGCTCGGGGAGGCCTTCAGCCGCTTGACGAACTCCATGGTCCGGGAGGCGTCCACGTCCACGAAGATCGACACGTGCGGGGCCTCGAAGGCGGACTTGACCATGGCCTTGGCCGTCACCTTCCGCACGCCCTTGACGGGCACCCGCTCCAGCCGGTCCCCGCCGCGGCCCTGCGGGATCCAAAAGTGCTCGGGCTTGGCCGCCTCCAGATCCTGGCTGTTCGCGGCGTAGTTGATCAGGTCCTTCTGCGTGACCTGGCCCTGCGCTCCCGTGCCCGGCACATCGGCGAGGTCGATGCCGAGGTCCTTGGCGGCCTTGCGCACCGGCGGCTTGGCGAGGGTGGGACGACGCGGCGGCTCCCCCGGGACCCGCTGGTGGGCGTCCGGGGTGGGCATCGGCTCGTCGTGGGAGCGACCCGGCAGCCGGTTCAGGGCATCGCGGGCCCGCTCGGCGAGGTTCGCCCCGAAGGTCCCCGCGCTGAAGGAGTTGAGCCCGGCCAGAGGCCCGCGCCGGTGCTCCTCGGCCGGAGGGGTCGGCGGGGTCTGGGGCGCTGGGGACGGCTCGACGACGCCGCTGGGGCGCTTCCGGGCCCGACGGCGCACGGGATCCGCCTTGGGCCCGGAGCCCACCAGGGCCGCCCCGCCCTCGGAGCCGGCAGGGGAGCCGGCCGGGGAATCGGCGGGGGATCCGCCCGGGGCGCGGGAGGACGAGCCGCCCTCCCGGCCGGCGGTCCCGGTGGTCTCGGGGTCCCCGGAGTCCTCGGCAGCGTCCGCCCCGGCGATCTCGATCAGCGGGGCGCCGACCTCCACGGTCTGCCCCTCCTCGGCGAGGATCCGGCGCACCGTGCCCGCGAAGGGCGAGGGCAGCTCGACCACGGACTTCGCGGTCTCGATCTCCACGATCACCTGGTTGGATTCCACCGTGTGACCGGGGGCGACCTTCCAGGAGAGGATCTCCGCCTCGGTCAGTCCCTCCCCGACGTCCGGGAGGGTGAAGATGTCAGTCATGGCTCACTCCTGTGCCGGCAGCAAGCCGGCGTCGCGACCACCGCGCGCGGCGCGGGGGCCAGGGAACTTCAGTACGCGAAGGAACGGTCGAAGGCCTCCAGCAGGCGGTCGATGTCCGGGAGGTAGTCCCCCTCCACCGCGGCCACCGGGTAGGGCATGTGGTACCCGCCCACGCGCAGCACGGGCGCCTCCAGGGCGTAGAAGCAGCGCTGCGCGATCTGCGCGGCCAGCTCCCCGCCGATCCCGCCGAAGCTCGGCGCCTCGTGGGCGATGACCAGCCGACCCGTCTTGTGCACGGAGGCCGCCACGGCGTCGACGTCCAGGGGGGAGATGCTGCGCAGGTCCAGGACCTCGATGCTGCGCCCGTCCTCCTGTGCGGCCTGGGCGGCCGCCAGCGCCACCGGCACCAGCGGGCCGTAGGCGGCCAGGGTCAGGTCGCGGCCCTCGCGCACGATCTGCGCCCGCTGGGTGTCCGCGGTGATCCGCCGGTCCACCTCGCCCTTGAGCCAGTAGCGGCGCTTGGGCTCCAGGAAGATCACCGGGTCATCCGAGGAGATCGCCTCGCGCAGCATCGAGTAGGCGTCCTGCGGGGTGGAGGGGGTCATCACCCGCAGCCCCGCGGTGTGGGCGAACAGCGCCTCCGGGGACTCCGAGTGGTGCTCGATCGAGCCGATGTTCCCTCCGTCGGGGATCCGCACGACGACGGGCAGGCTCAGGTGCCCGCCCGAGCGAGCCCGGATCTTCGCCAGCTGCGAGGTGATCTGGTTGAAGGCCGGGAACACGAAGCCGTCGAACTGGATCTCGCACACCGGCCGGTACCCGCGCAGGGCCAGGCCGATCGCGGTGCCCACGATCCCGGCCTCCCCGAGCGGGGTGTCCATGACCCGGTGGGCCCCGTAGGTCTGCTTCAGCCCCTGGGTGACCCGGAAGACCCCGCCCAGGGTCCCGATGTCCTCGCCCATCAGCAGGACCTTCTCGTCCTCGGCCATGGCATCGTCCATGGCCAGGTTCAGGGCCTTCGCCATCGGCAGGGTCTGCACCTCGGGGCGCGGCTCGTCGTGGGCGGTCGCGGAGCGGCGGATCTCCGTCTCCGGGATGCCGGCGCCCGGGGCCTCGGGCTCCGGAACGCGGTCGGTCGGCGTCGTCTCGGGTCCGGTGCCGGACCCGGCTGATTCGCGGGGTGCCATCATCTCAGCGCTCCTCCTCGTGCTCGCCGTCGGCCGCCGCATCGGCGAAGCCCGCCTCATACTCCCGGAACCACGCCTTCTCCGCGGCCGTGAGGCTGTTCGGCTCGGCGTAGACCCGGTCGAAGAACTCCTCCAGCCCGGGGGCCGGCACCGCCAGGGCGGCCTCCCGGATGGATCGGGCGCCCTCCCTGGCCTGCGCCTCGGCCTGCTCGAAGAACTCCTCGGGCGTCCCTTCGGCGCGCAGGTGCCGCTCCAGGCGCACCAGCGGATCCTTGGCCCCCCACTCCTGCTCCTCCTCGCGGGTGCGGTACTTGGTGGGGTCATCGGCGGTGGTGTGCGCGCCGAGCCGGTAGGTCTCCGCCTCGATGAGCACCGGCCCCTGCCCGCGCCGGATCTTCTCCAGGGCGTAGGCGGTCACCGCATAGACGCCGAGGAGGTCGTTGCCGTCCACCCGGATCCCCTCGAAGCCGTAGCCGGCGGCCCGCTCGGCCAGGGGGACGCGGGACTGGGTGGCGAACGGCACGGAGATCGCCCAGCGGTTGTTCTGCACGAAGAAGAGCACCGGGGCGTCGTAGGAGGCGGCGAAGACCATGGACTCGTGCGCCTCCCCCTCGGTGGAGGAGCCGTCCCCGAAGTACACGACGGTCGCCTCGTCCCGGGCGCCGTCCAGCTTCTGCCCCATGGCGTACCCCACGGCATGCGGGATCTGGGAGGCCAGGACGAAGGAGTACAGGTGGAAGCGGTGCTCCTGCGGGATCCAGCCGTGGCCGGAGACCCCGCGGAAGATCGTGAGCAGCTGGGCGAGGTCCACGCCGCGGTGCATCGCCAGGGCGTGCTCGCGATAGGACGGGAAGACGTAATCCGTGGGGCGCATCGCCATCCCGGAGCCGATCTGCGCGGCCTCCTGCCCCTTGGAGGGGACCCACAGCGCCAGCTTGCCCTGCCGCTGCAGGGCGGTGGCCTCGTCGTCGAAGCGGCGCACGGCGAGCATCTGCCGGTAGGCCTCCTCCAGGTGCTGCCGGGACAGCTCCCGCAGGTACGGGTCGAAGCGCGGGTCTGCGGTGCGGCGCCCGTCCTGGTCCAGGATGCGGACCAGCGGCAGGGCTCCTGCGACGGCGCCCGGGTGGGCGGCGGACGCCTCCGGCGAGGTGACCATGGATCCTCCGTGGCTGGGGTGGATGGGCGGCGTCGCGAAGAGGGGCCGTGGAGCGGGCCGGGATGAGCCCCGGGCGCACCGCGGCGGCCTCCGGCCGCCCTGTCCCCAGCCTACCCGCCCCGGGCCTCGCGACGGCTTCCTCAGACGCGCTCCCGGAAGTGCCGGCAGATCTCCAGGAAGCGGTCATTGGCCTCGCGCGGGCCGACGCTCACGCGCACCCCCTCCGGGTGGAAGGCCCGCACGGACAGGGCGTGCTCTTCGGCCAGCTGCGCGAAGGCCGCGGAGCGCTCCCCCAGCGGCAGCCACACGAAGTTCGCCCGCGTCGTCGGGACCTCCCAGCCGTCCGAGCGCAGCGCCGCGACGATGCGCTCCCGCTCGGCCACGATCCACCGGACCTGCTCATCGACCTCCTCCTGGTGGGCGATCGCGGCGACCGCGGCGGACTCAGCCAGGGTGCTCACCGCGAAGGGCGTGGCGGACACGCGCAGGCTGCGGGTGATCTCCGGGTGGGCGATCGAGTACCCGACGCGCAGCCCGGCCAGCCCGGCCGCCTTGGAGAAGGTCCGCAGCACCACCAGGTTGGGGTGCTCCCGGTACAGGGACACCCCCTCGGCCAGGCCGCCCTCGGCCCGCTCCCGCTCGGTCAGCTCGGAGAGGCGGCAGAACTCGTAGTACGCCTCATCCAGCACGACGACGACGTGCTCCGGGACCTTCTTCAGGAACGCCTCCACGGCGTCGCGGGTCAGGGCCGGGCCGGTCGGGTTGTTGGGGGAGCACAGCAGCACCACGGTGGTGCGCTCGGTGATCGCCGCGGCCATGGCCTCGAGGTCGTTGCCCCCGTCCTCGGTCAGCGGCACCTGCACCGAGCGGGCCCCGGCCAGGCCCACCACGATCGGGTAGGCCTCGAAGGAGCGCCACGGGTAGACGACCTCGTCCTGGACCCCGTCCGGGTTCTGCCCGGCGAAGGCCGCGAGGATCTGGGTCAGCGCCCCGAGGCTGCCCGCCCCGGTGACGATGTCCTCCGCGGGAACCTCCAGGTGCCCCGCCAGGGCCTCGCGCAGCCGGGTGGACAGCGGATCCGGGTACAGGTGGGTGTCCCGGAAGGCGTCGATGACCTCCGCGACGGCCGGCACCGGTCCCAGCGGGTTCTCGTTGGAGGACAGCTTGAACTGTCGGAGCCCCTCCACGACCTTCGGCGGCTTCCCGGCGGCGTAGGCCGGCAGCTGGTCGAACACGGGGCGCGGGGTGATGCCGCGGTGCCCGGCGGCGTCGCGGGCGGGGGGCTCGGAGGAGTTCTCGGGACTCATGGACACCACTGTAGCCGCTACCCCTCCCCGGTGTGCCGGGCCTCACTGCAGCACCGGGGAGGGCATCGGATGCCCGGGCAGGCGCGGCGGGCGGATGGTCCCCGGGAACTCCCCGCCCTGCGGGATCTGCGGGGCGGGGCACGGCTCGGGCATCCGGATCTCCGGCATCCGGGTGAGCCCGCCCACCGCCGCCTTCCCCGCCTCGCCGGCCAGCTCCTTCCCCGCGGCGAGCGCCTCCTTCGCGGTGCCCACCGACGCCGGATTCACCGGAGCGATGGGGCGGCGGGGATCGTCGGGGTCGGCGTTGTAGTACTCCGCGCCGGCCTCGTAGGTCACGGTGCTCACCGCCGCTCCCTCCGGCATCATCCGATCCAGCATCGCCAGATACTCCCGCCCCTCCCCGGTGCGGCCCAGCTGCTGGGCCACCGCGGGAGCCATGTGCTCATAACCAGCGCCGTTGTGCGTGCCGAACAGGCCGATGCCGTACTCCTCCTCACCCATGTTCACGTGCACCTCCTGCGTCTGGGCGTTGGCCGGGCGGCTGTCCCCGGCCAGGACGGCGGGCACGACGTCGTTGACGTCCTCGACGCTGAGCACCGGGATGTCATCGGGGATCCCGCCGTAGGCGGAGGTCGGCGCCCCCATCGACAGGACCCCGGCCACCTTCCACCGGCTGCGGAAGTCCCCGTTGGCGGCCAGCGCCTGCGCGGTCATGCCGCCCTGGCTGAATCCGGTGAGCAGCACCTCGTCGGAGGCGGAGGCCCCGGCCTCCCGCAGGGCCTGATCCACCATCTGCATCAGCACTGGGGACTGGGCGAGGCTCGCGGTCCCGTCCGCGGAGGCCAGGTCCAGGGCGGAGAAGGTGCCGTTGGGTTCGTTCTCCGCCCACAGGTTGTCGAAATCGGAGCCGGGGATCGAGACCGTGTAGGCCCGGGTGCCGTCGGGCCGGGTCACCACCTGCACGTCCACGTGCCCCAGGGCGGTCTCCTCCTGGGCCCCGTGCTCGGCGTCGAGCCGGACGTCCGTACTTCCCGCCGCGTTGATCCGCGCCATGATCCCGCCGACGCCGCCGCGCTGCACGGTGCCGCTGCTCCTTCCGGCCTCCCGGAACCCCGTGACCCGCCCCAGGCCGATCCCGGCGGCCCGCTCCGCCTGCTTCATCCCCCGGGCCCCGTGCAGGGTGGCCTCCAGCTTCCCCTGGGAGCCCCCGCGCAGCAGGGAGGAGGCCGCGGCCCGTCGGCCCCGCAGGTGCGCATCCGCACCGAATCCGCCCACCAGCGCGACCCCCACCAGCGCCATCGTCCCCAGCCCTCCGGCCGCACCCGCGGCCCCCTGCGGGGTCAGCACCAACGGCAGGCTGCGCACCGTGGTGAACGCGGAGGTGAAGATCTGACGCACGGCCCCGCTGTAGAAGGAGTCGAAGACGCCCACCAGGGCCCCCGCGATCTGCTCCGCGTGCTCGTAGGACAGGGCCGCAGCCTGCAGCTTGGCGGCGTAGTCCGCGGCGTCCGTCGTCAGCTCCAGCATCGTGGACTGCGCCTGCAGCAGCAGGTCCGCGGCGCGCGCGGCATGCACGGACAGGTGGGACCAGGCCAGGGCCGTCTCCGTCTGCACCGGCAGCGCCTCCAGCTGGGTGGCCCCGTACTCCACACCGGCCGCACCCAGCAGCAGGGAGGCCCGAGACACCTCCTCGGTGTCGATCCGCTGCTGCCGGACGGAGGTCTGCAGCAGCGCCCCTCCCTCCGGGACGGCGCCCAGATCGTGCTGCAGAGCTCCGGTCTCCTGCGCCGGGGCGCCCAGGAACGTCTCATACTCCCCCAGCCGGGAGAACACCCCGCCCATCACCGCACCCCCGCCTGGGCCAGGGCGCTGCGCACCCCGGCGGCCAGCGGATCCCCGCCCAGCGCCTCGGCGGCGGCCCGGGCCCCGCAGACCTCCACGGACTCCAGGGCCCGCCGCCCAGCCTCCACGGTGTCCCCGGCCAGATCCTGGACCCCGTCCAGCAGCCGCTGGGTCTCCCGGTGCAGGGCCTGCCCCAGGCGGTCCCGGGCCGCGGCCATCGCCGTGGCCAGGCCCTCCAGGTGCGCCCGGATCTGCTCCCCGGCCAGCTCCAGCTCCACGGCCGCCTGCTCCAGCTGGTCCCGGGCCAGCACCACCTGGCTCCCGTGCCGGGACATCCCGGTGCGGAACAGCTGCGCCGCCTCCGATTCCCACTCAATCCGGGTGGCCCCGGCCGCCTGCTCACCGGCGCCGTGGATCTGCCGGGAGCAGGTGCGGGCCTGCTCGGCCAGGGCGCGCAGCCGCTCCTGCGCGGCCGCCCCGGCCCCGGTCAGCGCTCCGGGGGCCACCAGCCCCAGCGTGTCCATCATGTCCATCTCCGCCGCCCTCCTCAGGTGCCCAGTGATCGGCCGTCCCGCAGCCGGCGGCGGCTCGAACCCCATCGGGGGCCAGCCGCCGTCCGTGCGGTGCGACCGGCGTCCCGCCCATCCTGCGCCGGACCGCCCGGGCCCGAATCGCCCCTCCCGCGGGATCCCGGGGGTCCTGTGGACGGCGGGCCCGCTTCACCCGCGGAAGGAGCCGGCTGTGGATTCCCGCCGAGGATTCCCGCAGCACCGGCGTCGCGGATCCCCGGGGCGCGGGGAGGCCGTGCGAGAATGACCGCATGGCCTCACCGACCCCTTCCGGCTCCCCGTCCGAGCACGCCGACCCCCGCCTGCCCGACGGCCGCCTCAGCCTCGCCGCCCAGTCCCCCGCCCCGGCCCTGGGGCCCCTGGACGGCCGATACCGGCGCCAGAGCGCGCCCCTGACCGAGCACCTCTCCGAGGCGGCCCTGAACCGCAACCGCGTGCACGTGGAGGTGGAGTGGTTCATCCACCTGTGCGAACACCGTGTGCTGCCCGGGCTCGAGCCGCTGAACGCCGAGCGGCAGGCCGGCCTGCGGTCCCTGGTGACGGACTTCGACGCCGACGCCGTCGCCGAGCTCGCCGAGATCGAGGCCGTCACGGTGCACGACGTCAAGGCCGTGGAGTACTACATCGGACGCCGCCTCGAGGCCCTGGGTCTGGAGCGACTGACCCCGCTGGTGCACTTCGGGTGCACCTCCGAGGACATCAACAACCTCGCGTGGGCGGTGGGCATCCGCGACGCCGTCGAGCAGGTGTGGCTGCCCGCCGCACGCGACCTCGTGGATCAGCTCCTCGCGATGGCGGAGCAGACCCGCGAGATCCCGATGCTCTCGCGCACCCACGGGCAGCCGGCCACCCCCACCACGCTGGGCAAGGAGCTGGCCGTGCTGGCCTTCCGGCTGCGGCGGCAGCTGAAGCGGGTCACCGAGCAGGAGATCCTCGGGAAGATCAACGGAGCCACCGGCACCTACGCCGCGCACATCGTCGCCGTGCCGGGGGCGGACTGGCAGGAGGTCTCCCGCACCTTCGTCGAGGGACTGGGGCTGACCTGGAACCCGCTGACCACGCAGATCGAATCCCACGACTGGCAGGCCGAGCTCTACGGCGGCATCGCCCAGTTCAACCGGGTGCTGCACAACCTGTGCACCGACGTGTGGTCCTACATCTCCATCGGCTACTTCCGCCAGATCCCGGTGGAGGGCGCCACGGGGTCCTCGACGATGCCGCACAAGATCAACCCGATCCGCTTCGAGAACGCCGAGGCCAACCTGGAGCTGTCCACCTCCCTGCTGGACACCCTGGCGACGACGCTGAGCACCTCGCGGTGGCAGCGGGACCTCACGGACTCCACCACGCAGCGCAACATCGGCACGGCCTTCGGCCACTCGCTGCTGGCGATCTCCAACGTCGCCCAGGGGCTGGCCAAGCTCGCGGTGGCCGAGGAGGTGCTGGCCGAGGACCTGGAGCACAACTGGGAGGTGCTGGCCGAGGCCATCCAGATGGTCATGCGCGCCGAGGCGATCGCCGGCGCGCCGGGCCTGGACAGCCCCTACGAGCGGCTCAAGGAGCTGACCCGCGGGCACCGGGTGGACCAGCAGCGGCTGCGGGAGTTCGTCGGGAGCCTGGGGCTGCCCGACGCCGCCGCCGGCCGCCTGGCCGAGCTCACCCCCGCCGCCTACCACGGCATCGCCGCCGCCCTGGTGGACTGGGCCCGGGACTGAACCCCGGTCCGGTCTCAGCCGGGGCGACGGCGGGCGGGCCCCGCCGGCCCGATTCACGCGACGGCCCCGGGCACCCCCTCGTCGAAAGGGGCCCGGGGGCCGTCGCGCTATCCGAGCGGCGCTATCCGAGCAACTCGGCCCGGTCGGCTCAGTCCTCGGCGGCGGGCCCGGCCTGGTCGGACTTCTTGGGCCAGATCTCCCCGGAGAGGATCTTGGCCCGGCGCTCATCGCGCCGGTCCTCGAACTTGGGGGCCACGCCGTCCAGCTGCAGCGAGTCCGGGAACAGGGCCGGGGCCTCGCCGAAGGCCTCGTGGGTCGAGGAGATGACCTTCCGGCCCAGCGCCAGGTTGGCCCCGCCGCCCACCACGGCCCCCAGGCCGAAGGGCAGGGCGCGCCCGAGCATCGCACCGGACTGGCGGGCCATGAAGCGCTTGACGAACATGGTGCGGATCGTCTTGGACACGGAGAAGCCCTTGGACTCGTCCTTGCCCATCATCTGACCCCACTTGCTGGACAGGCCCCGGCCCTTGCCGGCCTGCCCGAGGATCTGGGACATCAGCACGTTGCCGTCCTCACCCAGCATCAGCGCCATGACCATGGTGCGGGCCTTCTCCGGGTCCTGCACGTGGACCCCGTTGAGCTCCGCGACGGACTGGCAGTAGATCGCGGTGCGCTCCAGGTACCCGCCGATGGCGACGAAGGACAGGCCCAGCGACGTCGCGGTGCCGATCCCGGGCACGAAAGCGGAGGCGCCGATCGCCCCGCCGCCGACGGTGACGTCGCGCAGGTAGATCTTCTCGATGCGTTTCAGGATCTGCTCGGGGGTGTCCTTCGGGTGCTTCTTGCGCATCCGCTTGATGGACCCGACCACCAGGGGCCGCTGGATCCGCAGCACGGAGTCCAGGGCCTTGTTCAGGGCGGGCTTGGGCTTGCCCTCGTCGTCGAAGGCGTTCTTCAGGGCGGACTCGGAGAGATTCGGTGCCATGGGCTCATTGAACCACGTCAGACGCCCCTCGGCCCGCGCGATCACGGGCCGCACGCGCGGCTCAGGGGCGGAAGGCCCGGGTGCGCACCGGATCCAGCACGGCCGCCGGATGCGGTCCGGCCGCCTCCAGTCGAGACCGGTGCTCCTCGCCCAACCCCGGCCCGGCGGCCAGGATCAGGTTCCCGGGCCTGCGCCCGGTGAGCATCCCGGCATCGGCGAGGGTCCAGGGGCCGGGCAGCCCGGCGTCGGCGGCGGCCGCATCCAGCGCGGCGGCCTGTGCGACGAAGAAGTCCAGGGGCGGGTCATCCCCCACGTTCACGGCGAGGATCCCCCGCGAGCCCAGCTGCGCCAGGGCCTCGGCGTAGAAGTCCCGGCAGGCCAGGTGCGCCGGGGAGTCCGCCCCGGCGAAGATGTCCACGACCACCAGGTCGAATCCCTGCGCCGACCCCATGCCGGCGGCCGAGCGCAGCCCGGGCAGAGCCGCGCGGGCGTCGTCGATGACCACCCGCAGATCCGTGCCGGGCGGCAGCGGCAGGTGCCGGGTGATGAAGCCGGGCAGCTCGCGTTCGATCTCCACCGCGACCTGCGCCGACCCGGGCCGGGTGGCCTGCACGTATCGCGGCAGGGTCAGGGCCCCCGCCCCCAGGTGCGCCGCCGCGATCGGCTCCCCCGGCTCCCCGATCAGATCCCCGAGGTGGGCGATGCGCCGCAGGTACTCGTAGCGGATCCGCTCCGGGTGGGCCGGGATCACGTGGGACTGCTCGGCGCCGTCGATCTCCAGGACGACGCCGCCCTCACCCCACCCGTCGGGGCGCACCCTGGCGGCGGCCCCGGAGAAGGACAGCTGCACCGAGGCCTGCGGGCCCTCCCCGGCATCGCCGACGCTCATACGGTGAAGTCCTGAGCCTCGTGGGCGGCGTGGCGGGCCGGCTCCAGCTGGATCGTGGAGTGGGCGATGGAGACGTCGAAGTGCTCCGCTATGCACTCCTGCAGGGTGCACAGCAGCTGCGCGGAGTGCCCGTCCTCGAAGCACTCATCCTCCAGCACCACGTGCGCGGTGAGGAACGGCAGGTCCGTGGAGATGCGTCCGGCGTGCAGGTCGTGCACCCGCACCACGTGCGGCTGGGCCTCGATGTGCTGACGCACCCGATCCAGGTCCAGGCCCGGCGGGGTGCGCTCCAGCAGCACCCCCACGGCCTCGGCGAGGATCTTCAGGGCCCGCGGGATGATCAGCAGTCCGATCAGCAGGGCGACGACGCCGTCGGCCTGCACCCACCCGGTCCAGGTGATGATCAGGGCGGAGAGGATCACCGCGACGGAGCCGAGGGCGTCGTTGACCACCTCCAGGAAGGCCGCCCGCAGGTTGAGGCTCTGCTGGCCGCCGGTGAGCACGAGCAGCGCGGCGACGTTGCCTACGAGACCGATGACCCCGAACAGGATCATCTCCGGGGCGGCCACCGGCTCCGGGTGCACGAAGCGCTGCACCGCCTCGATGACCACGAACACCCCGACGCCCAGCAGCACCGCGGCCTGCACGGTGGCCGCGAGGATCTCCGCGCGCTTGAGCCCCCAGGTGTGGTGGGCGGTGGCCGGGCGCTGGGCGAGCACCGCCGCCCCCAAAGCCATGGCCAGCCCGGCGGCGTCGGTGAGCACGTGGGCGGTGTCGAAAAGCAGCGCCAGGGACCCGGTGATGATGGATCCGATGAGCTGGGCGACGAACAGCACCAGCCCGATGCCCAGGGCGATGCTCAGCCGACGCCGACCCGCCCCCACGCCGTGGCTGTGCCCGTGTCCCCCGGCGTCATGGCCGTGGGGGTGCTCCTCCGGGGTGTGTCCGCCGTCCCCGTGATCGTGGTTCCGGCTCACCGGGTGCCGAAGTCCTCGAACTCGCCGGTCGCGCTCGTGTAGCGGTGCCGGACGTCGCTGACGTGCCCGGCGGTGTCCCCGGAGGTCAGCTGCGCGTACAGCGCCTCCACCCCGTCGCGGGTGCCTTCGGCGACCACCTGCACGTCCCCGTCGGGCAGGTTCTCGGCGTAGCCGGTGAGGCCGTGGTCCACGGCGATCCCGCGGGTCCACCAGCGGAACCCCACGCCCTGCACGCGCCCGGAGACGGTGGCCTCCAGCCGCGCCTCGGGGACGGGGCGCTCGTCGTCGTGCTTGCGCTGCCGGAAGGCCATGATGTGCTCCTCGCGTCTCGGGCGGTCGGGTCGGCGGGGCCGCGGCGCGGTCCCCAGAGTCAGTATCTCCCAGCGCGGCCTCAGACGCGATGACGCCGCCCGCACCCGCCGGGAGGGGCGGGGTCGGGCGGCGTCGGGGTGGTGCCTCACCGGGCGGGCGGCTCAGGCGAGCTGGGTGGTCTCCGGGGCTGCGGCCACGGCTTCGGCGATCGCGGTGTCCCCGTCGGTGAAGGGGATGGCCTTGCCGATGGTGGAGTCATCGGCCAGCACCGCGGCGATCACGCGGGCCACGTTGGCCCGGGAGGTGTCGGGGGCCTTCGGGTCCGTGGTGACGTCGATCTTCCCGGTGGGCTCCTCCAGGGTCAGCCTCCCGGGGCCGAGGATCGTGTAGTCCAGGGAGGTGGAGCGCAGGTGCTCGTCGGCCTCGGCCTTGGACTGGGCGTAGGCGTAGAAGTCGTCCTCCTTCGGGACCTCGTGCTCCAGGGAGGCGCCGAGGTAGGAGACCATCACGTAGCGGCTGACCCCGGCCTGCACCGCGGCGTCCATGGTGCGGATCGCGGCGTCCCGGTCCACCTTCCAGGTGCGCTCCGGGTCCCCGCCGCCCACGCCTGCGGACCACACGACGGCGTCCAGCGCCTGGTCCCGGAACAGCGCGGCGATCTGATCGGTGGACAGGTCCATGACGTCGCGGACCACGGCCTCGGCCCCGGCCTGCTCGACGTCGGCGATCTGCTCCTGCTTGCGGATGACGGACCGGACCCGGTGACCCTGCTCGACCAGCAGGGGTGCCGCCAGCAGGGCGACCTTGCCGTGTCCGCCGATGATGCCGATGGTGCTCATGGTGTGCTCCTTGTCTGCGGGCCCCCGCGCGGCATCCGCCACCCGGGGGCGTCGCGGGGATTCCCGCTGTTCGCGGCGTGTCATCCGGTGCAACGGGGTCGGCCGGGGCCGTTATTCCGGGCATCCCGGGGAGCTGAGCCGGCACGTCGGCTCCCGCTCCTCCCGCCTTCCCCCTCCCGCGACCCGGCGCATCGGTTCCCAGAATCGCCGGATTCGGGAACGGATGCGCCGGCTCGGGGAGCGGTGGGAGCGGATGAGCGTCGTGCGGGGCCGGGCGGGGTCTGGTAACCTGATGGTCGCGTTGCGCCGCTCCCTCCCGCCGGGGCGCGGCCAGCGCTTGCCTCCTTAGCTCAGTCGGTAGAGCGAATCCCTCGTAAAGATTAGGTCGCCGGTTCGATTCCGGCAGGAGGCTCCACCACCGCGGGCCGCGGCCTCGTCACCACGACGACGCCGCGGCCCGCGTCGCGTCCTGCGCACCTCTCCCTCCCGGTGCCGCCAGACGCCGTCGGACGCACCCGGGCGCAGCCGCAATCCGGATTCGGGAGCCGTGCGGTGTTTCGGGAGCACTGCCGGGGCTCCCGAAACACCGCACGGCTCCCACAACGTGGCCGCCGCGCCCGCCGCCGACGCCGCGCGGCCCGCCCCACAGACAGCCGCGCGGGCCCGCGCGTAGGGTGGGGAGCCGAACCGACGACGTCCGAAAGGGTCCCCATGCCGCACACCTTCCACCGCAACGAGCGCGCCGCGCAGCTGCCCGCCCGCCTCTCCCGCTCCTGGCTGCTGACCTCCGCGGCCAACGAGGACTCCTTCGAGCCCAACTACGAGTCCGAGGCGGATTCGATCATCCTGGACCTGGAGGACGGCACCCCCGCGGATCAGAAGGACTCCGCCCGCGAGCGCGTGGTGCGGGCCCTGAACTCGGGGATGCGCGCGTGGGTGCGGGTCAACGCCATCACCACCGATCAGTGGAGCGAGGACCTCGCGGCCCTGTCCGAGGCGGAGGGGCTGCGCGGGATCGTGCTGGCGGAGACGGAGCAGCCGGATCACATCACCCGCACCGCCATGATGTCCCGCGCGGGCACCCCGATGATCGGGCTGATCGAGTCCGCGGTGGGCCTGGTCAACGCGGTGGACATCGCGAAGGCCCCGGGGACCTTCCGCCTGGCCTTCGGCACCGGGGACTTCCGCAAGGACACCGGCATCTCCGATGACCCGATGGCGATGGCCCATGCTCGCTCCACCCTGGTGATCGCCTCCCGGGTGGGCAACCTGCCCGGGCCCATCGACGGCCCCGCCAACGGCGTGGACGAGGCGGGCCTGCGGGAGGCCTGCCGGATCACCGCGACCATGGGCATGACGGGAAAGCTCACCCTGGATCCGGGGCAGACGGATGCGATCAACCGCGGCCTGGCGCCCTCCGAGGAGGAGATCTCCTGGGCGCGGGAGATGCTGAAGAAGGAGAAGGACGGCGTCGTGCCGAAAGAGGGCTCCTATCTGCCACGCCTGGCCCGAGCCCGCAAGGTCTCCACCCTGGCCCAGACCTACGGCCTCTGGCGGGACTGACCGCACCGCGTCCCCGCGCCGACGGACCGGCGGGCTCAGACACCCTCGGTCAGGCGGCCGTCGCTCATCGTCACCACCCGGTCCGCCGCGTCCAGCAGCTCGGTCTCGTGGGTGACCATGAGGGTCGCGACGTCGAATTCCCGGGTGATCTCCGCCAGCAGCCGCACGACCTCCCGCGAGCGGGAGGCGTCCAGTGCGGAGGTCGGCTCGTCGGCCAGCAGCACGGACGGGGAGCCCATGAGCGCGCGGGCGATGTTGACCCGCTGACGCTGCCCGCCGGAGAGCTGGTGCAGGCGCCGATCCCCCAGACCGGCCAGGCCCACCCGGTTCAGCAGCTCCTGGGCCCGCTCCCGGCGGGCCCGCAGCCGCTTCCCGCGCAGCCCGCGGATGTGCTCGGCGATCAGCAGCTGCTCGAGCGCGGTCAGGGAGGCGATGAGGTTGGGCTGCTGGAAGACGACGCCGATCTCCTCCCGCCGCAGCCGGGCCCGCTCCTTCTCCGCGGCCCCGACGGTCTCGGTCCCGGCGATGCGCACGGACCCGTCGGTGGGGGCGATCAGCGTGGCGGCCACGGACAGCAGCGAGGACTTCCCCGAACCGGATTCCCCGACCACGGCGCACAGTCGGCCGCGCTCGGCGCTCAGATCCACGGAATCCAGGGCCTGCAGGGTCCGCGGCCGGCCGTCCTCGTCCGTGCCGTCCGGGTACTCCAGACTCACCCCGCGCAGGACCAGGGGCGAAGAGGCGGCCTCGCCGACCGGCTCACGCCGTGACCGCTCGACCGGGCGTTCGTCGGCCCGATGGCCAGCACCCCGGTGCTCGCCGGCCCGGTGCTCGGGGGTGTGTCCGGCGGTCGGGTGCAGGGTCTTCTCGATCTTCTCGATGGTGCTCATCAGTTGCCTCCCAGGGCGATCATGGGGTCCACGGTGGCGACTCGGCGCACCGCGACCAGCGAGCCGAGGATCCCGAGGATCCAGATTCCGGCGGCCGGGACGAGGGTCGTGGCCGCGTCCAGCGTGAAGGGCACCCCGCGGGCGGCGAGGGCGCCGAGTCCGGTGGCCGCCAGCGTCCCGGCCACGACCCCGACGGCGAGGATCACGGCGGCCTGCCCGACGGCGTCGCGCACCAGGTAGGACCCGGCCGCGCCGAGGGCTCGCAGCACCGCGATGTCGCGGGTGCGCTGGATGGTCCACACGGTGAGGAAGGAGATCGTCACCAGCGCGGAGATCCCGTAGAGGAAGCCCTGCATGGTCAGCAGGGAGCCCCGCTCCGAGGAGTAGGAGGCCAGCCCCTGGAAGGATCCGCGGGTGGTGGCCGTGACCGTGTCGGTGCGATGCTCCGCGGCGGTCCAGGCGGCGTCGTCCAGGTTCCCCCGCACCGCCAGCACCGTGCCGACGGGGGTCTGCTCTCCGGCGCCGGAGGCGTGGGTCAGGCCCTGCCAGGCGCCGGTGTCCGTCCAGATCACGGGGCTGTGACTGTACCACTCGTCGGGCAGCACCCCGGTGACCTCCAGCGTCCGGCCGCCGACGGCGACCCGGTCCCCCACCCCGACGCCGAGGTCAGAGGCCGCGGTGCGGGAGACGACGGCGGTCCCGGAGCGGATCTGCGCGGTCCCCTGCAGCGGCTCGCCGGCGGCCCGGTGAGGCAGGTCGGAGCCGTCGGGCACCCCGAAGATCGCGGCGGTGGCGGCGGAGTCCCCCTCCACCCGGGTCTGGGTGATGCCGATCGGCGTCGCCTGCTCCACCCCGTCGGTGCCCCGCCAGGCCTCGGCCTGCTCCCGGGTGATCCCGGAGGCGGTGAAGGAGACCTCGGCCTGCGGGGGCTTCCCGTCGTCGCTCTGCGAGGTGCCGGGGCCGAAGACGAAGCGGTCCGCCTTCAACGCGCTCAGCGCGGAGGTGTTCTGCGCCCCCAGCCCGCCGGTCAGGCCGGTGAGCATGACCAGCAGCAGGGTGATCAACCCGACCACCGAGCCGATCAGCGCGAACCGGCCCTTCGCGGCGCGGATGTCGCGGATGCCCAGGTACATCGTGGGCTCCTTTCTCGGGTCTCGTCCGTATCGATCTCCACTCTCCGGCGGCGGGGGTGTCCGGCACATCGGGGCCCCGGCGGATCCCGGATCATCCGTTCGGTTGATGTCCGGGTCCGACGCCGCCCGCACCCGGCCCGGCGGGGCCCACGGCAGCTACAGTGATCCCGTGCCCCGCCCCCTCGACCCACCCGCCGATCCGACCGCCGATCCCGTCGCCGCCTCGCGCGCCCGCGCCGTCGGGCGGTCCCGCACCGCGTCCGCCGGGCACTCCGCGACCGGGCACCCGGTCTCCCGGGCCACCCGGCCCCAGCTGCCCGTGCTGCGGACCCTGCGGGTCGCGCTGCACGTGATGTTCGCGTTCCTGCTGGGCTTCGGCCTGGTCCGCTACCTCTGGACGGGCACCCGGGTTCCCGACGCCGCCCCGGCGGCCTGCGCCATCGCGGCCACCGCGCTGCTGGCCGCGGTGTACCTGGCCGGGACCGTGTGGGAGAACCGCCACGCGCGCCGGGCGGGGCGGGGTGAGACCGTCCCGGGCTCCGAACCGGGAGCCGGGCCTGGCGCCGGGCCGGAGGGTGCGCCCTCCGGGGTTCCGCGGCGGTGGGCCGGGTCGTGGCTGGCGGCGGTGACGCTGCTGTGGCTGTGCCTGGTGGCGATCTCCCCGGACTTCGTGTGGGTGGTCTTCCCGCTGATGTTCCTGTTCCTGCACCTGTGCCCGCATCGGACAGGCCTGGCCGCGGTGGTCCTGCTGTGGGCGGTCTCGGCCCTGGTGCCCCTGGCCCACGGCGGCGGGGACTACTCCGCCGGCGCCGCGGTGGGTCCGCTGCTGGGGGCCGTGCTGGCGGTGGTCATCTCCTCCACGTACCGCTCCCTGGCCGCCGACGCCGAGCACCACGCACGCACCGCGGAGGCGCTGCGCCTGGCCCAGGCGGAGCTGGCGGAGCGGGAGCGGCGGGCCGGGCGCGCCGAGGAGCGGGAGCGGCTGGCGCGGGAGATCCACGACACCGTGGCCCAGGGCCTGTCCTCGATCCTGCTGGTCGCCCGGGCGGCGCGCGCCGGGCTGGCGGCCGGCAACACCCGGCAGGTGCAGCGGCAGCTGGCCGTGATCGAGGAGGGCGCCGGGGAGAACCTGGCGCAGGCGCGCCGGTTCGTGCGGGATCTGGCCGCCGTCCCCGAGGGTCCGGGGCTGCCGGAGGCGCTGACCGCCCTGTGCCGGCGCACCGAGGCGCAGGAGGCGGCCCGCGGGCAGCGCCTGGAGTGCTCGCTGCGGCTGGAGGGCCGGGAGGCGACGCAGCTGCCGGAGCCGGTGCAGACCGCGCTGCTGCGCGGGGCGCAGGCGAGCCTGGCCAACGTCACCGCCCACGCCGGGGCGGCCCGGGCCGTGCTGACCCTGACCGTCTCCGCGGAGGAGGCCCTGCTGGATGTCTACGACGACGGCGTCGGCTTCGACCCCGCGACCCTGGAGGATCCCCGGGCCGCGGGCGGGTCGGATTCCGGGTACGGGCTGCCGGGGCTGCGGCGTCGGCTGCAGACCCTGGGCGGGAGCCTGACGGTGGATTCGGCACCCGAGGAGGGCACGGTGATCGGGATGCGCCTGCCGCTGACCTCCGCGACCGGCGACGCCGTCGGGTCCGCGAGCACCGCGGATGACGCCTCGGAGGAGACCGCGGAGTCCGCGGCAGCCCTCGATGCGGCGGCCGGGACGGCCGGGCGGGTCGCCGGGGCGGCGCCATCGGCGGGCCCGAGGGAGACGCAGGACGGGAGGCGAGGATGATGGACGGGAACGAGACGGCGCACCCCGTGCGGGTGCTGCTGGTGGATGACCACCCCGTGGTGCGCGCGGGGCTGCGGGCCCTGCTGGAGGGGTTCGCGGAGCTGAGCGTGGCCGCCGAGGCCGCGGACGGTGCGGCGGCGCTGGAGCGCGCGGCCCAGCTGGCGGCGGCCGGGGAGTCGGCCGACGTCGTCGTGATGGACATCCAGATGAAGGGCATGGACGGGATCACCGCGACCCGCCGCTTCCGGGAGGCCGGCGGCCCGCCCGTGCTGATCCTGACGACCTTCGACACGCAGGCGGACATCCTCGCGGCGGTGCGGGCCGGGGCCCTGGGGTACCTGCTGAAGGACGCCCCGCCGGAGGACCTGCGCCGGGCGGTGCTGGACACCGCGGCCGGGCGCAGCACCCTGGCCCCGGAGGTCTCGGCGGCGCTGCTGCAGCGGATGAGCCGCCCGGAGACGGCCCTGTCCGAACGGGAGACGGAGATCCTGCGGCTGCTGGCCACCGGGGCGAGCAACCGGCAGCTGGCCCGGACCCTGTTCATCTCCGAGGCCACGGTCAAGACGCACCTGGTGCACATCTACGAGAAGCTGGGGGTCGGCTCCCGCACCGCCGCGGTGGCCGCGGCCCGCGAGCGCCGGCTGCTCTGAACCGAGCCAACGGGGCCGGGCCACCGCCCCGGTGCGGACGGGCCTCAGGCGGCGGAGTCGGCCGGGGCGGGCACGGCGGGTGCTGCGGGCTGGGGCTGCTCACGGCCGGGCAGCAGCGCCTCGGCGGCGGCCACCTGCTCGACGACGGCGGCCACGCGCCGGCTCACGGCGTCCGCCTTGGCGCATCCGCTCGCGCAGGCGCCGCTGCAGCGCATCATCGCCAGGGCCTCCGCGCACTGCGCGACGGCATTGCCGGCTTTGGACAGCGCCCGGTGCAGCTCGGACCAGCGCCCATCCCGGGAGGCCGGGACGTCCGTGGAGGAGCTGGGGGCTGCGGCCTGGGCGGCCGCGGCCACGGCGCGCACCCGCGGCAGCAGATCCGCCAGCTCGTTGGCCAGGGGGATCGTCTGCTCCAGCACCTCGCCCTCGGGCAGGCGCTCCAGGATCTGGTGGAAGCGGTCCAGGCCCCGGCGGAAGCGATCGTGCGCGCGGCGCCACACGCCCTCACCCAGCTCCGCGGCATCGCGGCGCGCCTGCAGGAACGTCGTCAGCCCCATGTCCATCACCGCCTTCCCGTCGCGCCCGTGTCGGCGACGCCACCGCGGCGCGGCTCGCGCGCAGGTGAGGTCACCCTAAGTCCCCACCAGTCTACCGCCGGCGGGGACTTGGCGACAGAGCGTCATCGGGATCGGTCGCCACACCCAGGAAATCACCAGCTGACGGACACGCGACGTCATACTGGCCGCGGTGCGACCCACAAACCCACCGACCCGGGAATTTCCTCCCCCTCTGCCATGCTTGGCTCAGGTGACACCGGACGCACCCGATCGAGGAGGCCCCTTGGCAGGCATCACCACCCGCACCATCCACGCGCTGCACGACGTCGAGCAGGGCGGGGTGGTCCCGCCGATCTACACCGCCTCCACCTTCCTCCAGCCCACCGCGGGCGGGGAGGGCGAATACGAGTACCAGCGCGGCGCCAACCCCACCCGCACCGCCCTGGAGCAGACGCTGGCCTCCCTGGAGGGGGCCCGCCACGCCTTCGCCTTCGCCACCGGCATGGCCGCGACCTCCGCGGCGATGGGCCTGCTGCGCACCGGGGACTCGATCATCATGAGCCTGCCCGTCTACGGCGGGAACTACCGCTTCGCGACCATCGAGCTGCCCCAGCGCGGCATCGGGCACCGCTTCGTCACGGACCTGAACGAGCTGACCGACGAGGACTTCGACGACTCCGTGAAGATGGTGTTCATCGAGACCCCGGCCAACCCGACCCTGCGGGTCACCGACATCGCCCGGGTCGCCGAGCTGGCCCACCGCCACGGCGCGTACGTCGTCGTGGACAACACCTTCCTCACCCCGTACCTGCAGCGCCCGCTGGCCCTGGGTGCCGACGTCGTCGTGCAGTCCGCGACCAAGTACCTCGCCGGGCACGGGGACCTGCTCGGCGGCGTCGTGAGCACCGACGACGACGAGATCGCCGCCCGGATGACCCAGTCCCAGCTGGTCTCCGGGGCGGTGCTCTCCCCCATCGACTCCTACCGGCTGCTGCAGGACGTGAAGACCCTCGCGGTGCGGATGGACCGGCAGCAGGACAACGCCCGGAAGGTCATCGCCGCGATGGAAGCGCACCCGGCGGTGGCGAAGGTCCACGTGCCCGGTTCCCACAGCGAGGCCGAAGCCGAGATCCAGGCCCGCCAGGCCGACGGTCCCGGCGCGGTGTTCTCCATGGAGCTGGCCGAGGGCCGGGACGTGCGCGCCTTCCTCGGGGCCCTGCGGGTGTGGGGCTTCGCGGTGAGCCTGGGCGGCATCGAATCCCTGATCTGCCTGCCCGCGCACATGACCCACGGGGCCTACACCGACGAGCACCGCGAGGCCGCCCTGATCCCCGAGCAGCTGCTGCGCGTGGCCGTGGGCATCGAGGACGCCGAAGACCTCATCGCGGATCTCACCCAGGCCCTGGAGGCGGCATGAGCACCGCCCGTCCTCCACGAAGGGGCGGGCATCCGTCAGGGCCGGGAGCCCCCGGTGGGCCGGTGACCCGGCGTCGGGCCCTGGGCCTGGCGGGACTCGCCGGCCTCGGCGCGGTGCTGGCCGCCTGCGGCACCGCCGGCTCCGATGCCGAGGGCTCCTCGAGCGCCTCTGCCGGCTCCGACGACGCCCTGGCCCGGATCCGGAAGGACGGGGTGATCCGCATCGGGATGGAGGGCACCTTCCGCCCCTACGGCTACCACGACTCCTCCGGGAAGCTCGTGGGCTTCGAGAAGGAGATCGCGGACCTGATCGCCGCGGACCTCGGGGTGAGGGCCGAGTACGTGGAGACCCAGTGGGACTCCCTGATCGCCGGGGTGGACGCCGGACGCTACGACATCGTCATCAACAACATCGCCCCGACCGACGAGCGGAAGAAGGCCTTCGACTTCTCCATCCCCTACGCGGTGAGCGAGGGCCGGGTCGGGGTGGCCAAGGACTCCGCCCTGCACTCGGTGGACGAGGTCTCCGGACACTCCGCGGCCCAGACCCTGACCTCCAACTACGGCCAGCAGATGGCCGAGCACGGGGCCCAGATCGTGCCGGTGACCGGCTTCGACGAGGCCGCGATGCTCGTGCACTACGGCCGGGTGGACTGCACCGCCAACGACTTCGTCACCTTCGACGCGTTCTTCCGGGAGCGTCCCGACATCAACGTGCGCCTGCTCGACGGCGTCCTGGGCGATGCCGTGGACTCCGCGATCCTGATGGGCAAGGGACAGACCGCATTGAAGGACGCGATCGACGCATCTCTGCGCCGGCACATCGACGACGGGGACCTCACCCGCATCTACGCGAAGTACGTCTCCCAGGACCTCACTCCCTCCGCCTCCCAGACCAAGGGCTGAACCCATGACCGACCTGCTGAACCTCTGGGGAGAATCCCTGCCCCAGCTGCTCCTGGCCACCCTCAAGGTGACCATTCCGCTGTCCGCCGTCGCCTTCGCGCTGGCCCTGCTGATCGCGGTGCTGGCCACCGCGATGCGGTTGTCCCGCGTGGCCCCGCTGCGCTGGATCTCCGCGGTGTACGTCTGGCTGTTCCGCGGCACCCCGATCCTCGTGCAGCTGTTCATCATCTTCTACGGGTTGCCGGCCATCGGGGTGACCTTCTCCGCGTGGACCTCCGCGATCATCGCCTTCAGCCTGAACACCGGGGCCTACGCCGCGGAGACCCTGCGCGCCGCGGTGCACTCGATCCCCCGCGGGCAGCTCGAGGCCGCCCGCACCCTGAACTACACGGGACCGCAGATGCTGCGCCACGTGATCGCCCCGCAGGCCCTGCGCATCGCCCTGCCCCCGCTGGGCAACGACCTGATCGACCTGGTCAAGGGCACCTCCCTGGTCATGGTCATCACCCTGTCCGACGTCTTCCAGGTGGGCCGTCAGATCGCGGCCACGACCTTCCAGCCGCTGGCCCTGTACACCGAGGTGGCCCTGGTCTACCTGGTGATCTTCACGGTCCTGTCCTGGATCCAGTCCCGCGTGGAGCGGGCCTCCAACCGCTACCTCAGGAGCAGCAATGCTTGAGCTGAAGAACATCGCCAAGTCCTTCTCCGGCCAGACCGTGCTCAGTGGAGTGGACCTGACCCTGCGCGACGGGCAGACCACCGTGGTGCTGGGGCCCTCCGGCTCCGGCAAGTCCACCCTGCTGCGGCTGATGAACCTGCTGGAGATCCCCGACGACGGGACCCTGCGCATCGGGGAGGACGCGGTGGACCTCGATGGGGCCCGCCCGGCCGAGGCCGCGATCCGCCGGATCCGCCGACACTCGGCCATGGTCTTCCAGGACTACCACCTGTTCCCCAACCAGACCGTGCTGACCAACGTCTCCCTGCCGCCGGTGCTCAACGGGAAGCTGAACCGGACGCAGGCCCGCGAGCGCGCCGTCGAGCTGCTGGAGAAGGTCGGCATGGGCGGGCGCCTGGAGGAGTACCCGCAGAACCTCTCCGGCGGTCAGCAGCAGCGCGTGGCGATCGCCCGGGCGCTGGCCGTGGAGCCGGACTACCTGCTCTTCGACGAGCCGACCTCCGCCCTGGACCCGGAGCTGGAGGCCGAGGTCATCAAGGTCATGGTGGAGCTGGCCCGGGAGCGCCGCTCCCTGGTGGTGGTCACCCACAACATCGGCTTCGCCCGGAAGGTCGCGGACCGGATCGTGTTCCTGGCCGACGGCGGCATCGGCTTCGACGGCACCCCGGAGGAGTTCTTCACCTCCGAGTCCGAGCGGGTGCGCCGGTACCTGAACATCTTCGACGCGATCTGAGCGGCGCGGGCCCCGCGTGAGATGCGGGGTTTCTGCTGAGATGCGAGGTTCGTGTTCAGATGCGTCACGGCGTGCGGCATCTCAGCACGAACCCCGCATCTGAGAACGAAACCCGCACCTCAGCGCAGGTGCTTGACCCCCGGGGCGTCAGTACCAGGAGGGCTTGTCGCCGTCGGTGCCGGGCTTGCCCAGTCCCAGGTTCTCCCGGACGTGCTCCTGCGGGTGGGCCGCGAGCTCGGCGACGAAGGCGGCCACGGACTTCCGGGACACCTCGGTGCCCCGGAAGGTCTCTTCCCGGCCGGTCAGCTCGTAGTCGACCTCATCGGCGTCGGTCAGCCAGGCCGGGCGCAGGATGGTCCACTCCAGATCCGAGGCCTCCACGGTGTCCGCCGCCCGGCGGAACACCTTCAGCGGCTCCCCGATCATGGACTGGTTCCAGTCGTTGAACGCGGGCGGCAGCTCGTCGTAGATGCCCAGGGCGTCCACGAAGATCAGCCGGGAGACCCCGGCCCGGCCCATCGCCTCCACCAGGATCCCCGCCTGCACGTCCAGGTCCGCGCCCAGGTTCGCGTAGACCACGTCCTGGCCGGCCAGGGCCTCGGCGAGCGCACCCTCGTCCTTCACATCGGCCTCCACCACGCGGGCTCCGGCCGGGGCCTGCACCCGGGAGGCGTCCCGGGCGTACAGGGTCAGCTGGGCGCCTGCGGCGTCGAGCATCGGGATGGCCTGCCGGGCGATCCGCCCCGCGGCTCCGAGCACCAGCACCTTCGTCATCGTCGTCTCCTTCTCTCGTTGTGCTTCCACCGGACCTGAGGCCCGATCAGGCCATCTTCTCGTCGAAGAACCCGATGAGCTTCTCCGGGTGCTGCCCGAAGTGGTTGTAGGCGTAGAACCGCTGGTTGGAGTCCTCGATCCAGAACAGCTCCTTGTCCTCCGCGCCCAGGGCCTCGAAGATCTCGCGCCCGTCGCCGTCGGCGTCGATGAGGAAGTCCCGGTGCAGCTGCGCCATGAGGGTCGGCACCTTCACCGCCGGCGCGTGGGGAGCCGGGGTCTCCTCGGCCAGGCGCATGCCGTTGGTCTGCAGCAGCTTCTCGCTCAGCCGCGCCACCGCTTCCCGCGGATCCGCTCCGATGTTGCGCGCGCCCTGCTCCACGAAGGTGCGCCCGGAGACCACGTTGAGCACCGCCAGCGCCTGCACGTCCCGGAACTCCTCCGGCCAGCGGTCCATCGCGATGATCGTGGAGTTCCCGCCCATGCAGCGGCTGAACAGGCCCAGCTTCATCCCCGCGAGGTCCTCGCGGGAGCGGGCGTAGCGCATGGAGCCGACGACGTCGCGCGCCTCCAGCAGACCCAGCCCGGAGAAGCCGCCGTTGCCCTGACCGGACAGCCCGCAGTTGCGCAGATCGTAGGTGAGGATGGTGTACCCGGCCTCGTGCAGGTGCTTCAGCTCCGGCAGGAAGTCCACCTCGAAGCCGCCGAACATCTGGTCGTAGGGGCGAGATGGCCGGGGAAGCCGTAGCGGTTGCAGGTCATCGGGTGGTTGATGATCAGCAGCCGATCCGAATCCGCCGGGATCAGCCAGCCCTCCAGCGGCACCCCGTCCAGGGAGGGGAAGGTGACCTCCTCGAAGGCCATGCCGTAGTCGTCCGGGCGCTTGAGCACCGGGGTGCGCACCCCGGTGGCGAACATCTGCGCGTACTGGTCCACCAGCTGCTCCAGGGTGGCATCGCCCGGCTGCGGGGCCGCGGCGTCGTGCTGCCCGATGTTCTTCTCCGTCATGATCCCTCCAGGGGCTGTGGTTCCTCACGGGGTCGAGCCCGTGCGACCCGGGGTCCAGGTTCTCCGAGACCACTGTCTCGGACGGCTCCGCACCCGGGCAACCCCGTTCCGGGAGATGCCCTCTGGGCGGAAACGGACCCGATGACGACGACGCCGCGGCGAGAGGCGGGCGGTTTCAGCAGCAGCGAGCCCCCGGGTGGGCCTCCTGGTGCTCGGCCAGGCGGCGCCAGTACTCGCGTTCGGTCATCGGCGGATCGGCGAGGCCTGCTCGGCGGTGGTACTCCAGGTAGCCCCGATACTTGTCCGCCCCGAGCACCCCGGCGGCGAAGCGCACCGGAGCGGACTCGCGTAGCCGCATCAGCAGACCCATCCCGCCGCGGCCCCCGCTCACCGGTCGGCCCCCGCACCGGCATCGGTACCGGCCCCGGAACTGCCCCCGGCACCGCCCCGCGGGCGGGCGGCGTCGAACGCGGCCCATTCCTTCTCCAGTTCCCTCTCCGCGCGGGTTGGGATCAGACCCGCCGGGGCGTACATCCGGGAGGCGACGAACGGGTCGTCGCGGTCCGGGCCCGGCCGGCCGCGCAGCGCCCGGAGGGTGACCGCCACCGAGCAGGCCACCACGATCAGGGTCAGCACCACGAACAGCACGGACAGCGTGCCCTGCACCGCGGTGTTGCGCACCACCGCCGCGATCGCCTCCGGAGTCTTCGCGGTGCCGTACGTCCCGGCACCGGAGTCCAGCGCCTCCCTGGCCGCGGCGTGATTGGCCCAGTAGCCGATCTTCGGGTTGGCCGAGAAGATCTTCTGCCAGGAGCCCACCGTGGTGACCACGACGTCGAAGGCCAGCGGCACCGCGATGATCCACAGGTACCGGGCCCGCCCCTTGTTCGCCGCGATCGCCAGGCACACGGCCAGCCCGATCGCGGCCAGCAGCTGGTTGGCGATGCCGAACAGCGGGTAGAACGTGTTGATCCCGCCCAGCGGGTCCGTGACCCCCAGCAGCAGGATCGACCCCCAACCGGCGACCATCACCGCGGTGCACAGCCACGCCCCGGGCCGCCAGCGGGGATCCTTGAACCGCGGCACCACGTTGCCCAGGGAGTCCTGCAGCATGAAGCGGGCGACCCGGGTTCCGGCGTCCACCGCGGTGAGGATGAACAGGGCCTCGAACATGATCGCGAAGTGGTACCAGAAGCTCATCAGGTCCAGGCTCGGCATCAGCTGGTGCATGATCCCGGCCATGCCCACCGCGAGGGTCGGCGCGCCGCCGGTGCGGGAGACGATCGAGTGCTCCCCGACCGCGTGGGCGGTGCCGTCCAGCAGCTCGGGGGTCACGTGCACCCCCGTCAGGCCGAGGGAGTTCACGAAGGCCACCGCCCCCTCGACGGTGCCGCCGGTGGCCCCGGCCCCGGAGTTCATCGCGAAGTACACGCCGCGGTCCACGGTCAGGGCGGCCACCAGCGCCATGATCGCCACGAAGGACTCCATGAGCATCCCGCCGTAGCCGATGAAGCGGGTCTGGCGCTCCTTCTCCACGAGCTTGGGCGTGGTGCCGGAGGCGATCAGCGCGTGGAAGCCGGACAGCGCCCCGCAGGCGATGGTGACGAACAGGAACGGGAAGAGGGAGCCGGAGAACACGGGGCCGTCGTCGCGGGAGGCGAACTCGGAGAAGGCGGGGACAGAGATCTCCGGGCGCACGAGGATGATCCCCGCGGCCAGCAGCACGATGGTGCCGACCTTCATGAATGTGGAGAGGTAGTCCCGGGGGGCCAGCAGCAGCCAGACCGGCAGGATCGCGGCGATGAAGCCGTAGCCGATGACGCACCAGGCCAGGGTCACCTTATCCAGGGTGAACAGGGCCCGGCCCCACTCCGTGCCCGCGATCCAGCCGCCGGCGATGATCGCGGCCAGCAGCAGGGCGAAGCCGATCAGGGAGATCTCCATGACCTTCCCGGGCCGCAGCCAGCGCAGGTACACCCCCATGAACAGGGCGATGGGGATCGTCATGCCGACGCTGAACACGCCCCACGGGGATTCGGCCAGCGCGTTGACCACGACCAGCGCGAGGATCGCGGTGATGATGATCATGATCGCGAGGGTCGCCAGGATCGCGGCGAACCCCCCGATCGGCCCGAACTCGTCCCGGGCCATCTGCCCGAGGGAGCGCCCGCCGCGGCGCATCGAGAAGTGCAGCACCAGGTAGTCCTGCACGGCCCCGGCGAAGATCACCCCGACGATGATCCAGATGGTCCCCGGCAGGTAGCCCATCTGGGCGGCCAGCACCGGACCCACCAGCGGACCGGCCCCGGCGATCGCGGCGAAGTGGTGCCCGTAGAGCACCCGCCGGTCCGTGGGCATGTAGTCCCGGCCGTCCTCCTGCGCCTCGGCGGGGGTCGCGCGCCGGTCATCCGGGCGGACCAGCTTGTCCTGGATGTAGGTGGACCAGAAGCGGTAGGCGATGAGGTAGCTGCACACCGCGGCGAAGACGAACCAGATGCCGTTGACGGTCTCCCCGCGCACCAGGGCCAGCATGGTCCACCCGAGCCCGCCGAGCAGCCCGACGCCGACCCACACGGCGATCCGGGCGGGGGTCCACCGGCGGGATTCCGCGGCCAGGACCTCGGGATCGACGTGGTTGGGCGGCTGGTCCTGCGGGGCCCGGTCCTCGGGCGGGGCGGCGGGCGCGGTGGTGCTCATGGGTCTCCGTCGACTCCTCGTGCGGATGATGTGCCCCACCATTGTGGCACAGGCGAGACCCCCGTCACGCCAGACGCAGCACGACCTTCCCGCGGTGCTCCCCGGAGTCGAAGTACTCGTGGGCCTCGCGCACCCGCTCCAGGGGGAACACCCGGTCCACCATCGGGTCGATGACCCCGGATTCCAGCAGAGGCAGCTCGGTCTCCGAGAGGTCGCTGAGGATCTCCCCCTTGGCCTCCGGGGAGAGCACGCGCAGCGTCGTCGCGGTGATGCTGGCCCGCTTGGACATCAGGGCGGACAGATCCAGCTCGCCCCGCGCCCCGCCCTGCAGCCCGATGATCACCAGGTGTCCGCGCCAGGACAGCGAGTCCACGTTGGCCTGCAGGTACTTCCCGCCGACGACGTCGAGGATCGCCGCAGCCCCGACCCCGCGGGTGGCCTCCCGGACCACCGCGGCGAAGTCCTCGCGGGTGTAGTCGATGACGCGCACGTCCCCGGCCTGGTGGGCGCCGGTGAGCCGGATGGTCTCGTCCTGCTGCGCGACGAGCCGGCGGACCCGCTCGGCCTTGTCCCGGCTGCCCACGGTGGTCAGCACCCGGTAGCCGAGGGAGCGGACCAGCTGGATCGCGTGCATCCCGATGCCGCCGGTGCCGCCGTGGATGAGGACGAACTCCTCGTCGTCGTTGGGCCCGTCCGGGCTGAGCCCCTCGGTCACGAACAGGTTGGACCACACGGTCGCGGCAACCTCCGGCAGGGCCGCGGCCTGCACGAAGTCCAGGTCCTCCGGCATCGGCATGACCTGGGCGTGGTGCACGGCGACCTTCTCGGCGTAGCCGCCGCTGTCCAGCAGGGCCATCACCGGGTCCCCGACCTTCAGCCCGTGGTGCCCCTCCGCCTCCCGGCCGATCTCCAGGACCGTGCCGGCCGCCTCCAGGCCGTAGATGTAGGTGGCTCCCGGCGGGATGGGGTAGTTCCCCTGGCGCTGCAGGACGTCGGCGCGGTTGATGCCGGCCGCGTGCACGCGGATGAGGACCTGCTGCGGACCGCAGGCCGGATCCGGGATCTCGGTGACCTCCAGGACCTCGGGGCCGCCGTGGCGGGATTCCACTACTGCTCGCATGGGGATGGGGTCTCGCTTTCCGTGACAGCTTTCCAGCGGGGCCGGTAAGATGGGCTACCGCGTCGAGTCGAACCTCCATCCTACTGGCTGGAACCCGGCGCTGACTTGGAAGCTTGTCCGAGCGGCCGAAGGAGCCGGTCTTGAAAACCGGTGTGCGGCG
This sequence comes from Rothia sp. BD8, assembly GCF_044878465.1. NCBI lineage: Bacteria > Bacillati > Actinomycetota > Actinomycetes > Micrococcales > Micrococcaceae > Rothia > Rothia sp. BD8. The sequence goes on along the minus strand of NZ_JANJES010000005.1, from coordinate 124,545 downwards.
ACCCCGTACCGAGGGTTCGAATCCCTCAGCTTCCGCTCCCGATCCCGGCCCGGGGCGCCCCATCCGATCGTGGGCGCGCCCCGGGCCGCCTCCGTTCTCAGGCCCCGGCGGTCATGTTCACGATCACCGAGTCGATGGGCATGAACAGGAACGCCGCCGCGGTGTTCAGCAGCACCAGCGGGATGCTGCGCGTCTCCAGGGCCAGGCGCGCCCCGGCCAGTCCCAGCACCAGCGGCCCGACCATGAGCATGAACGCCGCCGCGCTGGTGGGCCCGGGGGTCAGCCCCACCAGCCACGGCACCGCGATCGTCAGGGCCGTGGCCAGCAGGAACAGGACCAGGGACCACCTCTCGGTGCCGGGCCGCCGAGGCCGCTCCGGACGACGCGGCTCTCCGTCGCGGTGCTTCAGCATGGCCGGCCCCCTTCCATGAACATCCGAAAATATGCCGACCCGCTCATGCGCCCACCGGGCCCAGTATCGCGGCGACCGCCGCCTCGGCGTCGGCCAGGGTCGAAGCGCTGAAAGCCAGCTCCGCGTCGGTCTGCGCGGCGATCGCCGTGCCCCACTGCGCGGAGGACAGCTGCAGACCCAGCACGTAGACCCCGGGCTCCGGGGCGCCGTCGGCCCGGATCAGCCGGTACGGGGAGGCCGTGACGTCGAAGCCGCGCCCAGGCGTCGGTGCCGCGCCGTCCCCGAGACGCAGGGGACACGGCCGGGCCAGCCCGTCCTCGAACAGTCCCCCGATCAGCGGAGAGGTGCTGGCGCGCACGTCGTTGGCCGGGGCGAGGGCCTCGACCATCCATGTGGCCTCCACCGGCTCGTCGCGCACCCACGGGGAGGAGGCCGCGAAGCACCCGGTCTCCGGATCGGTGGAGAACACCGGGTCCGGGCCGAGGAAGCGCAGGATTCCGGCGCGGGCCAGGGCCGCCGTCTGCTGGATCCGCAGCACCGGCGGGCCGGAGGCCAGACCGTCCGTCAGGGCGCCGAAGCTGCGCTCCAGCCCCCGCAGCCAGGATTCCCCCGAGATGCCGCGGTCGCGCACCGCGTGCTTGGCCAGCGCGCGGGCGAGGTTCAGGGAGCCGATGGCCATCTTCAGCGGGCTGTCCTGCGCGGCGAAGGAGGCGGCGACGTCGCGGTCCAGGAAGTGCACCAAGGCCGCGGCGTATTCCTCGTGGGAGTCGAAGCTGACCCCGGCGAAGGGGCGCATCAGCCGCTCCGGCCGCAGGATCAGCCGCTCCTGCACCCGCTGCGCGGCGAACCGATCCATCCTGGCCCACCAGGAGCCCTGGTCCGGATCGGTCAGGATCCGCTCCACCTCCCGCAGGAACTCCTGCGGGTCCCCCTGCACGGCGTCGGGGTCGGTGCGCACCAGCGTGCGGTAGTAGTTCCACTGGGCGTCCCGGCGGATCAGCGGCCAGTACTCGGCCTCGAAGTCCACCTCCCGGCCCTGCTCGGCCGCCGCCGCGCGCGTTCGGTCCACGACCTCGCGGGTGAAGAAGCGGTTGTCCACCGACGGCGGGTAGTAGCTGTCCAGCACGGCCTTGGCCCGGTAGGGGGTCCCGCGGCGGGAGGCCACCCAGATCTTCGGCTCCCGGCCGCTGGGCCGGTAGATCAGCCGCTGGGAGTCGGCCGGGTCCTCCTCGAAGACGCCGCCGCGGCCCTCGGTGACCCGGGTCAGCACGTCATGGAAGTTCAGTCCCATCCCGCGCACCAGCACGTTGCGCCCGGCCGGCAGCGCGCCCCAGCGCACATCCGCCGGAACGGCCGGGGGCTGGTAGCGGGCCCCGTGCTGGGCGGCGAACTCCATGAGGTCCTGCTGGTCATCGCGCAGGGTCGCGTCCGTGTGCCCCAGGGCCAGGATCACCGCATCGGCGGAGAGCACGACGCCGTCGCCCAGCTCCACCCGGTACGGCCGATCCGCGCGGGGCCCGGCGGCGGCGACCCGCACCGCCTCCTGGGCGTGGTGGGACACCCCGATCCCGGCGGGCAGCGCGCCCATCAGCCGGGCGTGCACATCCGAGAGGTAGGTCCCGTAGATCTTGCGGGACGGGAACCCGGAGGGTCCCATCGCGCGCAGCTCGGCGACGTCCTCCTCCGACAGCCCGACGACGGCGCGGGACGGGTCCTCGGCCAGCAGCTGTCGCCACCGGGCGAAGGTCAGCCCGGCCACGGCCGGCACGGGCGCGGGCGGGGTCGGCCCCTCGGCGGTGGCCAGGGTCCGGTCGCTGGGCACCACGGTGGGGAAGAACGCGGGGGTGTTCATGAGGTACAGGCGGGACTGGTCCGTGCGCCACACGTGCCCCGCCCCCGGCGGAAAGGGGTCCACCAGGTGCACCTCGGCGGCGAGCTCCGGATGCGCGGCCGCCCGGGCGACGATGCGCTCCAGCGCGGACAGTCCGCGCGGGCCGACTCCGACGATGACGATCCGCTGCTTTCTGGCCATATCCCCAGCCTATCGGGGGCGCGAGCTCAGCACCGGGGGTTTTGACCTGGCTCGCGGGCACTCGGTACGCTGGAAGAGCTGTTCTCCCGGATGTGGTTCCGCCCGACCCCCGGGAGAGCACACGGAGACGTGCCAGAGCGGCCGAATGGACTTCACTGCTAATGAAGGGTCCGGCTAACACCGGACCGGGGGTTCAAATCCCCCCGTCTCCGCCGAAGGGAAGGCCCTCGGATCCCTGCTATAACAGGGATCCGAGGGCCTTCTTCGCGTCCTGGAGGGACGCGTGATAGCTGATCGATAACATCGGCTGGCTGAGATGCGGCGTTCGTGCTGAGATGCCTCCCGCCGTGCGGCATCCCCAACACGAACCGCGCACCTCAGCACGAACCTCGCACCCGAACGCCGCCCAAGGCCGACGCCGGGCCCGTGCCTCAGAAGGCGGCGAAGGCGGTGAGGCGGGCGTCGGCGCCGTCCAGGGCGGCCCAGTCGGCGTCGAAGGAGAACACCGCCAGGGACGACGGTGGGAAACCGGCGGAGGCGTCCATCACGGCGTCGTAGTCCGAGTCCCGGGAGGCCAGGCGCTCGGTCACCTCCTGCACCGCCGGGTAGTGGGCGATGACCAGCAGGGAGTCCACGGTCTCCGGGACCCGGTTCACCGCCGTCAGCAGCGTGGCGGGGGAGCAGTTGTACAGGCGCTCGTCCAGGCTCGCCGTGGGCGCCTCATCGCCCAGGGCATCGGCGACCCACGTGCAGGTCTGCCGAGTGCGCAGGGCGGCGGAGCACAGGATCATCTCCGGGACCGCGCCGTGCTCCAGCAGCCACCGTCCGGCCGCCGGGGCCTGCTCCCGACCGCGCCGGGTCAGGGGGCGGTCGAAGTCGCCGGTCCCCCAGGGCATGTCCGCCTCGGCGTGGCGCATGATCACGAGGGTCTTCGGCAGGGAGGTCGGAGAGCTCATGGCGTCAGTCTAGGGATGATCCCCGCCCGGCGCCCGCGCAGCGCACGCCAGGGAGACGGCGGTGCGAAACCGGGATCAGATGGAGTACTCGGGGGCGGCCCAGACGATGACCTCGGGGTGCTCGTAGAACCGGTAGCCCTGCCCCCGCACGGTGCGCACCGTGTTGGCCAGGCGCCCCAGCTTGGAGCGCAGGCGCCGGATGTGCACATCGATGGTGCGCTCATTGGGGGTCTCCTCGGCGTCGCGCCACAGGGAGCTCAGCAGCTCCTCGCGGTTCACGGTGCGCCGAGAGTTCTCCACCAGGTAGTTCAGCAGCTCGAACTCCTTGTAGGTGAGGTTCAGGACCTCCCCGTCCAGGAAGACCTCGCGGCGGGAGAGGTCGATGAGCACGCCGGCGGGCCGGCTCGGCGAGGATTCGGGGCCCAAGCCCTGCTGCGCGCCGACCTCGGCCTGGTGGCGCGGGGTGGTCGGATCGCCCAGCGCGTCGCGCACCACCTCGAGGTCCGAGCCGTCGGTGCCGGTGGGGGCGATCGCGACGGCGGCGTAGGACTCCGCCTGGGGCACCAGAGTCTGGGCGTAGGCGCGGATGTCCTGGACCATGCGCACCAGGGAGGTGCCGTTCTCCGCCGCGACGTCCTCGTTCAGGCCCACGTACAGCACGAAGCCGCGGGCCTCGTGATCCGTGGCCCCCGGGGCGGCGTTCGAGGCGACGGGGCGCGGCCCGGAGCGCAGGGAGTGGTAGGAGGAGGGTTCGCCGACGGCGCCGCGCCCGCTCACCGGAGCGGCCATCCCGCGCATCCCCCGCGCCGGGACCACGCGGTTGCGCTGGGAGATGTGGACATAACCGGGGGCGCCTGACATCGGAGTCTCGTCTCTTCGTGGGGTCTGCGGGGCGACGGGTCCGCCGTCGGGAGAACCCGTCGCGTCCATCGTCGTCCGAACCCGCACCAGCCGCAAGTAACATGCCCGCAATTATCTCGCATCGTGAGATGGATGTGGGGGATCCGACAGCCTATGCAGCCTCGACGGCACGTACCGCACACCCGGGGGCACCGGAGCGCAGGGCGTCTCCACCGCGGCAGCTCGGGCTGCGGAGCGGAGCTCCCTCCGCCCTGAGCCCCCCGAGGGGATTCGAGATCACAGCATCGCGAAGCTGTCAAGGGCTCCCGCGATCGTATCCGATTCACCCGCGCCGGGTCAGTCCACGACGCCGTACAGCCGGTCCCCCGCATCCCCCAGCCCGGGGACGATATAGGCCTTCTCGTTGAGCCGCTCATCCCGCGCCGCGAGCACCAGATCCACGTCCGGCAGATCCGCAACCCCTTCCTCCAGAGCGGCGATGCCCTCCGGGGCGGCGAGGATGCACACACAGGTGATGTGGTCCGCCCCGCGCTGGCGCAGGAAGCGGATGGCCTCGATCAGGATTCCGCCGGTGGCCAGCATCGGGTCCAGCACGTAGACCTGGCGTCCGGTGAGGTCATCCGGCAGGCGCTCGGCGTAGGTGACGATGTCCAGGGTCTGCTCGTTGCGGGCCATGCCCAGGAACCCGACCTCCGCCGTCGGGATCAGCCGGGTCATCCCCTCGAGCATGCCCAGCCCGGCGCGCAGCACCGGGACGACGAGCGGACGGGGCCGGGAGATGCCCACCCCCCGGGCTTCGGCCACCGGGGTGCGCACGGTGACCGGCTCCACACGGATGCTGCGAGTGGCCTCGTAGGCCAGGAGGGTCACGAGCTCATCCACCAGGGCCCGGAACTGCGGGGAGGAGGTGCGCTCATCGCGCAGGACGGTGACCTTGTGGGAGACGAGCGGGTGGTCCAGGATCGTGACGCGCATGGCCCCACGCTATCGCAGGCGATGCCCGACAATGGTGGAATGGCCAGCCCCCCTCCCCCGGCGCGTCGCGCCCCCACCCCGTCCGAGTCCGAGCGCTGGATGGACGCGGCGCTGCGCGAGGCCCGAGCGGCCCTGGAGACTCACGACGTGCCGATCGGGGCCGTGGTGATCGGTCCGGACGGGAGGATCATCGGCCGGGGGCGCAACCGCCGGGAAGCCGACGCCGATCCGACGGCCCACGCGGAGATCCTCGCGATCCGCGAGGCGGCCCGGGAACTGGGCACCTGGCGTCTGACGGGGTGCACGCTGGCGGTGACGCTGGAGCCGTGTTCGATGTGCGCGGGCGCGATCGTACTGGCCCGGGTCCCCCGCGTGGTCTTCGGCGCCTGGGATGAGAAGGCCGGCGCCGCAGGCTCCGTCTTCGACGTGCTGCGGGAGCGGCGGCTGAACCACTGGACCGAGGTGCTGCCCGAGGTCCGGGAGGCCGAGTGCGCGGGGCTGCTGCGGGAGTTCTTCGCGGCCCGCCGCCCGGGTGCATAACCTCACAAAGCATTCGGGGCTCCGATCTAGAACTGACCGGTCAGTTCAACTAGAGTGGTGCTCTGCTCGACGACGCGCGCTCGACGCCGGGCGTGCACCGCCACCCATCCCACCCCCACCCTGGAGGCTTCCTCCGCCGTGCTGCACGCCGAGAACATCACCGCCAAGGGGCGCCACGCCCCCCTGATCCAGCGCACCTCCCTGGACGTGACCCCCGGAGAGCTGCTGCTGCTGCAGGCCTCCGGACAGCTGACCCGCACCGCCCTGGCCCTGGTGCTCACCGGGCGCATGAAACCGGAGTCCGGATCCATCACCTGGAACGAGGAGTCCTCCCGCAAGGCCCTGCGCCGGCACGCGAGCATCGTGGACGCCCCCGAGCTCAACGAGATGGAGAAGCACATGCGGGTGCGCGACTACGTCTCCGAGATGCTCTCCTACATGCCCCACCCCTTCCTGCAGCGTCCCCACTCCGGGCGCTGGCTCGAGGAGAACGGCCTGGCGGATCTGAACAACCTCTGGGACGAGCAGCTCACCGGCGAGCAGCGGATCCGGCTCATGACCGCCCTGGCCCGGCACAACTCCGGGGCGGACCTGCTGGTCTTCGACACCCCCTCCCGCCACGCCCACTACTCCGTCACCTGGATCCCCCGCCTGCTGGAGCTGGCCCAGGACGAGGAGCACCCGCGCGCCGTCATCGCCGTCGTCCCCCACGTCTCGGACAAGTGGTACGGCCCCGTGGCCATCGAGGGGGACCCGCAGGGCGGGCGCGGACCCGACATCGCCGACGAGGAGGAGGGCGGACGCCACCGGCAGCCCGCGGAGGACCCTCTCCCGCCCACCCGGATGCTCTCCCTCGAGGAGCTGTTCGACCTGGAGGCCGCGGCCGAGGAGATCGAACCCGAGGGCGACGACGCCGACCAGACCGCCGAGAACGAGAACTAGGAGAAGACCGTGACGTCCTTACGCCTCGCCCTGACCGAGCTCAAGCGCTTCTCCCACGGCGTGCTGCCCAAGCTGGTCATGCTCGCCGTGACCCTCGTGCCCCTGCTGTACGGCGGGGTGTACCTGTACTCCAACTGGAATCCGTACGGTCGGGTGGACAACGTCTCGGCCGCCCTCGTGCAGTCCGATCGCGGCGCCACCGACGAGTCCGGCAAGCATGTGAACACCGGCGAGGACGTCGCGAAGGAGCTCAAGGACGCCGGCAACTTCGACTGGCAGGACGTGAGCACCCGACAGGAGGCCGTGGACAAGGTGGAGAAGGGCGAGCTCGGCTTCGCCCTCGTCATCCCCTCGGACTTCTCCCAGAAGCTGCTGTCCACCTCCCGGTTCCAGCCGGATGAGAACGGCAAGACGGGCGAGGTGGATCCCCAGAAGGCCGGCCTGGAGATCATCACCAACGACGCGAACAACTACCTGCTGACCAACATCGTGGAGAAGGCGGGCACCTCGGTGCGCGACACCGTCGCCAGCCAGGTCGGCGACGAGACCGCCAACCAGCTGCTGGCCAGCTTCACCGACATCCACGGCCAGCTGGTCGAGGCCCGGGACGGGTCCCAGAAGGTCACCGATGGGACCGTGCAGCTGGGCAGCGCCATCGATCGCCTCAAGGGCGGCACCTCGGACCTGGTCAGCGGCTCCCAGCGGCTCAACAGCGGCGCGCACCAGCTGCACGACGCCGAGAACCAGCTGGTGGACGGGCAGCGGCAGGGTCTGGACGGGGCCCAGCAGCTCGATGACGGGGCCCAGCAGCTGGATTCCGCGACGGGGCAGCTGGCCGACGGCACCGGGCAGCTGCGCAGCGGCGCCGGGCAGCTGAAGGACGGCACCCAGCAGCTGGCCGACGGCTCCAGCCAGCTCAAGGACGGCACGGCCACCCTCGCGCAGGGCGCCACCCAGCTCAAGGACGGCACCGCACAGCTGTCCTCCGGGGCCACCCAGCTCAAGGACGGCACCGCACAGCTGTCCTCCGGGGCCACCCAGCTCAAGGACGGCACCGGCAAGCTCGTGACCGGCGCGACCCAGCTGGACCAGGGCATCGGCCAGCTGGACACCCAGCTGAAGGAGTCCGGGATCAGCCAGGTCGGCGACAACCTGACCGGAGTCTGCCGGGACCTGTCCTCGTTCAACGACCAGAAGGCCACCGGCCGCCTGGGCACGGACGTGTCCAACGCCGTCGTGTCCGAGAACGCGAAGATCGTGCGCGAGACCCTGCAGCAGCAGGTCAAGGACGGCACGATCGACCTCACCCAGCAGCAGATCGACGCGATCGTGGGCACCCTGGGCGGGGAGCAGGCGCACCAGCGCATCAACGACGCCACCGCGAAGGGCCTGAACGACTTCGAGGCCACGGACATCGGCAAGGATCTCGCCTCCCTGCGCAGCTCCACCTGCGCGGCCAACGGCGTCTCCCAGATCGCCCAGCAGATCGACCAACTCACCGGCGGCGTCGCCCAGCTGAAGGACGGCTCCAGCACGCTCGCCCAGGGAGTGAAGTCCGCGGATTCCGCCGCGGGAACGCTGGCCGACGGCGCCAAGACCCTGGACGAGAAGACCGGCGAGCTGGCCGACGGCGCCAAGACCCTGGACGAGAAGACCGGGGAGGCGAAGTCCGGCATCGCGACCCTGGATGAGAAGACCGGCGAGCTGGCCGACGGCGCCAAGACCCTGAACGACAAGACCGGTCAGCTGGTCTCCGGGGTGAACCAGGTGGATGACGGCGCGCAGCAGCTGAACTCCGCGACCGGTGAGCTCACCGACGGCACCGGCCAGCTGGTCAGCGGATCCCAGCAGCTGCTGGACGGGCAGACCCAGGCTCGCGACGGCGCCTACACCCTCGCCTCCGGCACGGACGACGCGGTCTCCGGCGCGACCCAGCTGGATGACGGCGCCGGGCAGCTGCAGAGCGGCTCCTCGGACCTGGAGGACGGGTCGAAGAACCTCACCGACGGGCTGCGCCAGGGCGCGAACAAGGTGCCCAACCTGGATGAGAGCCAGCGCAGCTCGCTGGCCAAGGTCATGTCCGATCCGGTGGCCAACGACCACGACTCGCTGGCCACGGCCGCCAACTACGGCGAGGGCATGGGGCCGTTCTTCATGTCCCTGGCGCTGTGGATCGGCGTGCTGATCACGGGTCAGTTCGTGCGGCCCTCCAATGAGCGGGCGCAGGCGTCGAACACCTCGAACTTCCGGATCATGCTGGGTTCCTGGATCCCGTTCGCCGTGGTCTCCGTGGCGCAGGCCGCGATCCTGTTCACCGTCGTGAAGTTCGCCCTCGGGTTCGAGATGGCCCACCCCTGGCTGGTGCTGTGGTTCATGCTCCTGGTCTCGGTGACGTTCAGCGCGATCGGGCAGGGCCTGATCTTCCTGCTGGGCAATCCGGGCAAGCTCCTGGTGCTGATCCTGCTGATCCTCCAGTTGGTCACCGGCGGCGGTCTGATGCCGTATCAGACCCTGCCCCAGCCGCTGCTGTGGATGCACGACGCCTTCCCGATGGGGCACTCGATCACCGCGATCCGGCGCCTGGCCTACGGGGTGGATGAGTCCTCGGTCTGGACGATCGTGTGGATGATGGTCGGGTACCTGCTGATCGGCATCGCCCTGGGCTTCCTGGGCGCGATCCGCTCCCGAACCTGGACCCTGTCCAAGCTGCACCCCGAGATCGAGGCGTAGGACGATGACCGCTCGCACCGAGAACCGCCCCGACGCCGCCGGCACCGCGCCCGCGTCGGGGCGGCGCCCCGGGGCCCGGCGCCCCGGGCGCACCTCCCGCACCCAGCTGAAGCTCTTCGAGGCCGCGATGATCATCATGAGTGAGAAGGGCCCCACCCAGACCACGGTGGATGAGGTCGCGGCCGCCGCCGGGGTCTCCAAGGGCACCGTCTACTACAACTTCGGCTCCAAGAAGTCGATGGTCGAGGGGCTGATGCGCCACGGCATCCAGCTGGTCCTGGAGGCCATCGAGGACGCACAGGTCGGCGTCGAGGATCCGCGGGAGCGGCTGCGCCGCGGCATCATCGCGGCGCTGCGGTTCCTGGAGGAGCACGGCGGCTTCGCCCGGCTGGCCATCGCCGAGATCTGGCGCCCCTCCGGGTCCCTCTCCGAGGTCATCGGGGATCAGCGGACCCTGCTGCTGGAGCGGGTCACCGAGCTGATCACGGACCTGTCCCGCACCTACCGGGTGAACGAGCACCCGGATCCGCACACCCTGGCCGTGGGGCTGTTCGGCACCACGTTCATGCTCGCGATGGACCGGGAGCTGAGCCGGACCCGACGCACCACCCAGGAGGCCGCCCGCGCCGCGATGACCCTGGTGGACGGGTACATCCAGAGCCCCCTGTCGGAGAGTTGAGCGGGCACCGGCCACCCGGTACAGTGCTTTGACGTTGGTGACGTGTCCGAGCGGCCGAAGGTGCGACACTCGAAATGTCGTGTACGGCAACCCCGTACCGAGGGTTCAAATCCCTCCGTCACCGCGCCGAGCGAAGGCCCCTGCTCCCCGGCATCTCCGGGGAGGCGGGGGTCTTTCGCATACCCCGGGGCGACGGCGCGCTCCCGGATCGTGGGGACGGGCCTGGGTACACTCGGGGCAGGCCAGCACCGTCGATCGGGGCGCTCAGGCACCGGCCGTTCCGCGCCCCGGAAAGGGATGTCCCGTGCCCGCGCAGCCCTCCGCCTTGATCCGCCACGTCGGCGCCGACCAGGTCACCGCCCACCTGCCGATGCGCGCCGCCGTCGACGCCCTGCGCCAGTCCCTCCTGGACGGGCTGGACCCGGCCGAGGATCTCCAGCGGTGTACTGCGCCCCTGAGCCGCGGCCGGTTCCTGATGATGCCCAGCGAGGTCGGCGGCTACGCCGGCATCAAGATCCTCACTCTGTGCCCGGACAACGCCGACCGCGAGCTGCCCACCATCCAGGGCGGCTACCTGCTGCACGACGCCGAGACCCTCTCACCCCTGGCCATGATCGACGGCACCGCCCTGACCGCGGTGCGCACCCCCGCCGTCTCCGCCCTGGGGGTGGACCTGCTGGCCGACGGCGAGGCGCGTGAGCTGATCGTCTTCGGCACCGGCCCCCAGGCGCTGCAGCACGTCCACGCCATCGCCGCGATCCGCCAGATCTCCCGCGTCGGCCTGGTGGGGCGGGACCTCGCCCGCACCCGCGCGGCCGTGGAGAGGCTGCGCCGAGACGGGTATCGGGTGCACGTGGCCCACGCCGACGACACCGCCGGAGCCCCGATCATCGCCTGCTGCACCGCCTCGGCGGATCCCCTGTTCGACGGCTCCGTCGTGGATGAGCGGGCGGTGGTCGTCGCGATGGGCTCCCACACCCCCGACGCCCGGGAGGTGGATGACGCCCTGCTGGCCCGGGCCCGCGTGTACGTGGAGGACCCGGAGACCGCGCTGCGCGAGGCCGGGGAAATCGTGCAGGGGACGGCCTCCGGGATCCTCAGCGCCGAGCGGCTGCGGCCGCTGCGCGAGCTGGTGTGCGCCCCGGGGCCGCAGGACGCCCCCGACGCTCCGGGGCCCGCCCTGTTCAAGACCGTGGGCATGGGGTGGCAGGACCTCGTGACCGCGCGCGCCCTGTACGAGAACCTGCCCGGACGGGGCTGAGCGTGGCCCATCCCTCCCCTCACCGGGCGGGCCCCGGGCCCGACGACGCGGGAACTGCCGATGCGGGCCCCTTCGACCTCCGGCGGATCGGTGCGGACCTGCCCGCCCTGGCGCTGGCACCCCAGATCCGCGGGTGGCTCTCGAGGACGGGGCGGCTGCGCGGCGTCGTCGAGGCCCCGCCCGGCACGGGCAAGACCACGCTGGTGCCGCCCCTCGTCGCGAACCTGCTGGCCGGCCTGGCGGATCGGCCCGGCCGGGTGGTGGTCACCCAGCCGCGACGCATCGCCGCCCGATCGGCCGCGCGCCGCCTGGCGGCGTTGAGCGGCACCCGGCCGGGACAGCTGGTGGGGCACACCGTGCGCGGCGAACGCGTCATGGGCCCGGATGTGCGAGTGGAGTTCGCGACCACCGGGGTGCTGCTGCGCCGGCTGCTTGCGGACCCGGAGCTGACCGGGGTGGACACGGTGATCCTGGACGAGGTGCACGAGCGGCATCTGGACTCGGACCTCGCCTTCGCGATGCTGCAGCAGCTGGTGCAGCTGCGTGAGGATCTGGGGCTGCTGCTCATGTCCGCGACTCTCGACGCCCCTCGGTGGGCCCGGCTGCTGGGCGCTCCCGGTTCCGACAGCCGGGCCGATGCTCCGGCCCCGATCGCCTCGGTGGATGCCGCGATCCACCCGCTGGAGGAGCGCTGGGCTCCCGCCGCGGGGCCGGCGCAGGACACCCGCGGCGTCGCCGAGGCCTTCCTCGCCCACGTGGCCTCGGTGGTGCGCGAACATCACCAAACCGCTCCGGCCGGCTCCGCGAGCGGAGCCTCCCGCGGGGTCGGGTCCCGGGTATCAGACTCCGCCGGGGAGGCGGGTTCCGTGGGCGACACCCTGGTCTTCCTGCCCGGGGCGCGGGAGATCGAGCGGGTCGCGAGCCGGCTGCGGGATCTGCCGACCCCGGTGCTCACCCTCACCGGCTCCACCCCCGCCGCCGAGCAGGACCGCATCCTGGACCCGGCCTCGGGCGGGACGGGCCGCATCATCCTGGCGACGAACCTGGCCGAATCCGCCCTGACCGTACCCGGGGTGCGGCAGGTGGTGGACGCGGGACTGGACCGGCAGGCCCGCGTGGATACCGTGCGCGGCATGAGCGGGCTGGTCACGGTGGGCGCGTCCAAGGCCGCGATGACCCAGCGAGCCGGGCGCGCGGCCCGCGAGGCCCCGGGCGTCGCCATCCGCTGCATGTCCGCAGCGGAATATGCGGCGCGGCCCGCGGACACCCCGCCGGAGATCGCCACGGCCGAGCTGACCGGGGCCGTCCTGGACCTGGCCTGCTGGGGGACTCCGGACGGGGTGGGTCTGGCGCTGCCGGATCCCCTTCCGCAGCGGACCCGCGCCCTGGCCCACCGCGAGCTCGCGGCTCTGGGAGCGCTGGATGAGGCCGGGGAGGCCACCGCCCTGGGTCGGCGCCTGGCCGAGGTGCCGGCTGATCCGCACCTGGCCCGGGGTCTGTTCGACGGCGCCGCCTTGGTCGGCTCCCGGGCCGCCGCGGAGGTCGTGGCCGCGCTGGCCGGCGACCAGCGCGCCCCCGGGACGGACCTGACCGCCCTGATCCGCAGGCTGCGTCGGGACCGGGACCGGACCTGGCTGCGGGAAGCCCGCAGGCTGGAGCTGCTGCTCTCCGAAGGGCACGACGACGACCACGGAGACGGGCCCGGTGAGGACTCCTCTGGGCCATCCGACGCGGCGGATGCCGCCGCGGCCGGGCTGGTCACCGCCCTGTCCTTCCCGCAGCGGATCGCCCGCCTTCGTCCCGGCACGGAGCGGGAGTATCTGATGGCCTCGGGCACCGCCGCCGAGCTGCCGCGCGAGACCGCCTGGGCCGGGCAGGAATGGCTGGCCGTGGCCGAGGTGCAGCTGATCGGCGAACGGGCCCTGATCCGCTCGGCCGCGGACATCGACCGGGAGACCGCCGAGCTGGCCGCCGGCTCCCTGCTGGTCACGGAGCGGACGGGGAGCTTCGCTGCCGGGAGGGTCACGGCGCGGGAGGTGACCCGGCTCGGAGGCATCGAGCTGTCCGCCACCCCGGTGCGCCCGACCCGGCAGATGGGGCGCCGCGCCGTCGCCGAGTCCCTGGCCCGGGAGGGGCTGATGCGGGTGCTGCGTCCCGGTGAGGGCTTCGAGGCCCTCCGGTCCCGACTGGGGCTGCTGCACCGGGTGCTCGGGGAGCCCTGGCCCTCGATGCTGCCGGCCGACCTGGCGCAGACGGCAGAGGATTGGCTGGGTCCGGAGCTGGAGCAGATCGCCGAGGGAACGCCCGCCGCCCGGGTGGATGCGGTGTCGGCGCTGCGTCGGCTGCTCCCGTGGCCCCAGGCCTCCCGGCTGGAGGAGCTGGTGCCGGAGCGGATCCGGGTGCCCTCCGGGGCGGCGATCCGTCTGACCTACCCGGCCCCGGAGGAGCACGACGGACAGCCCGGGGCCCACCCCGCTCCGCCCGTGCTGGCCGTGAAATTACAGGAATGCTTCGGCTGGGCCGAGGGCCCGCGCGTGGTGGACGGCAGGGTGCCGGTGCTCCTGCACCTGCTCTCCCCGGCCCGTCGACCCCTGGCGGTCACGGCGGACCTGCGGTCCTTCTGGGAGAACGCCTACCCCCAGGTGCGGGCGGAGAACCGGGCGAAGTACCGCAAGCACCCGTGGCCGGAGGACCCGTGGAACGCGGTGCCGACCGCCAAGACCAACCGCCGCCTGGCCGAGGGCGGCTGACGGCCCGCCCCGGCTACCCGCGCATCGCCAGGGCGAAGGGCAGCACCGCCGGCGCCCCGGCCAACCGCAGCTGCCGGGCGGCCACGGTGAGGGTCCAGCGGGTGTCCACGAGGTCATCCACCAGCAGCACCGGGCCCTCCACCTCGGCCAGTCGCGCCGCCAGCTCCGGGCCGACGCCGAAGCGCCCCCACACCCCCGCCAGGCTGTAGGCGCTGTTCCCGCCGCGCGGTCCCGGCGGAACCGCCCCATCCAGCTCCAGGGCCCCCAGATACGGCAGACGCCCTGCCGCAGCCAGGCCCCGGGCCAGGGAGTCCACCAGCCGCGGCCGGGAGACCGAGGGCACCGCGACCACCCCCGCGGGTCGGGCGGCCCAGTCCCACTCGGCCAGCACGCCCACGCAGGCCCGGCCCACATCCGACGGGACCTCTCGGTCCACGGGGTGTCCTGCGTCGTCGGCGGAGAACAGCTCCCGCAGCCGGTTGCCCCACCCCAGATCGGTCAGGCGAGCCAGGGCCCGTCCGCGCTCGGCCCGCTCCTGCTCCGGGATCCTGCCCCTGACCTCCAGGCCCAGGGTCGCCATGCCGCTGGGCCACTGCGAGCGCGCCTCGATCGGCACCCCCACCCGCACCAGGCCGTGCTTGGCCCGACGCACGGCCTCCTCATCCGCCCCGATGGGGTACCAGGGTCCGGCGCACACGTCGCACCGGCCGCACGGGGCGGCGTCGGGATCATCCAGCTGGGCGGCGAGGAACTGCATGCGGCACATCCGCCCGGCCTCGTACTCCAGCATCGCGTCCTGCTCGGCCCGCCGGGCCTGCGCGATCCGCTCGTACCGGGCGGAATCATAGGTCCAGGGCGCCCCGGTGCCGGCCCAGCCCCCGGAGACCTTCTCCACCGCCCCGTCCACGGCCAGCACCTTCAGCAGCAGCTCCAGCGATGAGCGCTTGACGTCCACCGCGGCCTCCAGAGCAGCCACGGACATCGGATCCCCGGCCCGGCCCAGGGCCCCCAGGATGCGCTGGGCATTCTCCTCGGTGGGCATCGAGGCGGTGGCGAAGTACCGCCAGATCTCCCGGTCCTCCTTCCCGGGCAGCAGGAGCACGTCCGCGCTGTCCGTGGCGCGCCCCGCACGCCCCACCTGCTGGTAGTAGGCCACGGGAGAGCTCGGCGCGCCCAGATGCACGACGAAGCCCAGGTCCGGCTTGTCGAAGCCCATCCCCAGCGCGGAGGTAGCCACCAGCGCCTTGACCCGATTCTCCTTCAGGGCGGACTCCGCCTGCTCCCGATCCTGCGCGTCCGTGCGGCCGGTGTAGGCCAGCACCTCGTGCCCCGCCTCGGCGAGGATGCGGGCGGTGTCCTCCGCGGCGGAGACGGTCAGGGCGTAGACGATGCCGCTGCCCGGCAGATCCCCCAGGTGCGCCAGCAGCCACGCGATCCGGGCGGCGTTGTCCGGCAGGCTCAGCACCCCCAGGCGCAGGGAATCCCGGGCCAGGGGGCCGCGCAGGGTGAACACCTCCTGACCCACCCCCAGCTGCTCCTCGATGTCCGCGACCACTCGGCGGTTGGCGGTCGCCGTGGTGGCCAGCACCGGCACCCCGGCGGGCAGGGCGCGGATGAGGTCCCGGATGCGCCGGTAGTCCGGACGGAAGTCATGGCCCCAGTCCGAGATGCAGTGGGCTTCATCCACCACCAGCAGGGAGCAGGTGCGCATCAGCTGCGGCATCCACTCCTCGCGGAACCGGGGGTTGTTCAGCCGCTCCGGGCTGACCAGCAGCACGTCCAGCTCTCCCGCCCGCACCCGCTCCTGGATCTGCGCCCACTCGGTGGCGTTCGCGGAGTTCACGGCGGCCGCGCGCACCCCCGCCCGCTCCGCGGCGGCCACCTGGTCCCGCATCAGCGCCAGCAGCGGGGAGATGATCAGCGCCGGCCCCCCGCCCTCCTGGCGCAGCAGCAGCGCGGAGAGGAAGTACACCGCGGATTTGCCCCACCCGGTGCGCTGGACCACCAGGGCCCGGGCGCGGTCCGCGACCAGCGCGCGGATCGCCTCGAACTGGCCCGGATGGAAGTCAGCAGACGGGTTGCCGGTCAGTGCCCGCAGGGCCATCAGGGCCCGTTCGCGCAGGGCGGCGTCGGGATCGGGCTGGGCGGGATCGAGGCTGGGCCGGGCGGCGTCGTGGGTGTCCATGACCCCATGGTGGCACCGGCGACTGACACGGCGAAGCCCCCGCCGGGCTCCTGTGGATACGGCCGGTGATTCTCAGCCGCGCCACAGCGCCGGGCGCGTACCATGGGGTGACCCCGACCGACCACCGGAAACGGACCCATGACACCTCTGCTGGATCTCGCCGCCCACGTCGCGGCCCTGCCCACGGCACCCCTCGGCCTGTTCGGGGTGGACCTGGAGCAGCTGCTGGCCGATGCCGGCCCGTGGGTGCTCGGCGTCGTCGCCCTGATGATCTTCATCGAATCCGGCGTGCTCTTCCCCTTCCTGCCCGGAGATTCGCTGCTGTTCACCACCGGATTGCTGCACCAGCAGCTCGGGCTGAACCTGGCCGTGCTGCTGCTGACCGTGGCCGCCGCCGCGGTGCTCGGGGACCAGGTGGGGTACATGCTGGGACGGTGGTTCGGGCGCAGGCTCTTCTCCCCCACCGGGCGCATCCTCAACTACGAGAACCTGGACAAGGCCAGCGCGTTCTTCGCCCGCTACGGCGGCAAGGCGCTGGTGCTGGCCCGCTTCGTGCCGATCGTGCGCACCTTCGTCCCGCTCACCGCGGGCATGGCCCACTACCGCTACCGGGACTTCGCCAAGTGGAACATCACCGGCGCCCTGCTGTGGGTGCTGCTGCTGACCTTCGCCGGCGTGTGGCTGGGCAACGTGACCTTCATCCGCGAGCACGTAGACCTCATCGTCATCGTCATCGTGCTGGTCTCCGTGATCCCCGTGGGCCTGGAGATCTGGCGGGAGAACCGCAAGGCCAAGGTGCGGCTGGCCGCCTATCAGGAGGAGCACGGACAGCCGCTGAACCCGGAGTCCTGAACCGGCGGCACCGCCGCAGGCCACCGTCGCGACACGGCCGGGAGACGGCCGGAATGCGGACCGGCCGCACTCGGTTGCACTGCCCATGACCCAACAGCAGAGCATGAGCGCGCAGACCTACTCCTCCTTCGGCGACGACGCCGTCCTGCAGCTGCAGGAGCGTCCCCTCCCGGAGGTCGGGCCGGGCGAAGTCCTGGTCCGGGTCCGCACCGCGGGGATCAACCCGGTGGACTGGAAGATCATGTCCGGCGGCCTGTCCTCCCTGATGCACACGGAGTTCCCGGTGGTGCCGGGGTGGGACGTCGCCGGCGTCGTCGCCGCGACCGGCATCGACACCCCCGGTCTGTCCGAGGGCGATGAGGTCATCGCCTACAACCGGCGGGACTGGATCCACCACGGCACCTTCGCCGAATACACCACCGTCCCCGCCCGGGCCCTCGCCCGCAAGCCCGCCGCGCTGGACTGGGACCAGGCCGGGGGTCTGCCGCTGGCGGGCCTGACCGCGCTGCAGGTGCTGACCCGTCTGGGGCTCTCCCGCGATCCGCAGGAGAACCGCGGCACGACCGTCCTGATCCACGGGGCCTCCGGCGGCGTCGGCTCGATGGGCGTGCAGATCGCCGCGGCCTACGGCGCCCGGGTGATCGGCACGGCTTCGCAGCGCAACCACGCCTGGCTGCGTGAGCTCGGGGCCGAGCCGGTGGAGTACGGGGAGGGCCTCGCCCAGCGGGTGCGCGAGCTCGCCCCGGACGGGGTGCAGATCGTCGCGGACTTCGTCGGCGGTGTCGTGGAGACCACCACCGCGGTGCTGGCCGAGGGCGGCGCCCACGCCTCGATCGCCGACCCGGAGGTGCTGGAGCACGGCGGGCAGTGGCTGTGGGTCCACCCCGATGCCGAGGGGCTGGCCGAGCTGGCCCGCCTGGCCGAGGACGGCGCGCTGACCGTGCGCGTGGCGGACACCTTCCCGCTGGACCGGCTGCCCGAGGCCTTCGCCGCCAGCCGCGAGGGCCACACGGCGGGGAAGATCGTGCTGCGCGTCTCCTGAGCCCCGCGGTCCGGCCCCGGGGGCCGGCCCGCGGACGGGCCCCCGGGCTGACGCGGCCTCAGTCCCGGGCCGGCTTCCAGCCCTTCCGGGTGGTGATCAGCAGACGCCGACCGGCGGTGTCCGGATCCTGGGCCACCCGCAGCAGGGCGGCCGCGGCGGCGTCGAAGGGCAGGGTGGGCAGTCCCGGCACAGAGGCCACCGTCTCGAGAGGCTCGACGGCGGCCTCCTCCCGGACCGGGGCGTCCTTGAGGTTCACGGGGTAGACGATGGTGTGCTCCAACCCCGAGTCGATCAGCAGCCGGTCCGCGGCCTCCTTGTCCGCCAGGAATCCGCGCAACGCGGTGCGGTAGATCCCGCGGGCGAACCACGAAGCCTTCTGCGCGGTGTCTCCGGCGCCGAACACCGACGTGAGCACCACCCGGCCGGCTCCGGCGGCCCGCACGGCCTCGAGGATGGACGGGAGGCTGCGCTGCATGAAGGTGCGGTCCTTCATCGGGCCGGTCACCGCGATGATCACCGCGTCGGCGCCGCGGGCCGCCCCGGTCATGGCCTCGACGTCGTCGAGCTGGCCGCCGACGACCGTCAGCCCCTGGTGCTGGGTGAGGGCCTCCGGACGGCGCACGTAGGCGGTGACGCGGTGCCCGGCGTCGAGGGCACGGGTGAGGATGCGGGAGCCGACGTTTCCGGTGGCGCCGAACAGCAGGATGTTCATGGGAGTTCACCTCAGGGGATGGGGGTTGTGGGGTTGGTGCGGTCTCAGACCCGCGGTCCGGGCTCTGACGTCGGGGGGAGGGACGATCTCTGGGGCAGGGGGCGGTCCAGCACGGCCTCCAGGGCGGCGAGACAGCGCTCGATCAGCTCGCCTCGATCGGCTCCGGGAGCGTGCCCGCGCGTCGTCGCCAGGTGCTCGACCAACGCCAGCCACCCTCCGATCAGCACACGGGTTTCCGCGGTGTCCGGGACGCCGGTGAGCTCGATGATGCGCCGCAGCTGGACGTCATGGTTGGCTGCGGTGATCACGTACACTCCGGCGACGGTGTCCGCGGTGGGGGCGTACAGCTCCCGGATGCCTCCGGAGCTGGCGTCGAAGGCCTGGAAATAGGCGTCCAACGCGCGTCGGGCCGCCTCACGAGGGCTGAGTCCGACGGCGGGTTCGGTGGCCTGGAGCAGACGCCGGGACTCCTCGGCCAACACCGCCTCGACCAGCGCCTCCTTGCCGGGAAAGTAGTGGTAGAGCAGGGCCCGGCCGATCCCGGCCTCCTGGGCCACCGCACTCATGGAGAGGTTCCCGACGCCGCCCTCGGCCAGCAGCCGGGTGGCCACGCGCAGCAGCTGCGCGCGCCGGCCTTCGGAGCTCAGTCGCGTCCGCGACGGCTTATTGGACATGTGTCTAATATAAGGCCGTTCGGGGGTCAGCGGAAGTACCGGGACAGGACCGCATCCTTCAGTCGCGGCGGTGCGGCCGCCGCGATCAGGCGGGCCGCGCCGACGCCGCGCCCCAGGGAGTACCGGGCCCGCGGATGAGCGGCGGTGGCGGCCTGAACGATCCGCCGGGCCGCCCGCTCGGGATCCAGACCCCGCGGGGCGCGGCGCTCGGCCCGGTCCGCGACCCTCTCGGCCAGCGCCTCGTAGCGGCCGCCGCGCGCCGCCTCCCGCAGCTCCTGCGCCTCGCGGCGCTGCCACCCGGTGCCCACCGGGCCGGGCCGGATCTCCACCACGTCGATGCCGCTGCCGCGCAGCTCCAGGCGCAGCGTGTCCGCCAGCGAGGCCAGCGCCGCCTTGGAGGCGCAGTACCACCCGCTCATCGGCTGGTGCAGATCCGCGGCCACGGAGGTCACCAGCAGGATCCGCGGCTGGCGGTCGACGTCGGTGGGCCGGGTGTCGGCGGCCCGGCGCATCCCGGGGAGCAGCGCCCGCGTCAGGGACATCGGGCCGAGCACGTTGGTGCGCAGCTGGCGGGTCGCGACGTCGTCGTCGACCTCTTCGAGGGCGCCCTGCTGCCCGTACCCGGCGTTGTGCACCATCAGGTGGGGGCCGGGGCCGAGCTCGCGGATGCTCTGTGCGGCGCGGCGGATCGACTCCTCATCCGCCAGGTCCAGGACCACCGGCACGGCCCCGCGGGTGAGCAGCGGCTCCAGGCTGTCCTCGGAGCGGGCGGTGACGACGACGCGGAACCCGGCGTCCAGCAGCCCCTCGGCCACGAGCCGACCGATGCCGCGGGAGGCCCCGGTGACGACGGCGAGCGGTCCCCGCCGATCACCCGGGTTCCCGTGATGCGGGCTGCCGGGATGCTGACTCCCGTGATGCGGGGTCCCGCCGTTCGGATCTCCGGAGGACTCGGGGCGCTCCTCCGCCGGGCCCGCCGATCCGGTCTGCGGGGAGAGGGGTCTGCGCTGGTTCGCCGTCATGGCGCCGAGTCTAGGCCCCCGTGAGTCCGCTCAGCGGGTGCGTCGGGGACGGATCAGCACCAGGGCCGCACCAGTACCGAGCACGAGCAGACCGGCCAGGACCATCCGCACCGGATCCTGGGCGCCGGTCCTCGCCAGCCCACCCGGCCCCGTCTCGGCGGAGTCGGCCGCGACCCCGTTCGGCTCCACGCTCAGGGCGCCGCCGGAGGGCAGGTCATCGCTCCCACCCCCTCCGATCCCGGCCCGGCCGTCAGAGGCGGAGGGTCCCGGTGCGGGGAGATCCGGCCCCGCCGTGGTCGTCGGAGCGGCGGTGGGGACCGGTTCGCCCGTCGGGACAGGGCCCGGCGCGCTGGTCGGCGCGCCCGTCGGGGCCGGCGTCGGCTCACTCGTCGGAGCAGGGCTCGACTCCGGCGTCGGCTCGGCCCCGGCTCCGGTGAAGTCGGCGTTCATCACCACGTGCGTGCCGGTGGTCGGCTCGGTCAGCTCGACCTCGTGCGTCCCGGCGTCCAGGCCCAGCCCGGACAGCGGCACGGAGACCTCCGCGGCGCCGTCTCGCACGGAAACCTCACCGGCGTCGCGCCCGCCGATGCGCACGCTCAGCCGCTCGGGAGTCGGGATCCCGGGGGAGGCGACGGCGAGGTCGGAGACCCACACCGTGTACATGCCGGAGAGGTCATATGCCTCCGGCTTCTCGGACACCCGGACGGCCTGCTTCTCCGGTCGCGGCGTCACGACCCCGAGCTCGCGCAGGTAGTCCTGGAAGGCGTCGGAGTCCACGACGGCGGTGTCCTTGGTGTTCGTCCCCTGGGCGAGGGTGGAGAAGTTATCCCCGCCGCCGAGCAGGAAGGAGGGCAGGGCCACGGTGTAGGTGCGCCCCTCCTCCAGGGGCTTCCCGTCGATGCGCACCTCGTCGATGTTGTCGCCGCGGGTCGCGTAGCCGGCGGCACCGGGCTCGCCGGTGTAGGTGTAGGTGACGTTGGAGGACAGCCCCAGCTGCAGGTACGGGCGGGTGGCCATGGATCCGGCGTTGTCCTGCTGCCACTGCTCCTCGAGCACCTGGCGCAGCTGGGCGCCGGTCAGCTGCGTGGTCCAGAGGTTGTTGGCGAAGGGCAGCACGGAGACGGCGTCGGCCACCGTGATCTGATCCGCGGTGGTGGAGGGGTCGCTGCGCAGACCCGCCGGGAACTCATCGCGCAGACCCCCGGGGTTGACGATGGCCAGGTCCGCGGGCGTGCGCCCCGTGCCGTTCGCCGCGTGCAGGTACATGTCCGCGACGAGATGGCCCATGGTCGATTCCCGGTCGCGCTGGTCGAAGCCGCCCTTGGCCTCGGCTTTGTCCGGGTCCCAGCCGGTGGTCACGGGGGCGGCGAGATCGGCGAGCTTCCGGCTGCCGATGCGATCGGCGTACTCCTTCGCGTCGGTGAGCACGCGCTGCGCCTGCTGCAGGACGGGGTCCGCGGAGATGGTCTGGGCGTCCGGGATCTTCTTGGGGTTGGCGATCAGCTCGGCGCGGGCGCCGCGCACCTCGTGCCGGGCGTCCAGGGTGAGGGTGACGGCGCCGAGGTTGTCCCCGTAGTTGCCGGTCTGCAGGACGGGGCGCTGCCCGGGTCCGGTCTGGCCGCCGGGCGGCAGCACGTACTCCTCGTGGGTGTGACCGGTGAAGATGACGTCCACGGCGGGGCTGGTCTGGGTGACGATGCGGCCCTGGGGATCGTCCGTGCGCACCCCTTCGTGGTATTCGGCGACGATGACGTCGGCTTCGCCGTTGTCGGGGTCGCCGTCGCTGAGCTGCTCGGCGTAGCGGTTGGTGGCGGCCACGGGATCGGTGAACTCCATGCCGCCCAGCGCGGAGGGGTCCACCAGCTGGGGCGTCTCGGCGGTGACGGAGCCGATGACGGCGACGCTCACGCCGCCGTCGGTCTGGAGGATGGTGTAGGGCTTGAGCACGGGATCCCCGGTGGCGGGGTCGACGACGTTGGCGCCGAGGATCGGTAAGTCCGCGTGCTCGGAGATGCGCCCGGTGAGGTCCGCCAGGCCCTTGTCGAATTCGTGGTTGCCGGCGGCGCTGGCCTGCAGACCGAGGGCGTTGAGGTAGTCCAGGGTCGGCTCGTCGTCCTGGACGGAGGAGACGAAAAGGCTCGCGGAGACGTTGTCCCCCGCGGAGAGGAACAGGCTGTTGGGGTGTGCGGCGCGCTGCTGCTGCAGGGTGGCGGCCAGGCCCATCCCGATCTCCGGGGTGATGCGGCCGTGGAAGTCGTTGATGTTGAACAGGGTGAGCTCGGTGGTCCCGGCGTCCTCGACGGCGTAGGCGGCGGGCGCTGCGGGCAGCAGGACGAGCAGGGCGGCGACGGCGGCCCCGGCCCCCGAGCGCAGATGGCGGATGGTCATGGGTTCCCCCGGGAAGACGATGCGAGTGATGTGCGCAACTGTACCCAGAGCGGGTGAACCGCGGGTGAACACCTCCGCAGGTGCTGTGGACAACGCGGGGATCCGGGCTTCTCCCCGGATGGTTCCAGCCGGGGTCCAGCGCCGCCTCCTATCCTGTGCCGTTGGACCGATCCCGTGCTGCCGCAGCCTGCCGCCGCGAGGAGGCCCGGCGAGGAGCGAGCACATGGCACAGGGGAGCAGACGGCGCGACGTCGTCGTGGGGACGATGCTGCTGGCGCTGGGTGCGGTGGGCACCTGGCGGATCTGGGACTGGGAGGTCGAGGGCGAGCATCTGGCGCTGTTCGATCACCCTCTCCAGCGCCTGGCGGCCGCCGACCAGCATCGGATCCTGGACGAGGCGGCCACCGCGGTGACGTGGGCAGCGACGCCGGAGGTGATCCCGATCCTCGCGGTGCTCGCCGCGATCCCCTGGTTCTTCAGGACCCGCCGCCGGGACCCCCTCCTGTTCGCCGGGGCCGTGGTGCTGGCCAGCGTCTCGGTCACGGCGCTGAAGGTCCTGGTGGCCCGGACCCGGCCGCCGGCGGCCTTCATGGTGGACGGCGCGGACCGCAGCTTCTCCTTCCCCAGCGGGCACACCTGCCTGTTCGCCACGGCCGCCCTGGTGCTGGCGTGGCTGCTGACCCGTGGGCGGGCGCGGGGCCCGCGTCTCCTGGCCTTTGCGATGGCAGCGCTGGCCTCGGGCACGGTCGCGGCCTCCCGGATCTACCTGGGGTATCACTGGCTCACGGATGTGTGCGCCTCCCTGGGGATCGCGGTGGCGCTGCTCGGCGCGGTGATGCTGACCGACGCGGCTCTGCCGCGGGGTGCGGCGGCCCCGGGACCCTCGCGACGGCGAGGCCGGGCGCGCCCTGCGCGAGACGGCGCTCCCGTTCCCGAATAGCCCTCGACCGGGAACGGATGCGCCGGGTCGGTGGGGTGGGCGGTCCGGGGTGTGGAAAACCTTCCGGGCCGGGTGCGGGATGGGCTAGTCTCGGGGGACCTGAGTGATTCACCTCGCATGATCACCGTCTGACCCTCGAGCACCCGGAGGCTCCCGTGGCCCGTTCGCACCGTCCCGCATCATCCCTGGCGCCCCTGGTCCTGGCCGGCGCCCTCCTGTTGTCCGGTTGCGGGGGTGAGAGCAGCGGTGAGGTGGTCGGCACCGCGGACCCGCGGGCATCGGCCAGCGCCTCGGCCAGTGCTTCGTCCTCGGCGTCGGCGTCCTCCACCGGGTACGAGAAGGCGACCCCGGAGCACCCGGCCCGCAACGTGCCGGTGCCGACCCTGCCGGAAGCCGCCAAGGAGGAGACCTTCGACGGCGCCAAGGCCTTCATGCAGTACTGGCAGGACTCGATGCAGTACCTGGTCCAGACCGGAGACAAGCAGTACGCGGCGGATGCCGTCAGCCCAAGAAACCCCCAATACAAGGATCTTCTCGAGGGGTTGACCAGGTTATACGACGATGGCCAATGGGTCACCGACGGCCTCCCCTCATATCGCGTGGAATATGATGGGGAATGGGGTCGCGTGAATGATGGATACAACCTGATCGTCTACCAGTCTCGGGCGGATGGAGTTCTGTGGAACAGTGCGGGGAAGGTCGATGACATCTCCGGTCATACTTACAATGGCCAGCCGCAAACCCTCCATCTGGACTACATCGACGGCAGATGGTGGTTCAACAGCATCGGAGACATTCAGAATGTTGACTACGGTGACAACTAGATACACATGGGCATGTGCCGCAGCATTGATCCTGATCTCTGCCCACCTGACACCCGCAATATCGCAGGAGGGGAAACCGAAATCCTGGGGTAATTTTCGTGGCAACGAAGTCGTCGTGGGACGTCAGGGGACGACTCCCGGCGGGAAACCCACGGAACCCGCCAGCCCTGGAGGGAGCGGAGCCACAGAGAGCGGCGGCCGTCAGCGTGCGGCCGTGGTTGACGACCCGTACGAATACTATGCCCACTATGGGTGCCCACTCCCAGGGACAGCAGCAGAGGCAGACGACTATTGCTCGCTCAATCAAGCATGCACTATCGATGGCGAGGACAAGGGCGTTGTCCATTATGTGTACCGTCGACTGAAATCAGGCGGGGAATGGGAGCAGACAGGAAGTCAATACTGCGCCGCCCCCGGGTCCCAGTCCCCCGAAGATGCCGCCCAACGAGTCACCGCACCGCCGACCCCGACCGTCACCGCCGAAGATCTGAAGAAGATGCCCATCCAGCCGGGAACCGTGAGCATCCAGCCCGGCCCCAACACGCTGAAGAACTACCACACCAACATCTACGTCGACAGCCGGCCCCAGGAACTGGAGGTCACCCTGTTGGGGCAGTCGGTGCGGGTGCGGGCCACCCCGGTCTCCTACACCTTCGACTACGGCGACGGCACCACCACCGGACCCACCACCGACCCCGGTCGGGCCCTGCCGGAGAACAGCTGGGACACCCCCACCTCCACCTCCCACCAGTACCGGGAGACCGGGGACTACGCCATCGTCATCTCCACCGAGTTCCGCGGGGAGTACCAGGTGGGGGACGGGCAGTGGCAGCCGGTCGAGGGTACCGCGACCCTCCCATCCCAACCGCAGACGGTGAGCGTGTGGCGGACGAAGTCCGGGTGGGTGAAGGACGGCTGCTCCGCGAACCCCCGCGCCTGGGGCTGCTGAGACCCGGACACCCCACGGGCGGACCTCACTCCGCTTTCCGCCACCCTCCGCTCGCCCGGCCTCACAGCCCGAACCATCGGTATGGCATGGCTCACTCCGGATGCGGTAACCTCGACTCCACCGTGCCGCTCCCCGCGGCGTCGGCACCTGGTCCCAGGAGAAGAAGGAGCGACGATGCTCAAGGGCATGCAGGCCACCACCGGCGAGGACTACCCGCTGAACATCACCACCCTGATCCGGCATGCGGCCCGGAACTTCCCGGACCGGGAGGTGGTGCACCGCGGCAACGACGGCGCCTGGCACCGCTCCACCTACCGCGAGGAATGGCGGCGCCTGGCCCGCATGGCGCACGCGCTGAGCGGTCTGGGGATCGGGCCCGGCGACGTCGTCGGCGTCATGGACTGGAACTCCCGCCGCCACTTCGAGCTGTACTTCGCCGTGCCCGGTCTGGCCGCGGTGATGCTGCAGCTGAACCTGCGCTTGGCCGCCCAGGACCTGCGCTACGTCATCGACCACTCCGGGGCCTCCTGGATCTGCGTGGACGAGTCCCTGCTGCCCCTCGCGGAGCAGCACGCCGACGCCGAGAACGTCCGCGGGTGGATCATCCTCAGCGACCGTCCCGGCTCCGAGGTCAGCACCACCCTCCCCCGCGCGGTGTTCCTCGAGGACCTCATGGCGGAGATGGACGATTCCGCCGACCAATACCCGTGGGAGCTGATCGATGAGCACTCCGCGGCCTACGCCGGGTACACCACCGGCACCACGGGCCGCCCGAAGGGCATCTTCTACTCCCACCGCGCCATGTACCTGCACAGCCTGGCCCTGATCTCGGCGCTGCAGGTGGGCCCGGAGGACTGCGTCATGCCGGTGACGCCCATGTTCCACGTGATGTCCTGGGGCTTCCCGCAGGCCTCGGTCGCGGCGGGAGCGAAGGTCGTGCTCCCGGGACGCTACGGCCTGGACGAGCTGGGCTTCCTCGCGGACGCGATGGTGCAGGAGGAGGTCACGGTGGCCAACGGTGCCCCGGCGATCTTCGGACCCGTGCTGGAGCACATCCGCGGCCTGGATCAGGCGCCGGACCTGTCCCGGGTGCGGCTGGTCTGCGGCGCCACGGAGCCGCCGCTGGCGATGATGAAGAGGTACAAGGAGCTGACCGGCGCAGACGTCGTGCACGCCTACGGCGCCTCGGAGACCTCCCCCGTCGTCACCTACAACTACCGGCTCAAGCCGGGCATGGAGGATCTGGACGAGGAGCAGCGCTGGGACATCAAGCGCTGCCAGGGCCTGCCCGCGCTCGGCCTGGAGATCAAGATCGCGGACCTGGACGGCAACGAGCTGCCGGCCGACGGCGCCACCAGCGGCGAGCTGCTGGTCCGCGGCCCCTGGGTCACGGTGGACTACCACGACCGGCCCGATGCCGGGGAGAGCTTCCGCGACGGGTGGTGGCGCTCCGGCGACGTCGGGGTGATGCGACCGGACGGGTACCTGAAGCTCACGGATCGTCTCAAGGACGTCATCAAATCCGGCGGGGAGTGGATCTCCTCGATCGACCTGGAGAACGCGATCCTGGACAACGCCCGAGTCGCGGAGGCCGCGGTGATCGGGGTGCCGCACCCGCGCTGGCAGGAGCGCCCGGTGGCCTACGTCGTCGCCAAGCCGGGGGCCGAGCTCACCGAGGACGCCGTGCTGCAGACCCTGCGCGGGCGCTTCGCGGACTGGCAGCTGCCGGATCGGGTGATCCTGGTGGAGGAGCTGCCCAAGACGTCGGTGGGCAAGCTCAACAAGAAGCTCATGCGGGAGCAGTACGCCGCGTCCTGACGCCCCGCGCCGTCGTCGGCCGCCCCCCGGAGCGGACCGGGACCGGATCGTGCACCGCGAGCCGGATCATCCGGTCCACGCTGCACACAACGGCCCACGACGACGCCGGAACCCGGCAGCACCACCCGCACAGGTCACTCTGGGTGCAGGATGACGCGAACCGTGCGCGACTTCCTGCACCCAGCGTGACCACGGGGTCGGGGGCCAGCGATCAGACCCCCGGACTCAGCCGAACAGGCCGCCGAAGCCGCCGCGGCCCTTGCGGGAGCGGGAGCGGCTGGTGCCGAAGATGCCGCGCACCAGCTCCCGGCCGATCTGGGAGGCCACGTTGGTGCCCACGCGCATCATCGCGTCGTTGCGCTTCTGCCGCTCGCGCTCCTCCTCCTTGCGACGCCGCTCCTCCTCCTTGGCCTGCTCCCGCGCCGCGCGCTCGGCCTCCTTGCGCTCCTGCGCCGACGACGCCGCCCCGGAACCGTCCGCGCCCGTCGCGCCGGAGGCACCAGCCCCGGAAGCACCAGCCCCGACGGACCCGGCCCCGGCCCCGGCGGCCTCATCCCCACCGGCACCACCCCCGCCCCCAGCAGCACCGCCGGGCCCCGCCTGCCCGCTGAGCTTCTCGAAGGCGGAGTAGGAGTCCACGACGGTCGCGTACTTCGGCATCAGCGGGGACGCGGCCACGACGGCGTCGACGGCCTCCGGGGCCGGGCCCATCAGCGAGCGCGGCGCGAACATCCGGGTCCACGCCACCGGGGAGGGCGCCCCGGTCTCGGTCATCACGGTCACCACGGCCTCTCCGATCCCGGCGGAGGTGAGCACCTGCTCCAGGTCGTACCCGGACTTCGGGAAGGTCTTCACGGTCGCGGTCAGGGCCTTCTGATCCTCCGGGGTGAAGGCGCGCAGCGCGTGCTGCACCCGGTTGGCCAGCTGCCCCAGTACCTCGGACGGCAGGTCCTTGGGGGTCTGGGTGATGAAGAAGATGCCCACGCCCTTGGAGCGGATCAGCCGCACGGTCTGGGTGATGGACTCCTTGAAGGCCTTGGAGGCACCGGTGAACAGCAGGTGCGCCTCGTCGAGGAAGAACACCAGCTTGGGCTTGTCCGCGTCCCCGACCTCGGGCAGGTCCTGGAAGAGGTCCGCGAGCAGCCACATGAGGAAGGTGGAGAACAGCTGCGGCTTGGACTGCAGCGTGGACAGCTCCAGCACGGAGATGACCCCGCGCCCGTCCTCGGCGGTGCGCAGGAACTCGGCGGCGTCGAACTCCGGCTCCCCGAAGAACTGGTCCATGCCCTCGGCTTCCAGCCCCACGATCTCGCGCAGGATCACCCCGGCGGTGGCCTTGGACAGCCCGCCCAGCTGCGCCAGGGCCTCCTTGCCCTCGGCGCTGGTCAGGTGCTGGATGACGGCGCGCAGGTCCTCGAGGTTGTACAGCTCCAGGCCCTGCTGGTCCGCCCAGTGGAAGATCAGCTGCAGGCTGGACTCCTGGGTGGCGTTCAGGTCCATGACCCGGGAGAGCAGGAGGGGCCCGAAGGACTGGATGGTCGCGCGGATGGGCACGCCCTTCCCGTCCCCGCCGAGGGAGCAGAACTCGGTGGGGAAGGACGACGCCGTCCACTCCTGACCCAGGGCGGCCGTGCGCGCGGAGAGCTTCTCGTTGGGCTGGCCGGGGGCGGCCAGACCGGAGAGGTCCCCCTTGACGTCCGCGAGGAACACCGGGACTCCGGCGTCGGAGAGCTGCTCGGCCATCAGCTGCAGGGTCTTGGTCTTGCCGGTGCCGGTGGCCCCGGCGATCAGACCGTGCCGGTTCATCATGGACAGAGGCAGGCCGACGACGGCCTCCGGGTGCGGCTGGCCCTCGCTCATCGCCGCGCCGAGGCGCAGGGTGGGGCCGTCGAATCGGTAGCCGCTGCTGATCTGGGCCAGCTGTTCCTCGTGTGTCATGGGGCCCACAGTACCCGGCGTCGGCCCCGGAACGTCCGGTGGATGCGCAGCATCGCCACAGGTGCATCCCAGGATGCGTCCCTACAGTGGAGAGCACCTCAAAGGTGCGAGTGATTGATGGGGAACGGCCCCGGTCCGATGCGGACCGGGGCCGTTCTTTGCCCAGACGACCTTCCCTGACCGACGTTCCACCGCCCGGGAAGGGGTGACGCCGCGAGTCCCCGCCCTCTGCGCCCGCGCGCGGGCTTGGTATCTTGAGGGCATCGACCCATCCACCGCCGGAGGCATCCCTTGTCCCTGAACGCCGAAGAGCGCAGGACCACCAGCGAGGAGCTGCGCGCCAACCTGCTCCTGTCCGACCTGTCCGAGACCGAGGTCCTGGACACCCTCGACCTCACCCCCAGCCAGCTGGAGCGGATCCTGGACGTCTCCCCCGAGGCCGACCCGGCCGACGTCTGGCTGGTGCGCGACTTCATCCTGCAGACCCTCGAAGGCCAGTCCCGCGAGCCGCGGCCCTTCACCGTGCTCACCGAGCAGGCCCGCACCGACGCGCAGCGCTGGTTCGGCCTGCACGAGGTCCCGCCGACGCCGCAGGCCAGCCCCGAGTAGGCCGCGCCGCAGGCCCACACCCCCTGCGAAACACCTGGTCAACACGCAGAGGGAACTCAGGGAAACCTCAGCATCGATCCGTACGGTAGGAACTACCTCAAAGGTGCGAGTGATTGATGGGGAACGGCCCCGGTCCGATACGGACCGGGGCCGTTCTTCTTAACCACCCGCGCCCACTCCCGCAAGAACGGAGCCCCCATGACTCGCATCGCCGTCGC
Source organism: Rothia sp. BD8 (assembly GCF_044878465.1). Classification (NCBI taxonomy): domain Bacteria; kingdom Bacillati; phylum Actinomycetota; class Actinomycetes; order Micrococcales; family Micrococcaceae; genus Rothia; species Rothia sp. BD8. The sequence goes on along the minus strand of NZ_JANJES010000005.1, from coordinate 94,236 downwards.
CGGCGCGTCCGGCGCCATCGGAACCCTCGTCCTGCGCGACGCCGCCCAGGCCGGGCTGGACACGGTCTCCCTGGACCGCGCCCACGGCATCGACCTGCTCACCGGAGAGGGGCTGGCCGCGGCCCTGGAGGGAGTCACGGCCGTCATCGACGTCTCCCAGGTCGCCCCGCCCGACCATGAGAACCCCACCGGCCCGATCCTGCGCGCCGCAGGCCACCTGCTCGAGGCCGCCCAGGCCGCCGGCGTCCGGCGTCTGGTCATGCTCTCCATCAACGGCGTGCAGGACGAGGGGCTGCAGCAGTTCCCCTGCTACGCCGCCCGCGCCGCCCAGGAGGAGCTGGTGGGCCGGTCCCCGGTGGAGCACCTGATCGTGCGCAGCGCCCAGTGGTTCGAGTTCGGCATGAATCCCGCGGCGGTCACCGAGGAGCAGGACCGGGTGCGAGCGCAGGACTGGGCGATCCAGCCGCTGGCCGCCGCCTCCGTCGCCAGCTTCCTGGTGGAGGCGGCCCAGGGCCAGCACGGCGCCGGCATGGTCACTCTGGCCGGCCCGGATCGGATGCGCCTGCCCGAGCTCACGGAGCGCACGCTGCGGGCCCGCGGAGACCGGCGGCCCGTGCACGCCGAGGATCCGGTCCTTCCGGGGCTGGGCGACGGCACCCTGCACGCGCCGTCCGACGCCCGCATCCTGGGGCCGGGGCTCGCGCAGTGGCTGGAAGGATGATCGCCAGAGACGCTTAGAGTCATATTGACAATAACCTCGCTTTCCGGCCGTCTCGCGGGTAGTGTCCTGGGCCATGACCACCACGCGCACCCGCACCGAGCGGCTCGACGAGCTGCCCCTGACCCGCAAGCACACCCGCCTGCTCACCGGCTCCGGCATCGGCTGGGCCCTGGACGCGATGGACGTCGGCCTGATCTCCTTCATCATGGCCGCGCTGACTGCCCAGTGGGGCCTGACCCCCACCGAGGCTTCCTGGCTGGGTTCCATCGGCTTCATCGGGATGGCCCTGGGCGCCACCCTGGGCGGGCTGCTCGCCGACCGCTTCGGGCGCCGCCAGATCTTCGCGACCACCCTGCTCGTCTACGGGCTGGCCACCGGCGCCTCCGCGCTGTCCACCGGTCTGGCGATGCTCATGGCGCTGCGCTTCCTGGTCGGGCTGGGCCTGGGCGCGGAGCTGCCGGTGGCCTCGACCCTGGTCTCCGAGTTCGCCCCGCGGCGGATCCGCGGCCGGATGGTCGTGCTGCTGGAGGCCTTCTGGGCGGTGGGCTGGCTGGCCGCGGCCTGCATCGGCGCCTTCGTGGTGGGCGCCTCCCCGGAGGGCTGGCGGTGGGCCCTGGCCCTGGGGTGCCTGCCCGCGGTCTACGCACTGATCGTGCGCCTGGGGCTGCCGGAATCCGTGCGCTTCCTGGAATCCCGGGGGCGGCACGAGGAGGCCGAGAGGGTGGTCCGCTCCTTCGAGGAGGCCGCGGAGCACTCCGGGAAGACCGGTGCCGCGGGTGCGGCCGACGGCGCGGGTGCGGCCGAGACCACGGGTCGGGCCGCCGCGGGTGCGGCGAGTGCGGCCGACGCCGGGACCCGAGCCGGGACCGCCGGTGCCGCGGATGCGGCGGGGGCCAGCGCGGGTGCGGCCGACGGCGCGGCGTCGCCCTCGGGGTCGGCGGCCGCCCGCACGACGTCGGACTCCGCCCCCGAGCCGAGCGGCGGCCTCGGAATCTGGTCCGCGCAGCTGCGGGGACGCACCGCGGCCCTGTGGACCGTGTGGTTCTGCATCAATCTGTCGTACTACGGGGCGTTCATCTGGATCCCGTCCCTGCTGCACGCGCAGGGCTTCACCCTGGTCAAGTCCTTCACCTTCACCCTGATCATCACGCTGGCCCAGCTGCCCGGCTACGCCACGGCGGCGTGGCTGATCGAGCGGTGGGGACGCCGGATCACGCTAGCCGTGTTCCTGGCGGGCTCCGCGGCGGCGGCGATCGGCTACGGGCTGTCCACCTCGGAGACGGCGATCATCGTGTGCGGCTGCCTGCTGTCCTTCTTCAACCTAGGAGCCTGGGGCGCGCTGTACGCGATCGGCCCGGAGCTGTACCCGACGACGGTGCGCGGGGCCGGAACGGGGGCCGCGGCCGGATTCGGTCGGATCGCCTCGATCATCGCGCCGCTGATCGTGCCGCCGCTGGTGGCCCTCGGCGGGCACGTGCTGCTGTTCGGGGTCTTCGCCGCGGCCTTCGCGGTGGCCGCCGCCGCGGCCTTCACCCTCCCGGAGCAGCGCGGGCGCGCCCTGACGGAGGGGTGAGTCGCGGCGGACCCAGACCCGGAGCGACGCCGCCCCGAACGCGAAAAGACCGGCCCCCGGTTCAGTGCTGCCACTGGCTCGGGGGCCGGTCTGCTCGGCGGAGGATGGGGGATTTGAACCCCCGAGGGCGTGAACCCAACACGCGTTCCAGGCGTGCGCCATAGGCCGCTAGGCGAATCCTCCAGGCGTCGCTTGCATCCATGCGGTCAGGGCCGCACGACATGCTCACGAAAGCGAACGGATACGAGCCTACACAACCGCTCCGGAGGCTGACAACCCAACTCAATCACGGGTGGCGCAGAACACCGACCCAGGGCGGGTCCGCGGTGTGACACCCGCGCGGGGCCTCCGCTAAGCTGGCACCAGCCCCTCGCGTGGCGTCATCGTGGAAAACTCCCCCAGGGCCGGAAGGCAGCAAGGGTATCTGCGCTCTGACGGGTGCGCGAGGGGTCTTCTCGTCTCCGCCGTCCCCCTCCACAGACCCGCGGACGCCGTTCGATCTGTCAGTCCCAGCCGTTAGTGTTGTTCGCGTGAGCACCGCACTGTACCGCCGTTACCGCCCGGAGACGTTCGCCGACGTCATCGGGCAAGAGCACGTCACCGAGCCCCTGATGACGGCGCTGCGGAACAACCGCGTCAACCACGCCTACCTCTTCTCCGGGCCGCGCGGCTGCGGCAAGACCACCTCCGCGCGCATCCTGGCCCGCTGCCTCAACTGCGCCGAGGGCCCCACCCCCACCCCGTGCGGGCACTGCGAGTCCTGCCGGGACCTCGCCCGGGACGGCGCGGGCTCGCTGGACGTCATCGAGATGGACGCCGCCTCCCACGGCGGCGTGGACCACGCCCGTGACCTGCGCGAACGCGCGACCTTCGCCCCCGTGCGGGACCGGTACAAGATCTTTATCATCGACGAGGCGCACATGGTCACCCGCGAGGGGTTCAACGCGCTGCTGAAGATCGTCGAGGAGCCGCCGGAGCACATCAAATTCGTCTTCGCGACCACCGAGCCGGCCAAGGTCCTCGGCACCATCCGCTCCCGCACCCACCACTACCCCTTCCGCCTGGTCCCCCCGGAGACCCTGCGCACCTATCTGGCGCACCTGTGCGAGCAGGAGGGCATCGCCGTCGAGCAGGGGGTGCTGCCGCTGGTGGTGCGCGCCGGAGGAGGGTCCGTGCGGGATTCGCTGTCCGTGCTGGATCAGCTGATGGGCGGCTCCGGGTCGGAGGGCATCACCTACGACCTCGCCGTCGCCCTGCTGGGCTTCACCCACGCCGAGCTGCTGGACGGGGTGGTGGACGCCTTCGCCGCGGGGGACGCTCCGGCCGTCTTCCAGGCCGTGGACCGGGTGATCAGCACCGGGCAGGATCCGCGCCGGTTCGTGGAGGATCTGCTGGAGCGGTTCCGGGACCTCATCATCGTCCGGGCCGCTCCCGACGCCGCGGCCTCGATCCTGCACGGGCTCTCCGAGGACCAGGTGGATCGGATGCGCGGGCAGGCCCAGCAGCTGGGGGCCGCGGAGCTGTCCCGGGCCGCGGACATCACCAACGCCGCCCTGACCGAGATGACCGGGGCCACCACCCCTCAGCTGCACTTAGAGCTGCTGTGCGCCCGGATCCTGTTGCCCACCGCGGATGATTCCACCCGCGGGGTCGGGGCCCGGGTGGATCGGCTGGAGCGGCGGATCAACCTGGGCACGGTCGGCGCGGTGGCGGCCCCGCTGCGCCAGGATCCGGCCGCCCTGACCACCCCGGAGACCCCCGCCGAGCACGCGGCCGCCCAGGCGGCGGGCACCGAGGAGGGGCCCGAGCGCTCCGACGGCTCAGCGGCTGAGGGTATGGCGGCGGCCCCGGACGGTCGCGAGGCCGCGCTGGCGATGGCCCGGCGGAACCGTCCCGTCCCGCCGGGGCAGCAGACCGGGGACGAGGACGCCGGAGCCGATGCCGTCGATTCCCGCCGGGTCGAGGCCGGCAGGACGGGGAACGACGCCGCCGGGAACGACGCCGCCGAACCCTCCGGCGCCCCATCGCCTGCGGCCGACCAGCACCCGGAGGCCCCCGAACGGGAGACCTCGGCGTCGCACATGGCGGAGGACGCCGGACAATACCAGCCGCAGCCCACGGCCCCGGCCGACGCCGGCCAGGTCACCATGATCCAGCGCTCCTGGGCCGATGTGGTGGCCGCCGTCGGCAGCCGCTCCAAGGTGGGCCAGGCGACCTTCCGGGAATGCCAGCCCTCCCGCTTCGAGGACGGCGTCCTGTACGTCTCCTCCCGCGGGCCGGGGATCCAGTCCCGGGTGCAGCGCTACGCCGGTGCCCTGTCCGAGGCGCTGCAGGAGGTCCTGGGGATCTCCTGCCAGGTGGCCGTGGACGGCGGCCCCGGGCCCTCCGACGGCGGCGGGCGCAGCCCGCAGGGGCCGTCCGGGCCTGGCGGGCCCGGTGGATCTGGAGGGCCCGGTGCGCCCGGTGGATCCGGTAGGGGACCGGGCGGCCCCGCGTCGTCGTCGCCCGCTCGCGGACAGAGCGAACAGGACGGACAGCGCGGACACGGCGGGGCCTCCTTCGCGGGTGCCCCCGGCCGCGGACCGGAGCGCTCCGGCCACGCCGCGTCCACCGCGCGCGCGGAGGAGCCGGAGTGGCCGGATGAGGATCAGTGGGAGCGGGCTGCCCAGCAGGCCCTCCGGGAGCGCCCCGCCGCGTCCTCCGCGGGTCGGGCACCCGATGAGTCGGGGCGCCCGCGCGTCACCCCGGATCTGCCCCAGGGCCCGCGGGCCGAGGAGGAGGCCTGGCGTCGTCACGGGGAACCGGCCGAGGGCGGGGCCCCTGCCTGGTCCGAGGATGCCGAGGGCGAGAACTTCGGCAGCTGGGAGGTCGCCGCGATCCCCGGTGACGGTCCCGAGCAGGCCGAGGCTACTCAGGACACCGCTTCGCAGCGTTCGGCTCCGGAGGTCGCGGAGGGGCAGCGTCCCGCGCGTCCCGCCCCGGTGCCCTCCCAGGGCTCGCCCGATCCGCGCACCCCGCCCACCGGCAGCCTGAGCGTGGTCCCCTCTCCGCAGGAGCCCGGTGAGGCCCCCGCGGATTCCGGCGACCCCGGACAGCACCCCGCGCCGGATGCGACGGTCGATCCCACCCAGGAAGCCGCGCCCGACCACGCCCCGACGAACCACGCTGCTCCGACTTCCGACGCCCACCCGGCCGGCCCCGGCGCGTCGTCCCCCGGGGCGTCGTCGAGCGGATCTGAGACGGAAGAGGCCGGGCCGGCGCACGACTGGTCTGTGGCCGCCCGACGCGCCGGCGCCCCGGGCGAACCGGTGGACGGGCGCCGCAGCGGCTGGGGATACGCCGGGCCCGACGACGGTTCCGCACGGCACCCGTCCCAGTGGGGCGAGCGCACCCCGCGCCTGGTCGAGATCCCCGGCGGCGCGGGAGCACCCGGCGGCGGGTCCGCCTCCCGCCACCTGCGCGCCGTCCCCGACGACGCCGCCTCCAGCGCCCCCTCCAGCAGCCCGGCCGACGGGCAGGCGCCCCCGGACACTGGTCCCGCCGGCCCGGAGGGGCACGCGCCGTCGACTCCGCCCACCGAACCCGCCGGGCCCGCCCGGGATCAGCCGCACCGGTCCTTCCGGGAGCGCCACGCCGCGGCCATCGCCGCCGGGGCTCGCTCCCACGGGGGCCCCGGCGTCGACTCGCAGGCCCCGGAGCCGCCCGAGGACTGGGAGGACTTCGCCCCGACCCCGGAGGATGAGGACCTGGAGGACTCGGCGATGTACGGTCAGGCGGCGGTCGAGACCCTGCTCGGCGGCCGGGTGATCGAGGAGCGGCCCCACCAGGCGCGCTGATCCCGACCGCCACCCACCAACCACCGCACCGGAGCGCTGCATCCGGTGCCCCCGCGAGAATGAGGAGCCGTGTACCAAGGCGCAGTCCAGGATCTGATCGATGAGCTCGGCCGTCTGCCGGGGGTGGGCCCGAAGTCCGCCCAGCGCATCGCCTTCCACATCCTCAACTCCCCGGCCGAGGAGATGGAGAAGCTCTCCGCGGCCATCACCACCGTGAAGCGGAAGGTCTCCTTCTGCGAGATCTGCGGCAACATCTCCGAGACCCCCAAGTGCTCGATCTGCCGCGACGCCCGCCGGGACACCTCCCTGATCTGCGTGGTCGAGGAGCCGAAGGACGTCTCCGCGATCGAGCGCACCGGCAGCTTCGACGGCCGGTACCACGTGCTCGGCGGCTCCATCAATCCGATGCAGGGCATCGGCCCGGAGCAGCTGCGCATCCGCCAGCTCGTCACCCGCCTGGCCGACGAGAACGTCCAGGAGATCATCCTGGCGATGGACCCCAACCTGGAGGGCGAGGCCACCGCGACCTACCTCTCCCGTCTGCTCAACCCCATCGGCGTCACGGTCTCCCGCTTGGCCTCCGGACTGCCCGTGGGCGGGGACCTGGAGTACGCGGATGAGATCACATTGGGCCGGGCCCTGGAGGGCCGTCGCATCCTCACCGCCGGGATGCGCCGGGCCGCGGAGGAGGCGCGGCTGGCCGACGAGGAGGACGCCGAGGACTTCGCCGCGAACCCCGAAGCCTCGGACCACAACACCGACGACGACGGCTCAGAAAGCTCTGGGAGCTCCGAGGAGCCCGGTGAGGGCGAACCCGAACGGGGCGGTGCGGGCTCGGAGGCCTCCCCCGAGGTGCCCGCGCGCCGCTACCCGACGCCCCGGCGCGGCGAGCGCTTCGCCAATCCCTGGGCGGACTGAGAAGCCTCGAGCGGGCAGCGGGGCGCACGGGATGCCCGGCGCCCCGGCCCGCGGCGTCGGGCGCTCACCGCTTCCTGGTCCAGTAGCCCTTCGCGTGCATCGAGCGCTTGTCCAGCCCCCACTGCTCCAGCAGGAGCCGACGCACCGGGCGCAGGGCGGCGCTCTCCCCGGCAAGCCACGCGAACGCGGGGCCCTCGGGAACGGGCATCCGCTCCACGACCTCCAGGGCCGTGCGACCGGCCAGCACCTCCGCCCGGCCCGGCTCCCCTGTGTTCGCCCGCGCGTCGGCCTCCGGGCTCGCTCCTCGGCTCGCCGCCCCGTCCCCGTCCCCAGGTCGGCCGTCCGCAGACTCCCCGTCCGGACCGTCCTCGCCCGGCACCAGCCACGTCAGGCGCACCCCGGCGGGGGCTGAGAGGTCCTGGACGGAGTCCGGGCCGGGCACCTCGAGGATCACCCGCCCGACGGCGTCGGCGGGCAGCTGCTCCAGCCAGCGAGCGATGCCGGGCAGGCCCGTCTCATCCCCCACCATGAGCAAGAAGCGCCCCGGCTCCGGGGCCTCGCGGCCGCTCTTGGGTCCCAGCAGGTGCACCGGATCCCCCGGGGCGAGCGCCTGCGCCCACCGGCTGCCGGGGCCGCGCCCGTGGGCCACCACGGCGATCTCCACCGTCCCGAGTTCGGGATCCACCCGGCGCACCGTGTACTTGCGGGTCAGCGGGGCGGGCTTGGCCCAGCGCGGCTTGCCGCCGGTGAGGTCGGGCTCGGGCACCCGGCCGGTCTGCAGATCAGGCAGCACCACGCGCACGGTCTCCCCCACCGCGTGCCGGGTGGGGAATCCGGGTAGGCCCTCCACCACCACCCGCGTCATCGTGGGGCTGAGCCGCTCGACGACGCGCGCCCGGCCCACGCGATAGCGCGGGGCCCGCTCCTGCCGCCCCGTCTCCTGCGTGCCCTGCTTCGGGTGATCCCGTCCGCCCATGCGCGATGCCGTCCTCTTTCCGCTTCCTGCGCCGCAGTCATGCCATCCGCCGCGTTCCGCATCCTGGGACACCGGACGCGAAGCGGCGTCCTCATGTGCGGGAGGATACCCTGGGACGGGCGGCCACGCGCCCCACCACCCGCCCTGCCCCGCCCCGGGGCGCCGGGCCAGCAGGACGAGAGCGAGGACGGGAGCACCCATGAGTCTGATCGTGCAGAAGTTCGGCGGGTCCTCCGTGGCCGATGCCGAGGGCGTCAAGCGCGTCGCCCGGCGCATCGGGGACACGAGGGCCGCCGGGAACGACGTCGTCGTGGTGGTCTCCGCGATGGGCGACACCACGGACGATCTGCTGGATCTGGCCCACGAGGTCTCCTCCTTCCGGGGGCCCAGCCGCGAACTGGACATGCTGCTGACCGCCGGGGAGCGGATCTCCATGGCGGTGCTGGCGATGGCCGTGCGGGAGCTGGGCATCCCCGCGCAGTCCTTCACCGGCTCCCAGGCCGGGATGATCACCGACGGCATCCACGGCGCGGCCCGCCTGGTGGAGGTCAACCCGGATCGGATCCGGGAATCCGTGCAGGCCGGCAACGTCGCGATCGTCGCCGGTTTCCAGGGCATGAACCGGCAGACCCGGGACATCACGACGCTGGGCCGGGGCGGTTCGGACACGACGGCGGTGGCCCTGGCCGCGGCCCTGGACGCGGACGTGTGCGAGATCTACTCGGACGTGGACGGGGTGTTCACCGCGGATCCGCGGATCGTGCCCACCGCGCACAAGCTGGACGAGGTCTCCAGCGAGGAGATGCTGGAGCTGGCCGCCAACGGGGCGAAGATCCTTCACCTGCGCAGCGTGGAGTACGCCCGGCGCTTCGGGCTGAAGCTCCACGTCCGCTCGTCCTTCAGTACCCTGGAGGGGACCTGGGTGATCCCGAGCCCCACCGACGCCGACTCCCGTGATCTGACGAAGGAGATCCCCTTGGAACAGCCCCTCATCTCCGGTGTGGCCCACGACCGCTCGCAGGCGAAGGTCACGATCGTCGGCGTCCCGGACGTGCCCGGCTACGCCGCGAAGATCTTCGGCAGCCTCAACGACGCCGAGGTCAACCTGGACATGATCGTGCAGAACGTGTCCACCAAGTCCGCCAAGCGCACGGACATCTCCGTGACCCTGCCGCAGGATCAGGGGGACACGGCCCTGCAGGTGCTGCGTCGCGTCCAGGAGGAGGTGGGCTTCGAGGACGTGCAGTACGACGACCGGATCGGCAAGCTCTCCCTGGTGGGTGCGGGCATGAAGTCCAACCCGGGGGTCTCCTTCCAGTTCTTCAAGGCCCTGTCCAACGCCGGGGTGAACATAGACATGATCTCCACCTCGGAGATCCGCATCTCCGTGATCACCCGCCTGGATCTGCTCGACGACGCCGTGCGCGCGGTGCACAGCGCCTTCGACCTGGACCGGGAGGGCGAGGCCACCGTCTACGGCGGCACCGGCCGCTGAGGATGCGCCTGCTCGACGCCGCCCGGTGGCGCGCGCTGGCCGCGGAGCACGGACAGCGTGCGGATCGGCACGGGCAGCCCTTCGTGGATCGTCGCAGCCGGGGCGAGAAGCACCCGGTGGAGGACTTCCTGTTCACCTACTACACCCTGTCCCCCGGGCAGCTGCGCCGCTGGCATCCCGGGGCCGGGGTGATCCTGCTGGACGCCGCCGAGCGTCGAGACTGGAAGCACTACCGGCCCGCCGTCGAGGACGAGCTGCGCGCCGCCGGGCTGGAGACCGATGCCGCCCGGGACATCGCCGCGGCCGGCACCGCGGTGACCGTGGACGTCGAGGGATTCCTGTCCCAGCGGCAGCGCACGGTGGAGTTCGTCCGGGATCTGCTCTCCCGCACGCTGGCGAAGCCGGGATCCTTCGGGTGCTTCGGGCTGCACGAGTGGGCGATGGCCTACCGCTCCGAGGTCAACGGGCATCGGCACGAGTACCTGGACCTGCGGCTGGGCGCGGCGGGCACGGATGAGGTGGTGGAGGGGCATCGGATCACGTGCACGCACTTCGACGCCTTCCGCTTCTTCCAGCCGCAGGCCGTCCCGCTGAACACGATCCAGCCCTCCCGTCGGACGCAGCGGGAGATGGAGCAGCCCGGGTGCCTGCACGCGAACATGGACGTGTACAAGTGGGCGTACAAGCTGCTGCCCCTGGTGGATTCGGATCTGCTGCTGGAGGCCTTCGAGCTGTCGCGGGAGATCCGGGAGATGGACATGCGCGCGGCCCCCTACGACCTGGCGGATTGGGGATACGCGCCGATCCGCATCGAGACCGCGGAGGGCAAGCGGGAGTACGCGCGGCTGCAGCGGGCCTTCGCGGAGCGCTCCCAGCACCTGCGGGAGCGCCTCACCTCTCTCCTCCGCACAACGGGAGATCCTTCCCATATCGGGACCGCACACGTCCCGGAATGAGAGGGATCTCCCGTTTTGCGGGGGTGGGTTCAGCGACGGTGTCGGGAGAGCAGCAGCCAGCCGATCAGCCCGGCGGGGGCGGCGAACAGCACGGTGGAGATCGCCACCGTCACGGAGGTGTCGGCTTCGCCGGCCTCCAGGACGTGGCGAGACCACTCGGGATCGGACATCGCGCCCACGGCAGCGCCGCAGTTGAACAGGAAGTGCAGCAGGATCACCGCGCCGGTGCTGCGTGCGGGTTCGCAGCCATACCGCGCCGAGCAGCAGGCCCAGCAGAGCCGCGCAGACCACCTGCCCGAGCACGGGCACCAGGGCGCCGGGGTTGTGGATGAGGTTGAGCAGGTGGGCCAACCCGAAGATCACCGCGGGCAGGGCGACGACGCCGCGCGGACCCATCCTGCCGGTGGCCAGCAGCGCCCCGGCCAGCACCGCGAGGACCCCGGCGCGGAAGAACAGCTCCTCGACGGCGGTGGTGCCCAGCTGCCCGAGAACTGTGCCGAGGGCCGCCAGCGGCGGGGCGGAGAATCCCCCACCCTGGGCGGTCCAGGACAGGGCGCTCAGGACCAGGACGAGCGCGCCGGCGGCCGGCATGTACCAGCCGAGCAGCAGCCCGCGCCCCATCCGCCCTGGGCGCAGGGCCTGCGGGAGGAGCCCGAGGGCCCGGAGCAGGACCACGGCGGTGGTCAGGGGGATCAGGGTGCCGATGGGGTCCGCCCAGGTGCCCAGCGGCAGGGCCGCGGCGGCCAGGCCCGCCAGCCATAGGCTCACTCCGAAGCCGGCGACCAGCAGCAGCACGGCGGGCAGGGGGCGGCATCGCGCGGTCGCGAAGGGGAGATCGGTCACGGGTCTTCGTCTCAGGGATCGGACAAAAGCGCGAATGATTATCATGTGCAATCCTGGGGAGAACCTGGGACTCCCGTCCCCTTCCGCAAAACTGGAGATCCTTCCCATCTCGGGACCGCACACGCCCCGGAAGGAGAGGGATCTCCCGTTGTGCGGTGAGGAGGAGGGGTGGGGTGAGGCATGGCTATCCTGAACGGGTGACCTCCTCACCGCCCATCGTCGACGACGCCGCCCCCGCGAGCGCCCCGGGGCGGCTGCGCAGCCTGCACCTGTGGTTCCCGCTGGCGCTGCTCGCGGTCATCCTCATCTGCGCGGTGGCCAGCCTCATGGTCGGCGGCCGAGCCAATACGATCGCCCAGGCTTGGGAGCGCATCCCGGACGCCCTGACCTACGCGGGGGACCCGCAGCGACTGCCCGCCTCTCGCAGCGGCGACGAGCTCGTCGTCGTCATGGGGCTGCTGCGGCTGCCGCGCACCGTGCTGGCCCTGCTGGTCGGCGCGGCCCTGGGTGCGGCCGGCACGGTCATCCAGGGGCACACGCGCAACCCGCTGACGGACCCCGGGATCCTCGGGATCAACGCCGGGGCGGCCGCGGCCGTCGTGCTCTCCCTCGTGTTCGGCTGGACCGACTCGCCCACCGGGTACGTGTGGCCCGCGCTGATCGGCTGCGCGCTGGTCACCGCCGCGGTGTTCGCCCTGTCCTCCACGGGGTCCACGGCCGCCAACCCGCTGAGCATCGTGCTGGCCGGGGCCGCCCTGTCCGCGATCCTCATGGCCGTGGTCAACGCCCTGGTGCTCTCCGACGACGACGCCCTGGAGGGTCTGCGCCAGTGGGCCACCGGCTCGGTGGCCGGGCGGGATCTGGACGTGGCGTGGGTGGTGCTGCCGATCATCCTGGTGGGTCTCGTCCTGGCCTGCGCGCAGGGCTCGGCCCTGAATCTGCTGGCCCTCGGGGAGACCGTGGCCCGCTCGCTGGGGCTGGCCACCACCCGCTGGCGGGTCCTCGGCCTGCTCAGCGTGGCGCTGCTGGGCGGGGCGGCCACCACGGCCGCCGGGCCCGTGGCCTTCGTGGGGCTGGCCGCCCCGCACATCGTGCGCGCCGTCGTCGGGCCGGACTACCGCCTGGTGGTGCCCTACGCGGCGCTGCTCGGCGCGGCCCTGGCCCTGGCGGTGGACGTGCTGGGGCGGATCATCGCCCGCCCCGGGGAGCTGCAGATGGGCATCGTCATGGCCCTGGTCGGCGTGCCGTTCTTCGTCATCCTGATCCGCCGGGGGAAGGTGCAGGCCCTGTGAGCGCGTCCCGCATCCCCCAGACTCGCACCACCCAGCCCCGAACCGCCGGCGCCCGCGAGACCAGCACCGCCGACGCCGGGACCGCCCGCGCCGACCTGGGCCTCCGGGCCGTGCGCCTCGGCCCGCTCTCCGCGGTGCTGCGCCCGCGGCGCATCGTCGTCGCCGTGGTCCTGATCCTGGTGACCGTGCTCGTGTTCGCCGCGAACCTGGGGCGCGGGGACTTCCCCATGAGCGTGCCGGACGTGCTGCGCACCCTCGCCGGGGGCGGGACCCGGCTGGAGGAGACCATCGTGTTCCGGTGGCGCCTGGGCCGGGCCGTGGTGGGCCTGGCGGTGGGCGCGGCCCTGGCCTTCTCCGGGGCGCTGACCCAGTCCGTGGCCCGCAACCCCCTGGCCAGCCCGGACGTCCTGGGCATCACCAACGGCGCCTCGGTGGCGGCGGTCTTCGTCATCACCGTCTCCGGCACGCACGGGCTGTTCGGCGACGCCGCGGTCTTCGGCCGGGATGTGCTCGGGGTGCCCGTGGTCGCGATCATCGGCTCCGTGCTGACCGCCGCCCTGGTGTGGTGGGTGGCCGGGAAGGACCGCGGCTCGATGCTGCGGCTGGTGCTGATCGGGGTGGGCGCGTCCATGTTCCTCAACGCGATCTCCACCTGGCTGATGGCCGGGACCACCCTGGATCAGGCCGCCGAGGCCCGGCTGTGGCTGACCGGTTCGCTGAACGGACGCGGCTGGGACCAGGCGTGGGCCCCGCTGATCTGCTCCCTGGCCGCCCTGGCCCTGGCCGGGGGGCTGGCCTTCCAGCTGGCGGGGCTCTCCCTCGGCCCGGAGATCGCCCACGGGCTGGGCCACCGCCTCCGGGTCGCGCAGGCGAGCCAGCTGCTGGTCGCCGTCGTGCTGGCGGCGGTGGCGGTCTCCGCGGCCGGGCCGATCCCCTTCGTCGCCTTCGTGGCCCCGCAGATCGCCCAGCGGATCACCGGGGCGGCCACCCCGCCGCTGTGGTGCTCGGCCCTGACCGGGATGCTGCTGGTCAGCGCGGCGGACCTCGTGGCCCGCACGGTGCTGCCGTGGGAGCTGCCCCTGGGCATCGTGACCGCCGTGTGCGGCGCCCCCGTGCTGATCTGGCTGGTGCTGAAGATGAACCGAAAGGCCTCCGCATGACCCCGTTCCGCGACCGCACCTCCCGCCGCGCGATCCCGCCGCAGACGCCGAGCATCGCCCCGGACCCGACGGCGGAGACCCCGGCGGGAGCCCCCGCCTCCCCGTCCGAGGCGCCCGCCGCCCGGATCACCGCGCGCGGGCTGACCGTGGGCTACGGGCAGGACCCGGTGCTGCGGGACCTGGACCTGCAGATCCCGGCGGACCGGGTGACCACCCTGATCGGCCCCAACGGCTGCGGGAAGTCCACCCTGCTGAAGTCCCTGTGCGACCTGCTGCCCTTCAGCGGCGAGGTCCTGCTGGAGGGGCGCAGCATCCGGGAGCTGAAGGGGGTGCGCCGGGCCCGGCGCCTGACCCTGCTGCCCCAGTCCCCCACCGCCCCGGAGGGGCTCACCGTGGCGGGGCTGGTCGCCCGCGGTCGGCACCCGTACCAGTCCTGGCTGGCGCAGTGGTCCGCCCGGGACGACGACGTCGTGCGCGACGCGCTGGAGGCCACCGGCCTGCTGGGCCTGGCGCACCGGCCCATCGCGGCGCTGTCCGGCGGGCAGCGCCAGCGGGTGTGGATCGCGATGGCCCTGGCCCAGGACACCCCCACCCTGCTGCTGGATGAGCCGACCACCTACCTGGATCTGGCCTACAGCATCGAGGTGCTCTCCCTGGTGCGCCGGCTGAGGCAGGAGCGCGGCAAGACGGTGGTCATGGTACTGCACGACCTCAACCTGGCGATCCGCCACTCGGATCACCTGGTGGCCCTGGCCGGCGGTGCGGTGGCCGCCCAAGGCTCCCCGGAGGAGATCATCACCCCGGAGCTGCTGGAGGAGGTCTTCGGGCTGAAGGCGCTGGTGGTGGCGGACCCGGTGACCGGCGGCCCGCTGGTGGTCCCGGCCTGAGCCGGTGCGAAGCTCCGGCACCGGGCCCCGACATCGGGCCCCGGCCCGGCGTCGGCGGGACGCGCTTCACATCCGGGTGAGGCTCTCCTAAGCTGATGGGGAGCCGGACGACGCCGACGGCCCCGCCGTCGCCCCTCCGGCCTGGAGCACACCCGCCCGTCCCCGACCCGAGGAGACCGCACCGTGACCCCGACCAAGACCCCGCTGCGCCGCCTGCTGGCGGCCCTGATCTTCGCCCTGTGCGGCGTCTTCGCGCTCAGCGCCTGCGGCTCCGGCGACGGCAGCTCCGAGGACTCCTCGGATTCCGCCAGCGCCTCGGCCTCCTCCGGGGACTGGCCGCGCACCATCAAGGACGACAACGGCGATGAGGTGACCATCGACTCCCAGCCGAAGAGCATCGTCTCCACCTCCGTGACCCTGACCGGCCCCCTGCTGGCCGCAGACGCCCCGGTCAAGGCCACCGGCATCACCCAGGCCAACACCCCCGTCTCGGATGACAAGGGCTTCTTCACCCAGTGGGGCGACGTCGCCGAGCAGCGCGGCGTCAAGGCGCTGAGCGGCATCACCACCAAGCCGGAGGAGGTCGCGGCGGAGAACCCGGACCTGATCATCGTGTCCAAGACCGGCCAGGACTCCGCGATGGAGCAGCTGGACCAGCTCAAGGAGATCGGCGCCCCGGTGTTCGTGGTGGACTACGCGGACAAGGACTGGCAGGACGTGACCGAGAAGCTCGGTGAGGTGACCGGCCACGAGCAGCAGGCCGAGGACGTCGTGAAGAAGTACGAGGACAAGCTCGCCGAGGTCAAGGACGCCATCGAGCTGCCCGAGCAGCCCACCACGGCCCTGAACTACAACCCCAGCCGCGACGGCTCCGGCTCCAAGGCCAACATCTGGACCGACAAGTCCGCCCAGGGCCGGATGCTCAAGGAACTCGGCTTCGAGCTGACCACCGTGCCCGATGACGCCAAGTCCGGCAGCTCCCAGATGGGCGGCCAGCGCGAGGACATCGTGCCGGTGGACAGCGAGAACCTCTCCAAGGCCATCACCGGCAAGACCGCGGTGATCTTCAACGCCGACGAGAAGAAGGTCCAGGCCTTCGAGAAGGACCAGCTCGTCGCCGACACGGACGCCGTGAAGGACAGCCGCGTCTACGCGATGGGTCTGGACTCCTTCCGCCTGGACTACTACTCCGCGGGCAACGTCCTGGACGTCATCGAGAAGGAGTTCGGCAAGTAGCCGACGCCGCGGGATCCGCGAGCCCCCGCCGGGTGCGGACCTGCGCACCGCCTCGGGCCCCTCTCCCGGTGGGAGAGGGGCCCGAGCCCATATCCCCGAAGGCCGGCGCGGGCCAGGTGCCCGCGTTCGGCCGCCATCGCCTCGAACCACGGAGGAGAACCACCCCATGAGCCTCTCGCGCCGCTCACTCATCGCCTCCGGAGCCGCCGGCCTCGCGGGCCTGGCCTTGTCCGCCTGCGGGCGCACGGGCGGGCAGGCCGGGCCCAGCGCCGGATCCTCGGAGGGCCCCGAGTCCCCGTCCGCCTCCGCCTCCTCGGCCAGCCAGGCCCCCGGCGTCGCCCTGCAGGACATCAGCACGGTCCCGCACCTGTTCTTCCACTCCCTGGTGGCCGATCCCCAGCGGGCCTTCGACGGCGATGACCAGCAGGCCGGGTACCTGGACTACATGGTCACCATCCCGGAGTTCCGGAAGATCATCGCCGAGCTGCACCGACGCGACTTCCAGCTGGTGACCCCGCACCAGCTGCTGCGCGCCGAGGCCGACGGCCGGGTCACGACGCTGCACCCGGAGATCACCCGCGGGAAGAAGCCGCTGATCCTGTCCTTCGACGACCTCTCCTACTACGAGTACATGGACGGGGACGGGTTCGCGCAGAACGTCACGCTGCACGACGGGGAGCTGACCTGCACGTACACCGACGCCGCGGGGAAGACCACCACCGGGGAGTACGACTACGTGCCGATCCTGGAGCGCTTCGTGGCCGAGCACCCGGAGTTCTCCCACGCCGGGGCGAAGGGCACCGTGGCCCTGACCGGGTACAACGGGATCCTGGGCTACCGCACCTCCGAGATCTCCTACGGCCAGGAGAACCGGAACATCCGCCGGGACCAGGAGACGGCCCGGACGGTCGCCCAGGCCATGAAGGACCGCGGCTGGGAGTTCGCCAGCCACTCCTGGGGGCACCTGAACTTCACCCAGGAGGGCGTGGCCAACCTGGAGGCGGACACGCGGAAGTGGAAGGCGGAGGTGGAGCCGCTGGTGGGCCCCACGGACCTGCTGATCTACCCGTTCGGCGCGGACATCGCCGGGGTCGAGCCGTACACGGACGCCAACCCCAAGGTCCGGATGCTCACCCAGCAGGGCTTCCACGCCTTCTTCAACGTGGACGCCTCCCAGGTGGCCTGGTGGCAGATCCAGCCGACCACGATCCGCGCCAACCGCATCAACGTGGACGGGATCTCCCTGAAGGCCGCCATCGACGGGGACAACGACGTGCTGCAGCACTTCTTCGATCCGCGGGCGGTGCTGGACCCGGCCCGCCCGGCGTCCATCGCCGGCTCCTGAGCGCCGGCGCCGTCGCGGTGGTGTGCCGCACGCGACCCCCGGGTAGACTGATCCCGCAAGCTCGCGGAGCGTGCGGCGGCCGCGCCCGGCCGACGCGCGTGAGACGGCACCTTCCGCTCCCCTTCCGCGCGCCCACACCGTCCGCCTCGCGTACAGGAGCCCCGATGCCCCGCATCATCGTCGACGTCATGCCCAAGCCCGAGATCCTGGACCCCCAGGGCAAGGCGATCGCCCGGGAGCTGCCCCAGATCGGCCTGGACGGCTTCACTGCCGTGCGCCAGGGCAAGCGCTTCGAGCTGAGCGTGGAGGGCGAGGTCACCGAGGCCCGCCTGGCCGAGGCCCGCAAGGCCGGTGAGGAGCTGCTGTCCAACCCGGTGATCGAGGACGTTGTGGCCGTGACCGTGGTGGAGGACTGAGCGCGATGACCGTGGAGACCCCCCTCGTCGCGGACCTGCACCAGGACGCCCCGGACGCCGCGCTGGCCGCGGTGCGCGTCGGCGTCGTCACCTTCCCCGGGACCCTGGACGAGCGCGACGCCGCCCGCGCCGTGCGCCTGGCCGGCGGCACCCCCGTGCCCCTGTGGTTCAAGGACTCGGACCTGCAGGGGGTGGACGCCGTGATCATCCCCGGCGGCTTCTCCTACGGGGACTACCTGCGCGCCGGGGCCATCGCCGCGAAGGCCCCCATGATGGCCTCCGTGGCCGACGCCGCCCGCTCCGAGCACGCCCTGCCGGTGCTGGGCATCTGCAACGGCTTCCAGGTGCTCACCGAGACGCACCTGCTGCCCGGCTCCATGATCAAGAACGACCACCTGAAGTTCATCTGCCGGGATCAGCGCCTGCGCGTGGAGACCACCGCGACCCCCTGGCTGGCGGAGCTTCAGCGCGGCGAGGAGATCGTGGTGCCGCTGAAGAACCAAGACGGGCAGTACGTGTGCGACGCGAAGACCCTGGAGAAGCTGGAGGCCGAGGACCTGGTGGCCTTCCGCTACCTGGGCGGCAACCCCAACGGCTCCCGCAACGACATCGCGGGGGTGCGCAACGAGCGCGGCAACGTCGTCGGGCTCATGCCGCACCCGGAGCACGCGGTGGAGGGCGGCTTCGGCCCCTCCTCCTCCGGGCGCGAGGCCGTGGCCATGCGCTGGGGCACGGATGGGCTGCGGATCTTCTCCTCCCTCCTGCGCCAGCTCGTGAACGCCTGAGCCCCACCCACCACGACGACGTCGCCCACCCCCTCCCCGAAGGAAGCCCCGCACCCCATGACCGAGCAGCAGTTCAACCTGGACACCGTCGAGCACGCCGCGAAGACCCCCGATGAGGAGCTGCCCTGGGCGGAGCTGGGCCTGAAGGAGGACGAGTTCCGCCAGATCGTGCGGCTGCTGGGCCGACGCCCCACCGCCGCGGAGCTGGCCATGTACTCCGTGATGTGGTCCGAGCACTGCTCCTACAAGTCCTCCAAGGTGCACCTGAAGCAGTTCGGGCAGAAGGTCACCGAGGAGATGAAGAGGGACCTGATGGTGGGCATCGGGGAGAACGCCGGGGTCACCGACATCGGCGGCGGCTGGGCCGTGACCTTCAAGATCGAATCCCACAACCACCCCTCCTACGTGGAGCCGTACCAGGGTGCCGCCACCGGGGTCGGCGGGATCGTGCGCGACATCATCTCGATGGGCGCCCGGCCCGTGGCGGTCATGGACCCGCTGCGCTTCGGGGACATCGACCACCCGGACACCGCGCGCGTGGTGCACGGGGCGGTGGCCGGCGTCGGCGGGTACGGCAACTCCCTGGGCCTGCCGAACATCGGCGGGGAGGTGGAGTTCGACCCCTGCTACCAGGACAACCCCCTGGTCAACGCCCTGGCCGTGGGCGTGATGCGCCACGAGGACATCCGCCTGGCCAACGCCTCCGGGGTGGGCAACCGGGTGATCCTGTTCGGCGCGCGCACCGGCGGGGACGGCATCGGCGGGGCCTCCGTGCTGGCCTCGGAGTCCTTCGACGACGCCAAGCCCTCCAAGCGCCCCGCCGTGCAGGTGGGAGACCCCTTCGCGGAGAAGGTGCTCATCGAGTGCTGCCTGGAGCTGTTCAAGGAGTCCGTGGTGGAGGGCATCCAGGATCTCGGTGCCGCCGGGATCTCCTGCGCCACGTCCGAGCTGGCCTCCAACGGCGAGGGCGGGATGCACGTGGATCTGACCAAGGTGCTGCTGCGCGACCCGACCCTGACCCCCGGGGAGATCCTCATGTCCGAGTCCCAGGAGCGGATGATGGCCGTGGTGACCCCGCAGAACCTGGGCCGCTTCGAGCAGATCATGGACAAGTGGGACGTGGAGTACTCCGTGCTCGGAGAGGTCAACGACTCCGGGCGCCTGACCATCGAGTGGGGCGGGGAGATCATCGTGGACGTGGATCCGCGCACCGTCGCCCACGACGGCCCCACCTACGAGCGTCCCCTGGCCCGCCCGGACTGGCAGGACGCGGTGGTCGCAGATCGCTTCGCCGGCTCCGCCGCGGACGCGGACCGGCCCTCCGGGGCGGACCTGGGCCCGGCGATCGTCGAGCTGATGTCCTCCCCGAACCTGTGCTCCAAGGCCTGGGTGACCGACCAGTACGACCGCTACGTGCAGGGCAACACGGCCATGTCCCAGCCGGACGACGCCGGGGTGATCCGGGTGGATGAGCAGACCGGGCTGGGCGTGGCCCTGTCCACGGATGCGACCCCCCGCTACGCGTACCTGGACCCCTACGAGGGGGCGAAGGCGGCCCTGGCCGAGGCCTACCGCAACGTGTCCACCGGCGGCGCCCGGCCCGTGGCGGTCTCCGACTGCCTGAACTTCGGCTCCCCGGAGGACCCGGCGATCATGTGGCAGTTCGCCGAGGCCGTGCGGGGTCTGGCCGACGGCTGCCTGGAGCTGGGCGTGCCGGTGACCGGCGGCAACGTCTCCCTGTACAACCAGACCGGCGGGCGGGCGATCAACCCGACCCCGGTGGTCGCGATGATGGGCGTCATGGACGACGTCGCCCGCCGCACCCCCTCCGGGTGGGAGGCGGACCAGGACGGGCAGGCGATCTACCTGCTGGGCACCACCGCCGAGGAGCTGGACGGCTCCGAGTGGGCCCGGCTGCGCGGGCACCTGGGCGGGGTGCCGCCGCGGGTGGACCTGGCCCGGGAGAAGCTGCTCGGGGACATCCTGGTGAACATGAGCCGGGACGGGATGATCGACTCCGCCCACGACGTCGCCGCCGGCGGGCTGGCCGCGACCCTCGCGGAGGCGTGCCTGCGCTTCGGCGTCGGGGCGCGGATCGGCCTGGGCGAGGTGGCCGAGCGGGACGGGGTGGATGAGTTCACCCTGCTGTTCTCCGAGTCCCAGGGGCGGGTGGTGTGCGCGGTGCCGCGCACCGAGGAGGTGCGCTTCAAGGACATGTGCACCGCCCGGGACTACCCCTTCGCGCGCATCGGCGTGGTGGACGCACAAGCCGGGGCCCTGGATCTGCAGGGCATCGCCTCGGTGGACCTGGACGAGCTGCGCGCGGGATGGGCCGGCACCCTACCCGCCCGCTTCGCCTGAGCCGCACCGGGAGGGATGCGATGGCCGCACGGGCATCGTCCTGGACCGCGCTGGGGACGGTGCTGCTGCTGGGCGCCGGTCTGCTCACCGGGTGCGCTCAGCGCGCCCCGGAGGTGACCGGGGCGATCCTCGACCACTACCGGGCGCAGGGCGTGCGGGAGCTGCTCGGGGAGCCGGTGGAGGATCAGCGCTGCGGGCTGCCCGGGGACGGCTGCGAGCAGGCCTTCCAGCGCGGGCGGATCTTCTGTTCCCCGTCCAGCGGCGCCGCGCACCTGGTCGCCGGGCCGCTGCTGGACTGGTACACCGGCCACGGCGGCCCCGAAGGCGACTACGGGTGGCCCGCGGAATCCCTCGAGGCCGGGGCCCGCCAGCTGCGCACCGGTCACGCCGCCGACGGCGCCTCCTGGCTGCTGGTGCGCCGGGAGGGCTCGGGCGAAACGCCGGGGCGGAGCGCCGCGAGCGCCGCCACGCAGGAGCAGGACGCGGAGGAGTCCGACGACGGCGTCGTACCGGTCCGGACCAGCGGGGCGATCGGCGCGTACTGGCTGGCTCACCGGGAGCAGCTGGGCGCCCCGAGCTCGCGCACCCCGGAGGGCGAGCGCTGCGACGAGGCGCCGACGCCGGTGTGCCGGCAGAGCTTCGACCGGGCGGACCTGCTGTGGGACGCCGCCCACGGGGCCCAGCCGCTGCGCGGGGCGTTCCGCGGGCGCTACGAGGAGGCGATGGGCGCGGCCGAGGCCCCGGAGCGCACGCTGCCGGGCGGCGTCGTGCTGCAGAGCTTCCTGGCCGCGGACGGCACCCGGACCGTGCTGCGCTGAGGTGCCCGCGACGGCGTCGCCGTCGGCGCGCTGCACGGACGGGTGCAGGCCGATGAGCAGGGGTACCTCAGCGTGCTGCCGGAGCGGGGCCGGGAGGATCCCGCGCGGGCCCTGGACGCGGTGGCCGCCGTGCACGGGCTGGGCGAGGCCCGCGGGCCGGTGCAGCACGGGCCCGCCGGGGTGGTCTCCCGGGAGCACGCGGGTGGGGTCGCCGTGCTGAGCCCCGAGGGCACGGCCGTGGTGATGTCCGCGCCGGTGCTGCGGCAGTGGCTGCGCGGGCCCGCGCTGGTCGGGCCCCGGTGGCCTCGGCCCGCGGGGAGGACGGCCGGATCCGCACCCGCTTCACCGCGATGACGCTGGCCCACCACCCGGAGCGGACGGGGCTGGTGATGGCCGAGGATCAGGCCCTGGGAGCCGGGGACGCACTGGTGCTCGGGAATTCCCAGCTGCTGGACGGGGACCACGACGGCCCATGGGTGTCCCGCTCGATCCGCGCCCTGGGGTGGACCCCGCACTACCGGGCCCGCGGCGGGATCGGCGTGGTGGCGGACGGCTCGAAAGACCACTACGGCTCGTACCTGGGCGGGGTGGCCGGCGGCCGGTGGGTGCTGCCCGCGGGGGACCCGGGGTTGGTGTACGTGCAGGGCTCCGGCAACGACGTCGGGGTGGCCCCGGAGCGGCTGCGGGAGGGGACCGGGTGGCCGATGCCCTGGAGCAGGTGGCCCGGGCGGAGGGCGTGGAGTTCGTGCCCCTGCGCGGGAAGATCACCGAGTGGCACGCGGAGGGGGACCTGGTGGACGGGAAGCACTTCTCCGCCCCCACCGGCCACGAGAAGATGGCCGCCGCCTACACCCCGCACCTGCGCGAGTTCCTGGCCCGCTGATCCTGGCCCGGCCTGCCGGATCGCGTTCGGGACCGGTTTGTCGCTTCGGGACGGGATATTCCGGTCCCGAAGCGACGAACCCGTCCCGAAACGTCGTCGGGGGCGCGCCCGGCCCCGGCCCGGGTCAGGCGGCGGGGGCGGTGGAGGCGGTCACGGCGATGAACAGGGCCAGGGAGAGCAGCATCCCCACGGGCCCGGCCACCCCGGCGGCCCACACCCAGGCGCGCCGGTAGCCGCGGGCCAGGCCGATAGCCAGCAGCAGGAAGCCGATGAGCACCAGCGCCGCCCAGAGCACCTGGGAGGCCAGGGCGATCAGGGGCAGGGCGTACTCGCTGTACTGCCCGGCCTCGAAGGCCTCCTTCATGGTCGTGTAGGAGGATTCCAGCTGCACCCGCACCAGCACCACCGCCCCCAGCAGGGAGGCGAACACGGAGAAGATCACCCCGATCAGGCTCAGCGTCGCCCCGACGACGGCGGTGCGCCGCCCGCGCACGGGACGCTCCAGCGGCGCGCCCTCCGGGACGTATTCGGTGCCGGGGATCTCCGGCGCGGCGGGGCGGCGGGCAGAGCGTCGGCTGGTGCGGCGGGCCATGCGATCTCCTCCTCGGGAAGCGAGTGGGCTCCTGGTGCGTGCGGGGGCGCCTCCCAGGATCTCACGAGCCCCCGCCCGACGCCGCGCACCGCGCACCACCGGCGGCCCGGGGACCACCCCGGGGACGGCGTCGGCTCCGGTCCGGGCGGGGTGCTCGCGGATAGACTGGGCGGCGCAGCACCCCCACCCCAGCCGAGGAGAGCGATGAGCGTCCGGACCCACCAGGCACCCGCCCTCCCCCGGGCCGACGACGCCGAGCTGGTCCGCACCGGACTCACCGCCGAGCAGGTGGCCGCCCGCCGCGAGCGCGGCCTGACCAACACCCAGCCCACCACCACCTCCCGCAGCGTGTGGGCGATCATCCGCACCCACCTGCTCACCCTGTTCAACCTGATCCTCGGGCTGTGCGCGGCCGTCATCATCGCGCTGGGCCGGTGGCTGGACCTGCTGTTCTCCCTGGCGGCGCTGAGCAACATCGTCATCGGCTTCATCCAGGAGTTCTCCGCCAAGCGCAAGCTGGACCGGATCGCCCTGCTGCGTCGGGACCCGGCGCGGGTGGTGCGCGGCGGCGAGGTCGTCGAGGTGGCGCTGGAGGAGCTGGTGCTGGACGACGTCCTGGTGCTCACCCGGGGGGATCAGGTCCCGGCCGACGGCGAGGTTCTCACCGCGGACGGGCTGGACCTGGACGAGTCCCTGCTGACCGGGGAGAACGACCCGGTGACCAAGAGCCCCGGGGACACCGTGCTGTCCGGCTCCTCGGTGACCGGCGGGTCCGGGCGGGTGCGCCTGAGCGCCGTCGGCTCCCGCTCCCATGCGGCCTCCCTGGCGGCCGAGGCGCGCACCTTCCGACCGATCTTCTCCGAGCTGCGCGCCGGGATGCAGCAGGTGGTGCGGTGGCTGAGCTGGGCGCTGGTGCCGATCGTGGCGGTGGTGCTCAACGGGCAGATGCAGGCCGTGGGCGGGTGGCACGCGGCGTTCGCCACCGGGGCGTGGCGCGATGCCCTGGTGGTCGCGGTGTCCTCGGTGGCGTCGATGGTCCCGCAGGGGCTGGCGCTGATGACCACGATCGCCTTCGCGGTGGCCGCGGTGAAGCTGGCCCAGGACGAGGTGCTGATCCAGGAGCAGCCGGCCGTGGAGGTGCTGGCGCGGGTGGACACGGTGTGCTTCGACAAGACGGGCACCCTCACGGAGGGCGGGGTCTCCTTCGACGCCGTGCATCCCCTGGACCCCGCCGATGCGGGGAAGACCGAGACTCCCGCAGGCGCCGCGGCGGCCCTGGCGTGGTTCGGCGCGGACCCGCACGCCAACCCCACGGCGGCGGCCCTGGCCGAGGGCTTCCCGGAGGCGCCCGCGGAGGATCCGGAAGGTGTGCTGCCGTTCTCCTCCGCGCACCGCTTCTCCGGGGTGCAGCTGCCCGGGGCGGGGGCGTGGCTGCTGGGCGCCCCGGAGGCCCTGCTGGCCCCGTCTGCCCTGGCCGATCCGGACCGCTATGACGCCGCCCGAGCCCGGGCGCGGGAGCTTGCGGCGTCGGGGCTGCGCACCCTGGTGCTCTCCCGGGCGCAGGCCCTGGCCCGGGGGCGGGACGGGAAGCCCGCCCAGGAGCTGCCCGGTGACCAGGAGCCGGTGCTGCTGGTGACCTTCCGGGAGCAGGTGCGCACCGACGCCCGGGAGACCCTGGAGTTCTTCGCCCAGCAGGGCATCGCCGCGAAGGTGATCTCCGGGGACAACCCGGCGACGGTCGCGGCGGCGGCCCGCCAGGCCGGGGTGGACCTGCAGGGGGAGGCCGTGGATGCCTCCGCCCTGCCGGAGGAGGGCCCGCAGCTGGCGGAGGCGGTGCGCGAGCACGCCGTGTTCGGGCGGGTCTCTCCCGCACAGAAGCGGAACATGGTGCGAGCCCTGCAGGAGGACGGGCACGTCGTCGCCATGACCGGGGACGGGATCAACGACGCCCTGGCCCTGAAGTACGCGGACCTGGGGATCGCGATGGGCAACGCCGCGCCGGCCACCAAGGCGGTGTCCCGGCTGGTGCTGCTGGACGGGCAGTTCTCCCGGCTGCCGGCGGTGCTGGCGGAGGGGCGGAAGATCATCGCGAACATCGAGCGGGTCACGCACCTGTTCCTGTCCAAGACGGCGTTCGCGGTGCTGATGGGGGTCACGCTGGGGCTGCTGGCGTGGACCTTCCCGTTCCTGCCGCGCCAGTACTCCACGGCGGATCTGCTGATGCTGGGCGGGCCCACCTTCGTGCTGACCATGCTGCCCAACAACCAGCGGTACGTGCAGGGGTTCCTGCGCCGGGCCCTGCACTTCGCGCTGCCGAACGCGGTGATCGTGACGGCGGCGGTGGTGGCGGTCAACGGGTACGCCCTGTTCGCCGATCCCACCCCGGTGGGCACGCGCGCGGTGCAGACGGCGAGCTTCCTGGTGCTGGTGCTGGTGGGCCTGTGGATCCTGTGCGTGGGCTCCCGACCCCTGACCCTGGCGCGGGCGGGGCTGCTGGCGGCGATGTACGCGGGTCTGGTCCTGGTGCTCACGGTCCCGATCTCCCGGTGGTACCACGAGTTCCAGATCCCGGATGCGGACCTGCTGGCGGTGGCCTTGGGCGTGGGTGCGCTCGGGTGCGCGCTGGTGGAGGCGAACTTCCGGTGGCACCGGCGGTGGCTGCGCCGCACCCAGCCGCAGGCCGTCGACGCCGCCGCGGCCGCCGGCCAGCTGTAGCCCCTCCCCGCGGGCCCCGGCGGCAGATGGTTTCGCGAGCAGCCAGGGGCCGGGCGGTGAACGGGGTACGGAAACAGTCCGGCACGGGGCCTGCCGAGCGTCTATACTGGGGGCCGAGCGGCGGCCCCCTGAGGCCGTCGGATCCTCAGGATTGTTACTGACGATCAGGCAAGACCTGGGTCTCCCAACCGCATGAGCAGCGCCTGCGTGCGCCACAAGGACCGTGGCTCGCGCGCGCCGTCGTGCCCCCGGGAGGCTCAGGTCTTTCGTGTATCTGCCCCGGGAAGCACCCGGGCACTCGCACCAAGGAGCGACACATGGATCACCAGAAGACGGCGCAGTCCGTCCTTGACGGGCTGGGTGGGCCCGAGAACATCAACTACTTCACCCACTGCGCCACGCGCCTGCGCGTGACGCTCAACGACAAGTCCAAGGTGGACAAGCCCGCCATCGAGAAGACCGACGGCGTGCTCTCCGTGATCGAGCAGTCCGGGCAGACCCAGGTGGTCATCGGCAACGAGGTCGCGGACGTCTACGACGCCATGGCCAAGATGCCCGGGATGGAGAAGGAAGGCGGCTCCGCGCAGAAGCCGGCCGCCGGCGAGGGCGCCGGGGACGAGAAGAAGGCCGGGATCATCACCCGGATGTTCGACGTCCTCTCGGACTCCTTCCGCCCCGTCCTGTGGGCCCTGCTGGGCTCCTCCATGATCCTCACGCTGATCGTGCTGCTGCAGACCCTCGGCGTGTTCGGGCACTACACCAACTTCCAGGGCGAGTCCGTGACCGTGGACCTGGTCAACGGGCCCAAGCTCGGCGACGACGCCCTCAACGCGGACATGCTCAACCAGTGGCGTGCCCAGTTCCCGTTCTGGTTCATCATCCTGGGTGCGGCCCTGTCCGTGCTGAACTTCATGCCCATCATGGTGGGTGCGACGGCGGCCAAGCGGCTCGGCGCCAACATGTGGGTGGGTGCCGCGATCCCCGCGGCCCTGATGACCGACGCCTTCAAGGGCCTGTCCGACATGGCCGGGGGCGCTGACCACATCACCCTGTTCCACATCGGCGGCTTGGACGTGCCGCTGTACCTGTTCAACTACACCGGGCAGATCTTCCCGCCCCTGTTCGCGGTGGCGCTGCTGGCCCCGCTGGAGCGGCTGCTGAAGAAGGTCATCCCGAACATGCTGCACATGGTCTTCGTGCCCATGATCTCCCTGCTGATCATGGTCCCGCTGACCGCGCTGATCATCGGGCCCATCGGCGTGAAGCTGGGTCTGGGCATCTCCGACGTGTTCCAGTGGCTCAACGACATCAACCCCGCCATCGTGGGTGTGGTGGTCGCCGGGTCCTACCTGTTCATGGTGCCCCTGGGCCTGCACTGGCCGCTGAACGCCGTGATGATCTCCAACCTGTCCACCCTGGGCTACGACTTCATCCAGTCCCCGATGGCCGCATACAACTTCGCGGTGTTCGGCGTGGTCACCGGTGTGGCCATCCGCGCCAAGCGGGACAAGGAGCTGCGTCAGACGGCCACGGGTGCGGCGGTCTCCGGTCTGCTGGGCGGCATCTCCGAGCCGTCCCTGTACGGCGTGGTGCTGCGGTACAAGCGCGTGTTCCCGCTGATCCTGGTGCCCGCGATGATCGCCGGCGGTCTGATCTCCTGGATGGGCGTGCGCTCCTACGCCTTCGCGTTCACCTCCCTGCTGTCCATCCCCGCGATGCAGCCGATCCCGCTGTTCTGCATCGGCCTGGCCATCGCCTTCTTCGGCGGTATGGCCGGGGTGCTGATCTTCGGCTTCCGCTCCAAGGATCAGCGCGAGGCGGATCTGGCCAAGCAGAACCTGGCCGCGGATGAGGTACCCACCGAATCCAACGCCCCGGATCTGGTGGCCGCCCCGGCCGGCGCCGTGGCCGCGGCCGCCGGCGGCACCGCGGTGGGTGCCGCGGGCACGGCCGGCGCCGGGACGGGCGAGGGCGTGTCCTCCACCCGCGACGACGCCGGCTCCGCCAGCGCCGAGCCCGCGAAGCCCGCCGCCCCGGCGAAGCCGAAGCCGACCTACGAGCCCGGCACCGAGCTGAGCGTCGGCTCCCCGCTGGAGGGCAAAGCCGTGGCCCTGTCCGAGGTCCCGGACCCGATCTTCTCCGCGGGGAAGCTGGGTCAGGGCGTGGCCATCGAGCCGACCGGCAACACCGTCTACGCCCCGGCCGACGCCAAGGTCATCGCGACCCCGGGCTCCGGGCACGCGATGGGTCTGCGGCTGGACAACGGCGTGGAGCTGCTGGTCCACGTCGGCATCGACACCGTGAACCTGGGCGGGGAGGGCTTCGAGGTCCTCGTGTCCAAGGGCGATGAGGTCACCGCCGGGCAGGAGCTGTACCGCTTCGACCGGCAGGTCATCAAGGACGCCGGGTACCCGCTGATCACCCCGGTGCTGGTGACCAACACCCCCAAGTACGCCAGCGTGGAGGGTCGCCCGGCCGACGCCGTGACCCCCGGGGACGCGGTCATCACGGTGACCACCAAGTAGTCCCACCCGGCGCACAGCACGACGGCGCCCGCCTCCTCTCGGATCCCCAGCGGGTCCGGGAGGGGGGGGGCGCCGTCTCGCCGCGTCTGGGGGCTGCCGGGGGCCGTTCAGGCCCGCAGGTGCCGCTGCAGGGTGCGACGCTGCTCCGGGCTCAGACGCACCAGCCCGCCGTCGGGCCGGACGAAGGCCAGCACGGTGCTCGCCGCACAGCACGGGGTCCCGGTCGCGGCATCGCACACCCGGTAGCCCACGGTGAGGCTGGCCGGGGTGACCCGCTGGACCCACACCTCCACCCGGGCCGGATCGCCTCGGTAGGGCAGGGGCGAGCGGTACTTCACGGTGTGCTCGGCCACCAGCGCCTGGGTGCCCGCGGGCAGGTCCGCGAACACGGGGATGGGCACCTCCTGGCGACGCTGCTCCGGGACCTCGCCCGCGCTGGGCGGGGCGCCGAAGGCCAGCGCGCGGGCCTCCTCCAGGATCCGCACGATCTGCACGTTGTTCACATGCCCGTACGCGTCCATGTCCCCCCAGCGCAGGGGGACCTCCAGGATCACGGGCTCGGGATCGACTGCTGCACTCATGCCAACCACTCTAGGAGCGCGCTCCGCCCGCGCGCTCCCGCGAACCGGCCCCTGAGTCAGCAGGCCGGGGGCCCGGCCCGCCCGCGCCGGACCGCGCCGCGCCTCAGCGGCGACGCTGCGGAGGGGCGACCGTCGGCACGGCGCCGGTGGCGTCGTGGGCCTCCTGGAAGGCGGACTCATCCAGCTGGGCGTGGTGGCGCACGGCGGCGAAGAACACCACCACGAGCACCGCGAAGAACGCCACGGCCACCAGGCCGGGCACGACCATCGTCGCGCTGGAGAACACGGCGACGAACACCGCGACCAGCCCGAGGATGCCCACCCCGGCCATCGCGGACCCTCCGAGCAGGCGGAACTGGTCCGCGGCCCCGTCCCGGCGCCGGTAGGAGATGTAGGAGACCAGGATCAGGCCCCACACCACGAGCACCAGGGTGGTGATCATGGACATCATGATCTGGAAGACGGACTCGGTGAACAGCGCCAGCACCACCACCAGCAGGATGCCCAGGCTGGACACGGCCAGGGCCCCGGCGGGGATGCCGCGCGCCGTCGTCGCCCGCAGCCGGTGCGGGGCCATGCCCTCGTAGGACAGGGAGTGCATCAGGCGGGTGCCGGCGTACACGTTCGCGTTCGCCGCGGACAGCGCCGCGACCAGCACGATGAAGTTGATGACGGCCGCGGCCGCCGGGATCCCGACGTCGGAGAACACCCGCACGAACGGGCTGGAGCTGAGCCCCTCCTCCTGGGTGAGGGTCTCCGAGGACATCAGGCACATCACCACGAACAGGGACAGCACGTAGAAGGTGGACAGCCGCCACACGGTGGCCTTGGCGGCCGAGCGCACCGAGCGCACCGGGTCCTTGGCCTCGGCCGCGGAGATGGACACCAGCTCGATCCCGCCGAAGGAGAACATGACCACGGCCATCGCCAGCCAGATCGACGCCGGCCCGTTGGGCAGGAATCCCCCGCCCTCGGTGAGCCGGTGCAGGCCCTCCGCGGGGTGGCTGGGCAGCCCGAAGAACACGATGATCAGGCCGATGATGATGAACGCGATGACCGCGAGCACCTTGATCCCGGAGAGGATGAACTCCACGGAGCCGAAGGACTTCACGCTGAAGGCGTTCAGCCCCAGCACGATCGCCCCGAACACGACGATGCCGACCCACAGCGGCAGCTCCGGCCACCAGAACTTCAGGTACGTGGCCACCGCGACCAGCTCCGCCCCGGCCACCAGCACGGTGGTGGCCCAGTAGGACCAGCGGGAGATGAACCCGCCGAAGGGCCCGAGGTAGCGGGCGGCCATGGAGCCGAAGCCGCCGCGCACGGGGAAGCGCACGGCCATCTCCCCGGCGGCGCTGGCGATGATCGCGGCGATCAGGGAGCCGATGGCGTAGGAGACGATCACGGCCGGGCCGGCGATGGCGATGGCCGCCCCGGAGCCGAGGAACAGGCCGGTGCCCAGGGCGGAGCCGAGGGCGATCATGGTCATCTGCTCGTGGGAGAGGGAGCGGGTCAGCCCGCCCTGACCGGGGGCAGGCTCCGCGGGGGTGGGCGCGGCGGCGCCGGGATTCTCGGGTGCGTGGGACACGGCGGAAGTGCCTTTCGGGTGCGAACCGGATGATCCGACCAGCATATCCGCCCGGCGCGGGCGAGGTCGGGCGGCGGCGGGCGGCATCGCGCGCCCCGGACCGGGCGCGGATGTGGTGGACTGGACCCCATGGACGTCACGCCCTCCTCCCCCGACCCCGGGCACGACGCCGTCGGGCCCGGCGGCCCCCAGCCCGGCGGCACGGCCGCGCCCGGCTGGGTCCGCACCAGCGGGCACACGGCCTGCCTGCGCGCGCCCAATCCGGGGCCGATGACCCTGGAGGGCACCAACACGTACGTGGTCGGGGATCTTCCGCGGGACTGGCCGGGAGACGGCTCCCGGCCGGGCGTCATCGTGGTGGACCCGGGCCCGGAGGACCCGGAGCACCTGCGCCGCCTGACCGAGCGGACGCGGGTGGAGCTGATCCTGCTGACCCACCGGCACGCGGATCACGCCGCGGGCGCCCCCGCCCTGCACGCGATGACCGGTGCCCCGGTGCGCGCGGCGGAGCCCTCCCTGTGCCGCAAGGGCCCGCCCCTGGAGGACGGGGAGGTGGTCGGCGCGGCGGAGCAGGAGCTGCTGGTGCTGGGCACGCCGGGGCACACGGCGGATTCGGTGTGCCTGCGCCTGGATGCCGATTCGGTGATGTTCACCGGGGATACGGTGCTGGGCCGCGGCTCGACCATGCTGGACTACCCGGACGGCGCCCTGGAGCCGTACATCGACTCCCTGCGGGATCTGCTGGAGCAGCGCGAGCACACGGTGCTGCCCGGACACGGGGCGCCGGGCGGGGACCTGCACGCCCGGTGCGAGGCGCTGCTGGAGCACCGGCTGGACCGGTTCGAGGCGCTGCAGGAGCTGCTGCGGGAGACCGACGACGACATCGGGCCCTCCGCCTCCGCGCTGGCTCGGCGGATCTACCCGGCGGTTCCCGACGCTGCCCGGGCGGCGGCCGTCAAGACCCTCAAGGCCCAGCTGGCCCACCTGGTGGAGCTGGGCGCGATCGCCGGGTTCAGCGAGTAGCGGGCCCCGCCGCGGCGTCGTCCTCCACGCGCGGGTAGGTGGGCTCGTGGCGCTTGAACCAGGCGATGGTCGGGTAGGTGATGGGCAGGATGATGACCTCCACCGCGCACTTGTACACGTAGCCCACGAGCACGTAGTTGAGGAAGTCCGCGGGCTCGGTGATCCCCAGGATGGGGGCGGCCACGGTGCAGAAGATCAGGGTGTCCGCCAGCTCCCCCACCAGGGTGGAGCCGATCAGGCGCACCCACATCCACCGCTCGCCGGTGGCCCGCTTGATCAGGGCCATCACCCAGGCGTTGAGCAGCTGCCCCACCAGGAACCCGGCCAGGGAGCCGGCGAGGATCCTCGGGACCGGGCCCAGCACGGATTCGAAGGCCGCCTGGTTCTCGTAGAAGTCCGCGGCGGGCAGGATGATGACGATCCAGAAGCACAGGCTCGCGAACGCCCCGGCGAGGAAGCTGGTGATGATCGCCCGTCGAGCGGAGCGGAAGCCGTACACCTCGGTGACCACATCGCCCAGCACGTAGGCCAGGGGGAAGAGGAAGAAGCCGCCGTCGGTGATGATGGGGCCGAAGGCCACACCCTTGGTGGCCCCGATGTTGGACAGGATCAGCAGCACGCAGTACAGCGCGAGCAGCAGGTCGAAGTAGGTGCGTGGCCGTCGGGCGTAGCGCGGGGCGGGGGCGGAGTGCGGCACGGGAGGCTCCTGAGTGCGAGGAGGGGACGACGATGACGCGGCCCGCCTGCCACCCGGGCCGCACAGCATCCTACCCACCCCTGCCCCATCCTCACCCCTCCCCTGCCTCCGCAAAACGGGAGATGCGGTGGGGTGCGGCGGGTGGGGTGACCCGTGCCATCATGGGGTGCATGACTACCTCGCAGACCCCCATCGCCATGACCATCGCGGGTTCGGAAGCCACCGGCGGCGCCGGTGCGCAGGCGGACCTGAAGACCTTCCAGGCCCTCGGGGTCTACGGGTGCCTGGCCCTGACCTGCATCGTCTCCTTCGACCCGAAGAACGGCTGGGCCCACCGGCTGACCCCCGTGGACCAGCAGACTCTTCAGGATCAGCTGGAGGTCAACACCACCGTCTACGACCTCGACGCCGTGAAGATCGGGATGCTCGGCTCCCCGGACACCATCGCCACCGTCGCCGAGGTGCTCACCGAGCAGAAGCCGCGCCGGATCGTGCTGGATCCGGTGCTGATCTGCAAGGGACAGGAGCCCGGCGCCGCCCTGGACACCGACGAGGCGCTGAAGGCGAAGATCCTGCCGCTGGCGGACTTCGTGACCCCCAACCACTTCGAGTCCCTGTCCCTGTCCGGGCTCGAGGCGATCGACACCGTCGAGGACCTGGAGAAGGCCGCGCGGATCATCCACGAGCGCTCCGGGGCGGCCGTGCTCGCCAAGGGCGGGGTGCGCCTGGACGGGGACGACGCCGTGGACGTGTTCTACGACGGGCAGACCACCGAGGTGCTCTCCGCTCCGAAGATCGGCGAGGTCCAGGTGGCCGGTGCCGGCTGCTCCCTGGCGGCCGCGGTGACCGCGGAGCTCGCGCAGGGCCGCACCCCGCTGGAGGCGGCGCGGGCCGCGAAGGACTTCGTGACCCGCGGCATCGAGGCCCGGATCTCCTCCCACGCCCCGTTCGACTCGCTGCGCCAGATCAACCGGCTCGCCTGAGCGGGCACGCGCAGGTCAGGAGGCCACGGAGCGCAGGCGGGGCGCCTCGTCCTCCGCGGTCTCCTGCGCTTGCGGGACCCGGTGGGTGGGGACGGGGCGGCCCTCGGCGTCGAAGGAGGCGCCCAGGCCCAGCTGGATGAAGCGGATGGTGTTCCCGATGCGGGTCTCCCGGGCGGCCTCGTCCTCGGCGCGCCCGCGATCCGCGGCGGAGGACAGCGAGCCGTGCACCAGCTGCGCCATCTCGCGGATGTCCGACTCCGGCAGGTACCCCTGGTCGATGCCGGCGCGCAGGATCTGGGCGAGCACCGCCTGCAGCTCCCCGACGTGGTGGCCCAGCTTCTCGAAGGACTCCGGTGAGAGCACCGAGCGCATCGCCGGGCCCGGAGGCAGGTGGCGGCGGGACATGTCCTCGATCTGCATCCGCACGTACACGGCCAGCTGATCCACCGGGTTGGTCACGGTGGCCAGCTCGGTGCGCAGATCCCCGATGAACCGCTCGGTCTCATCCAGGGCGTAGGCCACCAGCAGCTCACCCATGTCCGCGAAGTAGTTGTACACGGCCGTGCGCCCGATCCCGGCGTTCCTGGCCACGTGGGTCATGGTCAGGCCGGTCAGCCCGTTGGTGTAGAGGAGCTCGCCGAAGGAGGCCAGGATGGCGTTCTTGGTGTTCTCCCGCTGGGCGGCGTTGGTCGCGGCGCTGATTCGAGGCATGCTGACATCATACGGGCAGGTGTCACCAAAAGACAGTCATGACGACGCCGCGTCGCCATCCGCGGTCGCATCCAGGTCCAGGACGCGGGCGTACATGACCTGCCGATGCTGCAGCGCGGTGCGCAGGGCCCGGTGCACCCCGTCCTCCAGGTACAGCCGACCCCGCCACCGGACCACGTGCGGGAACAGGTCCCCGTAGAAGGTGGAGTCCTCATCCAGCAGGGTGCCCAGGTCCAGGGTGCGCTGCGTGGTGATCAGCCGGTCCAGGCGCACCTGCTGCGGCGGGATGGTCCCCCACTGCCGGGGCCCGTCGTACCCGTGGTCCGGGTACGGGCGGGAATCACCGACGGCGTGGAAGATCATGCCCCCATGATCCCACGGGCACCCCCGAGGACCCGGGATCTCACGAGCGGATCGGGATCATGCCGGTCTCCGGCAGCGGGATCTCCCCGGTGTGCGGGTGGCGCCGCTCGGCCTCCTCCTCGGAAGCCTCCTCCAGTCGCTCCTCCTGCGCTCCGGCAGCCGCGGTGGTCCCGGAGGCCGCGACCGTGGTGGCCAGGTCCTTCTCCACGACGAACAGCAGCACCAGCGCCGCGGCGATCCCCAGCGGCATGATCCACAGGAAGATCGGGATCAGGGCGTCGCTGTACGCCCCGATGATCACCTCGCGCACCGGATCCGGCAGGGACTGCACCACCGAGGGGGTCAGCGAGTTGGTGGAACCGAGGCTCGTGGCCTGCCCCTGCTGCCGGGCCGCGGCCAGCACCGGGGCCAGGCGATCCGCCAGCAGATCCTTCAGCCGGGCCGTGAACAGCCCGCCCACCAGGGCCGAGCCCACCGTGGCGCCCACCTGGCGGAAGAAGTTGGCCCCCGCCGTCGCCGTGCCGACCATGCTCACCGGGAAGCTGTTCTGCACCACCAGGGTCAGCAGCTGCATGGACATCCCCAGGCCCAGACCCACCACGGCCAGGGCCAGGCAGATCAGGTATGTGGCGGTGTCCGTGGCCAGGCGCGAGAGGCAGAACAGCCCGGCCGCGATCAGCAGGGAGCCGGCCACCATGAAGGCCTTGTATCGGCCCAGCTTGGACACCAGCGCCCCCACGGTCACCGAGGTCACCAGCATCGTGCCCATCATCGGGATCATCAGCAGGCCGGCCTGGGTCGCGTCCACCCCCAGCACCATCTGCAGGTAGGTGGGCATGTACCCGATCGCCCCGAACATCGCGATGCCCATGCACAGCCCCGCCACGGTGGTCAGCACGAAGTTGCGGTCCCGGAACAGCGCCATCGGCATCACCGGCTCGGCCGCGCGCAGCTCGACCGGCACGAACAGCGCCGCCGCCACGACGACGGCGCCCAGCAGCCCCAGGATGGTCGGGGAGTTCCAGGCGTACTGGTTCCCGCCCCACGTCATCGCCAGCACCAGGCAGGCGGTGGCCGCGGCCAGCAGGGCCATGCCCAGGACGTCGATGCGCGCCCGGCGCGTGCGCGCCCCCGCGTTGGTGTGCGGGATGAGGAACACGGCCGCGGCCAGGGCCAGCGCGCCCAGGGGCACGTTCATCCAGAAGCCCCAGCGCCAGCCCGGGCCCTCGGTCAGCCACCCGCCCAGCAGGGGCCCGGCCACGGAGGAGAACGCGAACACGCCCATCAGGGCTCCCATGTACTTGCCGCGCTCGCGCGCCGGGATGACATCGGCGATCACCGCCTGGGACAGGATCATCAGGCCGCCGCCGCCCAGACCCTGCAGCCCACGGGAGACGATCAGCCCCGTCATCGACTCCGCGAGCGCACCGGTCACGGACCCGGCCGTGAAGGCGAGGATCGCGAAGATCAGCAGGGGCTTGCGGCCCCAGAGGTCCCCGAGCTTGCCGTAGATCGGCATCATGATCGTGGAGACCAGGATGAACGCGGTGATCACCCAGGACATGTGCTCCACCCCGTCCAGCTCCCCGACGATGGTGGGCAGGGCCGGGGAGAGCACGGTCTGGTTCAGCGAGGACATCAGCATGATCAGCATCAGCCCGATGAACAGCAGCAGGATGCTGGGGGCCGGGGCGGGATCGATGGCCCCGCCGGGCTCGGACGACGTGGCCGACTCGGCCGCCGACGACGGCGCGGGGGCGGTCTGCGGGGTGGAGGCCCGGCCGGGGCGCGCGTGACGCGGGGTGTAGGTGGTGGTCAACGTTCCTCCTGGAGGATCTGAGAGAAGAGGGCGGCGGAGCGGGCGATCTGGGCGTCGGCCTCGTCGATCTCCCGTCCCGCACCGAAGTCGATGTGGCGCAGGATCGCCGCGGAGAGCAGGACCAGGGCCCGGACGCGGCGCACCTGCTCCGGGTCGGGCTCGGCGTCGGGCTCGGTGCGGGGCACGAGCTCTCCCCGCTCGGCGTAGGCGGCCCAGTCCATGCCCAGCAGGAACTGCTGCAGGGCCTGCTCGCAGCGCAGCATGTGGATCTTCATCCGCTGGCGCAGCTCCGGCAGCTCGCGGATGACCTCGCGCGACGCCGCGGCGGCTTCCGGGGACATGGACCCGCGCAGCACCCGCAGGAAGATCTGCGCGGCGTAGGCCGGCAGAGCGCTCTTCGCGGGGTGGGGCACGGTGCGCAGCAGCTGCTCGCTCATCTGCGGTTCGCGCAGCCCGAGGACGGCGTCCTCCTTGCTGGGGAAGTAGTTGAAGAAGGTCCGGGTGGAGACCCCCGCCTGCTCGGCGATGGACTCCGCGGTGGTGCCCTTCAGGCCCTTGGCGCGCGCCTGCTCGGCGGCGGCGGCGTGGATGGCCTCCCAGGTGCGGGTCCGGCGGCGCTCGCGCAGCGACGGCGATTCGTTTTCTTGCACTACTGCATCTTATGCACTGATGCAGTATCTGCACGAGTGCATCTTCTATGGGATCGGTCACCGGATCCGCCGGCGGGTCCGTCAGAGGGCAACGCCGACGGGCGGCGGTGGGCGACGCGGGGCGGCGGGCGGGTCCGTCGGCGGACGGCGGGCGGGTCGGGCCGAGGGCGGCGGTGGCAGAATGGTGCGCCGTCGTCCTCCCCGGCCTCACTTCCCCACCGTCCCAGGAGTCCCGTGTCCCCGCGCCGTTCCCGCCGATCCCGCAGCCGTCCCCGCCCGCGCGTGCGGATGAGCACCCGCACCCGGTTCATCGTCACCGTGGTCGCGGTGGTGGTGCTCGCCGTCGTCGGGCTGGGCACCCGCGGGCTGGATCTGTTCCGCGGCGAGGACGGATCCGCAGATCGGTCGGGCGCGACCGCATCCCGGGCGGCCGCCCCCCTGCCCGCGGGCCTCACCGCGCAGCAGGCCCTGGATTCCCTGGAGACCAAGGGCAAGGCCGCCCGGACCGGGTACTCCCGGGACGCCTTCGGCGCGCGGTGGGCGGATGTGGACCACAACGGCTGCGACACCCGCAACGACATCCTCGCCCGGGACCTGACCCAGACCACCCTGCGCCCCGGGACCTGCAAGGTGGCCACCGGGGTGCTACAGGATCCGTACACGGGTCGGCGCATCGACTTCACCGCGGGGGCCCAGACCAGCGCGGCGGTGCAGATCGACCACGTCGTCGCCCTGTCCGACGCGTGGCAGACCGGCGCCCAGCAGCTGTCCACCGCGGACCGCATGGCCCTGGCCAACGACCCTCTGAACCTGCTGGCCGTGGACGGGCCCGCCAACAACGGCAAGTCCGACGGCGACGCCGCGACCTGGCTGCCCGAGCAGAAGTCCTTCCGCTGCGAGTACGTGGCCCGGCAGGCCGGGGTCAAGCGCAAGTACGACCTGTGGGTGACCCGTGCCGAGCGGGCCGCGATGCAGCGGGTCCTGGACACCTGCCCCGGCCAGCGCATCCCCACCCGGTAACCCGCCCGGCCCGCTCCACTGGGTTTCGGGCCGGGTTCGTCGCTTCGGGACGGGTTATTCCGGTCCCGAAACGACGAACCCGTCCCGAATCGATCTGATCAGGGCCGGGCCGGGCCGGTCAGTAGCCCAGGCGGGCGTTCTCCAGCACGGGCAGAGCCTGCCGGGCCCGGGGCACCACGTCCAGATCCAGATCCACGATCTCCAGGTGCTCCCCGCCGTCCAGCTGCGCCAGGGCTTCTCCGAACGGGTCCGCGACGACGGAGTGCCCCACACCCGTGGGCGCGCCCTCCGGCACCGCGGCGCCGGTGACGGCCGGGTCCGCCTGGCCCACCGCGAGCACGATCGTGTTGCTGTCCAGGGCACGGGCCCGAGTCAGGATCTCCCACTGCCGGACCTTGCTCTCGCCGGCACCCCAGGAGGCCGCACACACGATGACCTCGGCCCCGGCGCGAGAGAGCTCGGCGAACAGCTTGGGGAAGCGCACGTCGTAGCACAGGGCCAGCCCCACCCGGTGCCCGGCGACGCTGAGCACCACGGGCTCCCGGCCCGCAGCCACGGTGTCCGACTCGCGGAACCCGAAGGCGTCGTAGAGGTGGATCTTCGCGTAGTCGAAGCGCTCGCCCTCGGGGGTGTACGCCGCCAGCACGTTGCGCACCCGGGGGCTACCGGACCCGGCCGGAGCCTCCTCGAACTCCCCCGCCACGATGGTGATCTCCCGCTCGGCGGCCAGCCACATCAGCTCGGTCTTCCAGTGCTCGGCGTGCTCCCGGGCCGCACCCAGCAGGTCGTGGCCGAACCCGATCATCGTGGCTTCCGGGAAGACGACGAGCTGCGCACCGGCGGCCGCGGCGCGCTCGGTGTGCTCGCGGACCAGGGCGAGGTTCCCCGCGACGTCGGCGGTGGTGCTGATCTGGGCGATGGCGGCTCTCATGCCTCCACCCTGCCACGTCCGTCCGGGACCCGCGCACAGGGGCCGGGACCGGCCCCCGAGGCATGACGCCCGGGACTGGATCCCCGGGCCGGGCAGCGGGCACGGCACAGAATCCGCACAGCGACCCTCCGATAGACTCGCCCGAGGCGCACCGATGCCCGCACCCCGGTTACGCCCGGGCCGCAGACCCCCACGGGCGGCCCCGGAGCGCCTCCGGGGCGGACGCGGAAGCACCCGGACCATCGCACCCCATTCGCACCAGGACACACACTGTGGACATCCAGAACCACTTCTACGGCCACTCCGCCGCCTACGCCGCCCACGCGGGCCTGTCGGCACCACGCCACATCGCCGGTCTGGTGCAGCACGGGTGGACGCCCACCTCCCCGGTGCGCAGCCACTTCACGGAGCTGGCCTCCGCCGCACCGGCCGGAGGGCTGTTCGTGTGGTCCCACGGTTCCCGGGCCTGGGATCCCGCACGGGATGAGGAGGAGACCGGATACCGGAGCACAGCCATCGGGGCGCCGTTCCTGTACCTGGCGGACCAGGTGCGCGCCCGCGGGGCGATGCCGGAGCGCACGATCCCCACCGTCGTCGTCCCCTTCCACGGCTCCAAGATCTTCCAGCTGGAAGGCGACCAGTCCGTGTACGCCCGCCAGGTCTACGAGAAGGAGGGCCCGGCCGTGGTCTGCCTCCACGTGGATGACATGGAGCACGAGGAGATCGTGCGCGCCTGGACCGACACCGGGCACCGGGTGACCACCTGCGGTCAGCGCCGGGACCCGGAGTTCCTCTCCCGCAACCTGTGGCTGCTGGCCTCCGCACGCAAGGTGGTCACCAACCGGGTGGCCACGGCCTCGTTCTACGCCGCAGCCCTGGGCACCCCCGTGCACACCTACGGGCCCTTCTACTCCGTGCGCAACGCCGCCGCGACGGATCCTGACGAGGCCGCGATGCGCGCCATGTTCCCGGAGTTCTTCGCCGAGCAGCCGGACCAGGAGGCGCTGCGGCGGATCGCCGAGGTGGAGCTCGGCCGCCCCTGGATGCGCCGCCCCGAGGAGCTGACGCGCCTGCTCGGCTGGGACGGGTCCACCCTGCGCCCGGCGCTGCAGTACTGGCTGACCGGGCCGGTGGACAAGGCCCTGAAGGTCCTGGGACTGCGGACCAGCGCGGTCACGACCCCGCAGAGCCCCACCCACGACGGGCAGGCATCGGACCCGACCCCCGCTCCGGCGGTCCCGAACCGGACGGAGCCGAACGCGGGCGGGGAGCCGGCGGAGCCGAGCGCCGGCCCGAAGCCGCACCCCCTGGCGTTCCTGCGCCACCCGCTGCAGCATCTGCCCGAGCGCCTGCCCCGGAGCACCTACCCGCAGGCCGTGGCGCCTGGCATTGAGGACGCCCCGGCGGGGAGCCGCCGGGCATGAGCCGCACCCCGCCCTGGGCCGAGCCCGCCCCGGAGCCCGCCGAACCCCTCGGCGTCCCGGGCCCGGTGGGTCCCGTCCAGCCGTCGAGCCCGCAGCCCCGGACCGCGCAGACCACCCCCGTCGGGTCCCCGCGCCGGGGCCTCCCCCCGCGGGTGGTGCCGTACCTGTACCTCATCGCCTCGGCGGTGCAGGGCATGGCCGCGGTGCTCGTGCAGCCGTTCTCCATCCACCTGTTCGGCGGGGTCCGCTCCCCCGGGTGGAACTCCGCCTCCTTCGCGATCTCGGTGATGCAGGTGGGCCTCGTCGCCTTCTCCGCGGGCTTCCCGCTGGCCATCACCCGCGCCTGGCTGGAACCCGGCGACGGTCCCCGCAACGCCCGAGCGATCAACGGCTTCAACGTGCTGCTCGCGGTGCTCGGCGGCGCCCTCGGACTCGGCATCGCCGCCCTGGCCGGCGCCCCTGCCTACCTGCTGGCCTCGATCTGGTCCATGGCGGCCCTGGCCGTCGTGGTCGCCGCCCAGGCCCAGCTGCGCGCCCAGGCCCGCCCCCTGACCTTCGCGGCCCTGGCCGCCGGCTCCTCGCTGATCGCCCACCTGTTCGGTCTCACCGCCATCGCCCTGTTCGGCGCCCATGCCGCGGTGTTCATGGGCGGCTTCGCCGTCTCCACGACCCTCACGGCCCTCGCCGGGATCCTCCTGACCCGCCCCACCGCACCGCAGAGGGCATGGGGTGCGGTGAAGACAGCGGTGGTGGCCGGGGCGCCCCTGCTGCCGCACTCCTTCGCGATCATCCTGCTGATGCAGGGCGACTCCATCCTGCTCAAGCGCCTGGCCTCCCCCGGGGAGACCGGGGTCTACCTGGCCGCGCTCGTCTTCGCCCAGGGGCCCATCGCGGTGCTGGCCGGACTGAACAACGCCTGGTCCGCGACCGTCCTGAAGGCCTCCCACGGGGACCCGGCCGAGTTCGAGCGGATCTCCCGGTCCACCCTGCGCACCGCGACCCGGCTCGGAGCGCTGATGGCGGTGCTCGGGTCCATCGGCGCGCCCCTGGGGATCCTCGTGCTGGCCCAGGGCAACCCGGACACCACCCGCGTGGCCGTCGTCCTGCCGGTGCTGGGCATCGGCTACGCCCTGTACCTGGTCTCCACCAACATCCTGTTCGGGCGGCTGCGCACCACCGCGTTCTACTGGGTGACCCCGGCCGTCGTCGTGCTCGCCGCCGCGGCCGCCGCCTGGCCGGCCTCCCGCGACGCCCTGGTGGGGGTCGCGTGGGCGAAGGTCGCGGCCTTCACTCTGCTGGGTCTGGCCTATGCGTGGAACGCCCGCAAGGACGTCGCTCTGCCGATGCTGCGCACCGTGGGGCTGGTGGCCGCAGCGGGGCTCGTCGCCGCCGCAGTCCTCGCCGTCTACACGCTGCTGCTGGCCTGAACCGGGCACCGGGACCAGCCCCGGCCCACCCACTCAGTCCAGCAGGGATTCCAGGACGACGGCCGCGCCGTCCTCGTACACGCTGGGCGCCACCTCGTCGGCCACCGCCCGCACGCCCTGCGCGGCCTGGCCCATCGCGACCCCGCGCCCGGCCCACGTGAGCATCTCGACGTCGTTGAAGCCGTCCCCCACCGCGACGGTGCGCTCGCGCGGGATGCCCAGCCGCGAGCGGATCTGCTCCAGCGCGGAGGCCTTGGACACCCCGTGCGCGGCCACATCCAGCCACGGCGTCCACCCCACCGCGTAGGCGACCCCGTGCAGCCCGGCCCGCTCGATCGCCTCGGTGAAGTCCTCCAGGTCCAGCTCGTCGGAGAAGACCACCACGCGCACCGCGGACATGCTCGCCAGCTCCTCGAAGCCCACCACCCGGGCGGGCGCGCCGAAGCTGGCGTCGTGCACCGGGACCGTGGACCAGAACGCCCCCTCGGCGGTCTCCAGGGCGAAGCGAGCCCCCGGCACGGCCTCGCGCAGGGTGCGCAGGGCCGGTTCGGGGCGGAACTCGGCGGCGTCGATCACCGCGTACCCGCCGGGGGCCTCGGCGTCGATGCGCAGGGTGATCCCGCCGTTGGAGGCCACCGCGTAGCCGCGGGTGATCCCCGCCAGCTCCACCACGGGCAGGGCCGCGGCCCGGGAGCGCCCGGTGGCGATGACCACGTGGTGTCCGGCCGCGACCACCGCCTGCACGGCCCGGCGCACCCGGGCGGACATCGCGCCGTCGTGATCCACCAGGGTGCCGTCCACGTCCAGGGCCACCAGGTGGGGTCCCGACGCCGGGCTTCGGGGCGCGGAGGTCACCGGCTCCCGGCCTCGCGCACCGCCGGGATGACCTCCAGGCCGCCCAGGTAGGGGCGCAGCGCCTCCGGGATGCGCACGGAGCCGTCCGCCTGCTGATGGGTCTCCAGGATCGCCACCAGCCAGCGGGTCGTGGCGAGGGTCCCGTTGAGGGTCGCGACCATGCGGGTCCCGCCCTTCTTCCCCTCCGCGCCCTCGGGGGTGCGCTCGCGGATGTTCAGGCGCCGGGCCTGGTAGGTGGTGCAGTTGGAGGTGGAGGTCAGCTCGCGGTACGTGCCCTGGGTGGGCACCCACGCCTCGCAGTCGAACTTGCGGGCCGCGGAGGAGCCGAGGTCCCCGGCGGCGGTGTCGATGACGCGGTAGGACAGCTCGCACAGGCCGAGCATCTCCTCCTCCCAGGCGAGCATCTGCGCGTGCATCGCCTCGGCGTCCTCCACCCGGGCGTAGACGAACATCTCCGCTTTGTTGAACTGGTGCACGCGGATGATGCCGCGGGTGTCCTTGCCCGCGGACCCGGCTTCGCGCCGGTAGCAGGTGGACCAGCCGAGGTACTTCAGGGGGCCCTCGGACAGGTCGATGATCTCGTCCGCGTGGTACCCGGCGATCGCGACCTCGGAGGTGCCCACCAGGTAGAGGTCGTCGCGCTCGAGGCGGTAGATCTCGTCGTCGTGCTTGACGTTGAAGCCGGTGCCGGCCATGGTCTCCGGGCGCACCAGGGTGGGGGTGGTGAGCATGGTGAAGCCGCGTCGGCTCGCGTAGTCCAGGGCCATGCTCAGCAGGGCCTGCTCC
Source organism: Rothia sp. BD8 (assembly GCF_044878465.1). Taxonomy (NCBI): domain Bacteria; kingdom Bacillati; phylum Actinomycetota; class Actinomycetes; order Micrococcales; family Micrococcaceae; genus Rothia; species Rothia sp. BD8. The sequence goes on along the minus strand of NZ_JANJES010000005.1, from coordinate 51,045 downwards.
AGGCGGGCTACGTGGCCTTTGAGGAAGTAGAAGCGGGCCCCGGAGACCTTGGCGCCGCGGGCCATGTCGATGCCGTCCACGATCTCGCCGATCTCCAGGTGGTCCCGGGGGGCGAACCCCTCGGCCTCGAAGTCTCGCGGCTGTCCGACGGTCTTGACGACCTCGAAGTCCTCCTCGCCGCCGGTGGGCACCCCGTCGATGATGAGGTTCTCCATGCGGGAGGTCAGCTCGTCCTGCTCCCGCTGGGCCTGCTCGGCGCGGGCCTCGGCCTCCTTGACCTGACCGGCCAGCTGGGCCGCCTGGGCCTTGGCCTGCTCGAAGGCGCCCTGCTGGGAGGGGTCCTTCTTCGCGGCCCCGGCGAGCCGGCCGATGTCCTTGCTGGCGGCCTTCTGCTCGGCGCGCAGGGACTCGAACTCGCTGATGGCCTGCCGACGGGAGGCGTCGGCCTCCAGGATGCGGTCCACCAGCTCGACGTCGGCCTGGCGGGCGCGCTGGGAGGCTCGGAAGAGGTCGGGGTTCTCACGCAGAAGACTGAGGTCGATCACGCCCCCAACCTACCGCACGGCCGTCCGCGTCGAGCGGCCTCCCCCGGGGCCGGCTCTGCCGCTCTCGACGACAGGTCCCGCCGGCGAGGGGCAGGCCACCCCTTCCGCTCGCTCCTCGCGTAGCCTGGGAGGCATGACTCGACCTTCCAGGCTCCTGGCCGCCGCGGGCCTCGCCGTGTTCGGCGGCGCCGCGGCCGCCAGCATCACCGCCGCCTGGCTGCGCAGCTCCCCCCTGCCCCCGGCGATCGCCGCCCCGGACCGGCCCCCGCTCACGCCGGGGCCGCCGCGGCGGGTCGGCGTCGTCGTCAATCCGGTCAAACACGGGGCGGGGGAGGCCCTCGACGCCGTGCACTCGTCGCTGCGCCGGGCCGGGTGGGAGGAGCCCCGGGTCTACGAGACCACCGTGGAGGACCCGGGGGCCGGTCAGGTGCGCGCCGCCCTGGCCGCCGGGTGCGAGCTGGTGCTGGCGATGGGCGGGGACGGCACCGTACGCCAGGCCGCCGCGCAGCTGGCCGACACCGAGGCGATCCTCGGCATCATCCCCCTGGGCACCGGGAACCTGCTGGCCCGCAACCTGGAGCTGCCCTTCACCGACCCGGCCGGCTGCGTGCAGATCGCCCTGCACGGGCACCCGCACCGCATCGACCTCATCGGCATCCGCGCCGAGCTGGCCGAGGGCGAGGCAGTGCGGCAGCGCTTCACCGTGATGGGCGGGGCCGGATTCGACGCCCAGATCATGACCGACACCCGGGATCGCCTGAAAGCCCGCCTCGGCTGGATCGCGTACGTGGAGGCCGGGATGCGCAACCTCGTGGCCCGCCGCCACTCCGTGAGCATCACCGTGGACGACGCCGCCCCGGTGCGCCGCAAGACCCGCTCGGTGATCGTCGCCAACACCGGGGACCTCACCGCCGGGATCCGCCTGGCCGAGGCCTCCCGGCTGGACGACGCCCGCCTGGAGACCATCGTGCTCACCCCCCGCAGCCTCCTGGACTGGGCCGCCCTGACCTGGCAGGTGATCTCCCGGCGCCGCGGACTGCTGCCGGTGATCGAGCATCTGCACGGGCGGCGGGTGCACGTGGACTTCCTGCACCACCCGCAGCCCATGGAGGTGGATGGGGACTACGTGGGCGAGGTCCGCGCCTTCACCGCCGAGGTCCAGCCCGGGGTGCTGCGGGTGCAGACCGCCTGAACCGACGTCGACGCGGGGTGGTGCGGCGCGGCGCGCGGCGGCGCGGTGTCATCGGGAGTCACCCGGCCGGGCGGAGGACTACGCTGGACGCGCATTCGCCGCCGCCGTCGAAAGGAATCCCCGTGGGCACCTCGTCCGCCGCCGCACCCTCCGCCACCGCCGCTCTGGATCAGTTCCGCAGCATCATGGGCACCCAGCACGTGCTCACCTCCGAACGCCGCACCGCACCGTATGCCCGCGGCAACCGCTACGGCTCCGGGAAGGTGCTGGCCGTGCTCAGGCCCGGCACCCTCGTCCAGATGTGGCAGGCCCTGCAGGTCTGCCTGGACCACGACATCGCCATCATCAACCAGGCCGCGAACACCGGGGTCACGGGCGGGTCTTCCCCTGCCGCGCAGGACTACGACCGCGACCTCGTGATCATCTCCACCCTGCGGATCAACCAGATCCACCTGATCAACGACAACCGCGAGGCCGTGTGCCTGGCCGGGTCCACCCTCTACGAGCTCACCGCCAAGCTCACCCCGCTGGGCCGGGAGCCGCACTCGGTGATCGGCTCCAGCTCCATCGGCGCCTCCGTGGTCGGCGGCATCGCCAACAACTCCGGCGGCTCCCAGGTCCGCAAGGGCCCCGCGTACACCGAGCACGCTCTGTTCGCCCGGGTGGACGAGCACGGGAAGGCGCACCTGGTCAACCACCTCGGCATCGAGCTGGGCGAGGACCCCGAGCACGTCCTGGAGCGCGCCCAGCGCGGGGACTGGGACCCGGCGTCGGTCACCGCCCCGCCGGAGGACACCACCGGCACCGACTACGCCGAGCACGTCCGGCAGATCACGGACACCCCGGCCCGGTACAACGCCAACCCCAAGTTCCTCTTCGAGGCCTCCGGCAGCGCCGGCAAGCTGATGATCTTCGCCGTGCGGGTGCGCACCTTCCCCCTGGAGAAGGACACCGCGACCTTCTACATCGGCACGGACAGCCCCAAGACCCTGGAGGACCTGCGCCGGGAGATCCTCACCTCGGACCGGCGCCTGCCGATCTCCGGGGAGTACCTGGGCCGGGAGTCCTTCGACATGGCCCGGAAGTACGGCAAGGACACCTACGTGGCCCTGAAGTACGCCGGCAGCCGCACCCAGGTGCGGATGTTCGCCCTGAAGAACTGGGCCAACGGGGTGTTCGCCAAGCTGCCCGGCTTCGGCCCGACGACGGCGGACACCATCGCCCAGAAGCTGTTCGCCCTGCTGCCCGAGCAGGTCCCCGAGCGCCTGCGCGCCTTCCGCGACCGGTGGGAGCACCACCTGATCCTGGTGGTCAGCCACGACCAGCGGGAGGAGACCCAGCAGATGCTCACCGGGTTCTTCGCCCAGGACGGGCACGACGGCGGGTTCTTCCTGTGCGACGCCGCCGAGGCCGAGGCGGCCATGCTGCTGCGCTTCGGGGTGGCCAGCGCGACCAACCGGATGTTCAACCTGCGCCGGGAGGAGTTCTCCGACTTCGCGAGCCTGGACGTGGCCCTGCGCCGGGACGACGAGGACTGGCTGGCGCAGATGCCGGAGGAGATCACCCGGGACATCGCGGAGAGCTGCTACCTCAGCCACTTCCTGTGCCACGTGGTGCACGCCGACCACATCATCCGCAAGGGGGTGGACGCCCCCACGGTGAAGCAGAAGATGGTGGACTTCCTCGAGGCCCGCGGGGCGGTGCTGCCGGCCGAGCACAACTACGGCCGGGTCTACCACGCCCCGGACAGCCTCGTGGAGCACTACAGGTCCCTGGACCCGTGCAACGTGTTCAACCCCGGGGTGGCGATGACCTCCCCGAAGCGCAACTGGGCGTAGCCGCCGGCCGGGTCGCGGCTCAGGCGCGCTCCGGGGCCGCGCCCATCAGCCCGGCCACCCAGCGGTCCGCGGCGTCGAAGGCGGCATCCGCGTGGTGGGCGTCCACCGCGGGTGCCGCGCCGTCGGCCCGGGGGTAGGAGCCCAGGAACACCACTCCCGGGGAGATCCGGTGCAGACCGCGCAGCGCGTTGCGCATCCGCGCGTCGGCCAGGTGCCCTTCCGCGTCCACGGAGAAGAAGTACCGGCCCAGGGCCTCCCCCGTGGGCCGGGACTCGATGCGGGAGAGGTTGACCCCGCGGGCCGTGAACTGCTCCAGCAGCTCCATCAGCGCCCCGGGGCGGTCCGCGGGCAGCGGGATCATCAGGGTGGTCTTGTCCGCGCCCGTGCGCTCCGGCAGCGGGGCGTGCGCGGGAGCCACCAGGACGAAGCGGGTCACCGCGGTGGAGACGTCCCCGATGTCCTCGGCCAGCACCGCCAGCTCCGGGTGCTGCTCCAGCACCACCGGGGAGCAGACCGCGGCCTGGTACCCGGGGGACTCCGCGCCCAGCAGGGCCAGGGCGGCGGCCGCGGTGGACCCGGCCGGGAGGTAGTCGGCCTCCGGCAGGTGGGCGTGCATCCAGCCGCGCACCTGCGCCCAGGCGTGGGAATGGGTGGACACGGTGCGCACCTGCTCCAGACGGGTGCCGGGGGCGCCGACCAGCACGAAGCGGATGGGCACCAGCACCTCGCGGATGATCCGCAGGTCCGCCCCGGCCGCGATCGCGTCCAGGGTGGCGGTGACTCCGCCCTCCACGGAGTTCTCGATCGGCACCATCGCCGCGTCGACTTCCCCGGCGCGCACCGCGGCCAGGGCCGCGGGCACCGACGGCGACGGCGCGCGCTCGGCGTCGGACGCCCCCTCCACGGACAGCAGGGCGGCCTCGGTGAAAGTTCCCTCCGGACCCAGGAACGCGTACCTCACGGTCAGCGGACCTGCGGGTCCTGGCCGTTCTCGGAGACCATGGGATACTCGGCGTCCTGCCACGCCCCCATGCCGCCGCGCACGTTGATCGCGTCGAAGCCGTTCTGGTTCAGGTACTCGGTGGCCTTCAGCGAGCGCCCGCCGGAGCGGCAGATGACGTAGACGTCCTCGTCCAGGGGGATCTCGCCGTAGCGGGCGGGGATGTCCGCCAGGGGCAGGTGCTGGGCCCGCTCGATGTGCCCCTCCTCCCACTCGTAGTCCTCGCGGACGTCGAGGATCTTGGCGTCCTCGGGGATCTCCTCCACGCTCACGCTGGGAATGTCCACGGTGCGCTCCTTCGCTGCTCGGCTGGCTCGGATTCCGCCGCCCAATCTACCCGGCGTCCGTCCCGCGCGGGAGGGCACTTGCGCCGGACCGCCCCCGGGTGTTGTCTGTAACGCGAGATATGGTTCACACCTCAGCGGGTGCGGGCCGCGGCAGAGAGGAACCCCAGCATGAGCACCACCCCGTGGCAGGGCCGCGACGACGGCCCCGGCGCCATCCACACCCGCTGGCACCACATGGTCTACGCCGGGCAGAAGGAGACCGGGGAGGAGGCGCAGAGCCTCGCGGTGCTCGGCTTCGACTCCCACGAGGGCACGATCCGCTCCCAGGGTCGGCCCGGGGCCGCGGAGGGCCCGCACCGGCTGCGCCACGCCCTGGCCCAGCTGGCCTTCCACGGGGCCAACGTGGTGCACGACCGCGGGGACATCGAGGTGGGCGGGCACCACCTGGAGGAGGCGCAGGCCGAGGCCGGGCGGCGCATCGCCGAGGCGGTGCGGGATCACCGGATGACCCTGGTGCTGGGCGGGGGACACGAGACCAGCTACGCGGGGTACCTGGGTCTGGCGGCCTCCGGGCGGCTGGACGGGGTGCGCACCTGGGGCGTGGTCTCCTTCGACACGCACCTGGGCACCGCCCAGGAGCCGCAGGCCACGGCCACCACGGTGTTCGACCAGATCGCCCGGGCGGAGCGGAAGGCCGGGCGGGAGTTCCGGTACGTGGCCCTGGGCATCTCCGAGACGGACAACACCCGCGCCCGCTTCGAGAACGCGGGGCGGATCGGGGCCCGGTACCTGAAGGATGCTCAGCTGCGCGAGGCGGAGCTGCCCGAGGCCGAGGCCTGGCTGGAGGAGCGGCTGGCGGACCTGGAGGTGATCTACCTCAGCGTGGATCTGGACGTGCTGCCGGGGGAGACCGCCCCGGGGGTCAGCGCGCCGGCAACCCTGGGGGTGCCCCTGTTCGTGGTGGAGCGCCTGGCCCGCCGGGTGGCGCGCACCGGGAAGGTCGCGGTGCTCGATGTCGTCGGGCTGGTGCCGCGCCTGGACCTGGATGAGCGCACCGCCCGCGCCGGGGCCCGGCTGATCCACTGGATCACTGCCGACGGCTTCGAGCGTCCGGCCGCGGACGCCTCCTTGGAGACCGCCCGGCCCCTGCTGGCCGAGCGCCAGCGGCACCTGGACTCCGGGACCGCGGACCCCGGCGGCACCACCGCCACCACCCAGCCCGTCACCGGCCAGCCCGTCACACAGGCCGCACAGGGCACCGGCACAGCGGCGGCGCGTTAGGTTGGTCATATGAGCGATCGAGCCGGAACCCCCGCACAGCCGCAGGACCTCGTGGACATCGAGGAGCTGCTCACCGCCTACCGCGAGCGCGTGCCCGACGCCGAGGACCCCGCCCAGCGGGTGGCCTTCGGCACCTCCGGGCACCGGGGTTCGGCCCTGAGCGGCTCCTTCAACGAGGCGCACATCGCCGCGATCACCCAGGCGATCGTCGAGTACCGCACCGAGCAGGGCATCGACGGGCCGCTGTTCATGGGCCGGGACACCCACGCCCTGTCCGGTCCGGCGCAGGAGACGGCCCTGGAGGTGCTGGCCGCGCACGGCGTCGTCGTGCTGCTGGACGCCCGCGACGGGTACGTGCCCACCCCGGCGCTGTCCCGAGCGATCCTGGTGCACAACGCCCGACCCGGGGCCTCCCAGGCCGACGGCATCGTGATCACCCCGAGCCACAATCCGCCCACGGACGGCGGGTTCAAGTACAACCCGCCGCACGGCGGGCCCGCCGGGGCCGAGGCCACCGGGTGGATCCAGGACCGGGCCAACGAGCTGCTGGCCGACGGGAACCGCGGGGTGCGCCGGGTGCCGTACGCCCAGGCGAAGCTGGCCGAGACCACGCAGACCTACGACTACCTGGACGCGTACGTCTCCGAGCTGCCCGAGGTGGTGGACCTGGAGGCGATCCGCAAGGCCGGGGTGCGCATCGGGGCGGACCCGATGGGCTCGGCATCGGTGGAGTACTGGAAGGAGATCGGGCGCCGGTACGGGCTCGAACTGACCGTGGTCAACCCGGACGTGGACCCGCAGTGGGGGTTCATGACCCTGGACTGGGACGGGAAGATCCGCATGGACTGCTCCTCCCCGCACGCGATGGCCTCGCTGATCGCCAACCGGGACTCCTACGACATCGCGACCGGCAATGACGCCGACTCGGACCGGCACGGCATCGTCACCCCGGACGCCGGGCTGATGAACCCCAACCACTTCCTGACCGTGGCCATCGACTACCTGTACCGGCACCGTCCGGACTGGCCGGGCGACGCCGGGGTGGGCAAGACCCTGGTCTCCTCCTCGATGATCGACCGGGTCGCCGAGGACCTGGGGCGCACGCTCGTGGAGGTGCCGGTGGGGTTCAAGCACTTCGTGGACGGGCTGCTGGCCGGCACCCTGGGCTTCGGCGGGGAGGAGTCCGCGGGGGCCAGCTTCCTGCGCCGGGACGGGGCCGTGTGGACCACGGACAAGGACGGGATCATCCTGGCCCTGCTGGCCTCGGAGATCCTCGCGGTCACCGGCAAGACGCCGTCGCAGCGCTACGCGGAGCTGACCGAGCGCTTCGGGGACCCCGCCTACGAGCGGATCGACGCCCCCGCGACCCGGGATCAGAAGGCCCGGCTGAAGCAGCTGAGCGCCGAGGACGTCACGGTCGAGGAGCTGGCCGGAGAGCCGATCACCGCCACACTCACCGTGGCCCCGGGCAACGGGGAGCCGCTGGGCGGGCTGAAGGTGGTCACCGAGTCCGCCTGGTTCGCCGCCCGCCCCTCCGGCACGGAGGACGTGTACAAGATCTACGCGGAGTCCTTCCGCGGCCCGGAGCACCTGCGGCAGGTGCAGGCCGAGGCCAAGCGGCTGGTGGACGGCGTCATCGGCTGAGGCTCAGCCGAACAGCACCCGCAGCGGGGCGGTGAGGCCGGCGGCGGACGGGGTGCCGGTGGGACTGTTGTGCAACGCGGTCCCCAGGATGCTGAACACGAAGATCACCGAGCCGACGATCAGCAGGACGGACAGCGCGCCGATGATGGTGGCGATCCACCCGAGCACCCGCCCGGCGGTCGCGTCCGCCCCACCCTCGCGGGCCTTCTTCGCCTGCACCAGGGCGATCGGCCCGAGGATCACGCCCAGCATGCTGACCAGCCCGACGATGCCGAGCACCAGAGCCGTCGTCGCCTGGGACTGCGCCCGCGGATCGACCGGCGGGTACGGGTAGCCGTACCCACGCGGATAGCCCCCGTGCTGCGGCTGCTGAATATGCCCCTGCCCGCAGTCGCCAGCGGGCTGGCCGTACTCACCCGGGGTCTGACTCTGGCCCGGCTGTTCCCCGTGCCGGCCGCCCTGCAAGGGGTGGTCGGGCTCGTCGCCGGTGCGGGCGGAGGCACCCTGGATCTCCGCCTGGCTGTGGTGGTCCTCGGGATGCTGGGGATCGCGGTGGTGCTCGCTCATACCCGCCACAGTATCCGCCGGACATCCCACCGGACCAGGCCTGACGCTGCCTGCGACGGAGCACGCAGGCCCCGAGGCCGATGACGATGAGCACCGGATGCTCGGCGCCGGCATCTCGTGCCGTCCCCGGGGCGAGGACCCCGCCCTGCTGCAACAGTCTCCACCCGCCACTGGAGTATGACGCGGATCATCCTCATCGGAATGAATGGGATGGAGCCGGATGAAGCACGCTGACGAAGAATCTGTCGACATCTCCAAGATGTCCATCTGGCGTTTTCGGGAGTATCGCCGATGGCTCACCCTGGGCACCTCCCATGATTTCGCCTCCGCCATCAAGCGGTTCACCTTCCCGATGCTGACCCTCATGGCGACAGGGGATCCCCTCCTCGCAGGGCTCGTGGGAACGCTGGGAGTCGCCTCCGAAGCGATCGCAGGTTTGGTCGGGGGGGGGGTATTTCGCGGACCACCATCCCAAACTCGGTCTGATGATGCTGGCATCATCTGTCGGTGCGGTATGGACTCGTCGGATCAGCCTCCACCGGCCAGCTGGTGGAGATCCTGGATGAGCGCGTGATAGGCCGAGCCCTGGCGGCGAACCAGGGGCGTGATGCGACGATCTCCCTGACCGGCGCTCCGCTCGGCGGGTTCGCCCTCGGGCTCTCCACCGCCCTGGTCGCACCGCTGCTCCAGATCCTCGACCTGCTGGGCCTCGTCGGCCTCAGTGCGGCGGTCCTGGTGGTCCTGCTCAACAGATCGCTCCGAGGCATCCCCAGACCCGAGGACCTGAAGGAGTACGCAGTGAGTCGGGTCAGCCGGGAGGCGCACCCCCGCCGAGAGCCCGCGGGGACGACGACGTCGTAGAGTGGGGACGATCGTCCCTGACCTCGACCGAACGGTGCATGACCCCATGTCCCACACCACCGCAGAACCCCGCGGCGTCGACGCCCACAATCCCAGCGGCAAGACGTTCTTCGGCCACCCCCGCATGCTCGCCAACCTCTTCTCCGTGGAGATGTGGGAGCGCTTCTCCTTCTACGGCATGCAGGCCATCCTGGTGTACTACCTGTACTACTCCGCCGCGGAAGGCGGGCTGGCCCTGGACAAGGGCGCGGCCACCGGCATCATCGGCGCCTACGGCGGCATGGTCTACCTCATGGCCATCGTCGGCGGATACCTCGGGGACAAGATCCTCGGGCCGGAGCGCACCCTGTTCTACTCGGCGATCGCCATCATGTTCGGGCACATCGCCCTGGCCCTGCTACCCGGGCTGGTCGGGGTCATCGTGGGCCTGGTGCTCATCGCCGTGGGCTCCGGGTGCCTGAAGACCAACGCCTCCGTGCTGGTCGGCTCCCTGTACGACCTCAAGGACACCCGCCGCGACGCCGGCTTCACCATCTTCTACCTCGGCGTGAACATCGGCGCCCTGGTCGGTCCGCTGCTGACCAACTGGCTGTGGGGTCTGGCAGGCTTCCACTTCGGCTTCGGCCTGGCCGCGATCGGCATGTTCGCCGGCCTCGTGCAGTACGTGGCCACCCGCAAGCGCCTGCCCGCCGAAGCCCGGGTCGTGCCCACCCCCGCCTCCGCGAAGGAGAAGGGCCTGGCCGGCGGCGCCGTCGTCGTCTTCCTGCTCCTGGTGGCCCTGATCAGCGCGACCGGCCTGCTGACCCCGGACAACATCGACAACTGGGTGATCGGACTGACCCTGGTGGGCGCCATCGCCCTGTTCGCGGTGCTGCTGACCAGCAAGCGCACCACCGCCGATGAGCACTCCCGGGTGCTCTCCTTCGTGCCGCTGTGGCTGGCCAACGTGGTGTTCTGGGCGCTGTTCCAGCAGCAGTTCACCGTCATGGCCGTGTACTCGGACACCCGCCTGGACTGGCACCTGTTCGGCATGGAGCTCAAGCCCGGCCTGGTCAACTCCATCAACCCGATCTTCATCATCGCCTTCGGCACCCTGTTCTCCGTGATGTGGACCAAGCTCGGCGAGCGCCAGCCGACCACCGTCACCAAGTGGTCCTTCGGCCTGGTCGGCGCCGGCATCGCGTTCCTGATCTTCCTCACCCAGGCCGGCAAGCCCGTGGTGAGCCTGTGGTGGATCGTGCTGATCCTGTTCGTGCTCACCCTCTCCGAGCTGTCCATCTCGCCCACCGGCTCCTCCCTGGCCACCAAGCTCGCCCCGGAGGCGCACAAATCCCAGATGATGGCGCTGTTCTGGACCTCCGTGGCCATGGGCACCACCCTGTCCGGCTGGCTGGCCGGCTTCTACTCGATGGACACCGAGATCCCGTACTTCACGACCATGGGCCTGATGTCCATCGCCGCGGGCCTGCTGGTGTTCTTCGGGCGCAAGCCGATCCTCAAGCTCATGCGCGGCGTGCGCTGAGAGGCGGGAGGCAGGCATGAGCACCGCACCGCGCCCGAGCTCCTCCGGCCGCCCCGCAGCGGCCCGCCGCCTCGGCTTGGGGTGGACCCTGCACGGCGACGGGCGCACCGTCGCCCCGGGGCAGGTGGTGGGCCCGCGGGAGCGGCTGCGGTGGGGCCGCACCGTGAGCATCGGCGCCCAGCACGTGGTCGCCATGTTCGGGGCGACCTTCCTCGTCCCGCTGATCACCGGCTTCCCGCCGGCCACCACCCTGTTCTTCTCCGGGCTGGGCACCATCCTGTTCCTGCTGCTCACCGCCGGGCGGGTGCCCTCCTACCTGGGCTCCTCGTTCGCGTTCATCGCCCCCATCGGGGCGGCGAGCAACCAGTACGGTCCCGGAGGAGCCCTGGGCGGGGTGGTGATGGCCGGGGCGGCGCTGTTCGTCGTCGGGCTGATCGTGCAGTGGGCGGGCACGGACTGGCTGCAGAAGCTCATGCCGCCGCTGGTCACCGGCGCGATCGTCGCGCTGATCGGCTTCAACCTGGCGCCCTCAGCCAAGGACAACTTCATGAAGGCGCCCGTGACCGCGCTGGTCACCCTCGGCTCGATCATCCTGATCTCGGTGCTGTTCCGCGGGATGATCGGGCGGCTGTCCATCCTGCTGGGGGTGGCCATCGGGTACGTCACCGCCGTGGTGCGCGGGGAGGTGGACTTCTCCGCGATCCGCGCGACGTGGGAGGCCGAGGGGCTGATCGGGCTGCCGCACTTCCAGACCCCCGAATTCCACCTGTCCCTGGCCGGGCTGTTCATCCCGGTGATCCTGGTGCTGGTGGCGGAGAACATCGGGCACGTGAAATCCGTGGCCCTGATGACCGGGGAGAACCTGGACCGCTACGCCGGACGCGCCATCATGGCCGACGGCCTGGCCACCACCATCGCCGGATCCGGCGGCGGCTCCGGAACCACCACCTACGCGGAGAACATCGGCGTGATGGCCGCGACCAAGGTGTACTCGACCGCCGCGTACTGGGTGGCCGCCGTCGTCGCCCTGCTGCTGTCCGTGTTCCCGGTCTTCGGCGCGGCCGTCGCGACGGTGCCGGCCGGGGTGCTCGGGGGCGCGGCGACCGTCCTGTACGGCATGATCGGGATGCTCGGCGTGCGGATCTGGGTGCAGAACCGCGTGGACTTCTCCGACCAGGTCAACCTCACCACGGCCGCCGTCGCCCTGATCGTGGGGATCGCGGACTACACGTGGGAGATCGGCGGGCTGCAGTTCGCCGGCATCGCCCTGGGCACGGGCGTCACCCTGGTGGTGTACCACCTGATGTCCGCCATCGCCCGGGCGCGCCGGACGGCACAGCCCCAGCCCCGGGAGGAGGGCCCGGAGTAGGCCCCGGGGGATGGTGAGGCCGTCCCGTTGCCGCATCGCCGCGCACCTGGTCGCCGAGACCGTACGTGCTGGCCGAAACCGTATCGGAGCGACGCCATCAGGACCGCACCGCCGCCCCCCTCACCGCGGCATCCGGTCACCGAGACCGCACCTGGTGGCCGAAACCGTACAAAGGTGTCGAAACCGGACCCGACGGTACGGTCTCGGCACGTCCGTACGGTCTCGGCCACGGTGTACGGTTTCGCCGCGCCGGCTCAGCCCCATCCGCGCACGCCGAGCTCGGCCGCACGTCGGGCCGCCAGATCCATGAGCCGGGCCTTCAGTTCGGGACGACGACGCCGCACATCGGCCCACCCGGCGCGCAGCAGCACCACCCCCGCCTCCTGGATGTCCAGCTCCCGCTGCCGCTCCTCGTACAGCTTGGTCCGGGTGTCCCCGTAGTCGAAGTACTTGGCCTTCCCATCAAGCTCCAGCCCCATGCGCAGCGGTTCCCACCCCAGGTCCACGCGCCGGCGACCGCGCCTGGTCTGCACCGGCATCTGGGGCCGCGGGGCGGGCAGCCGCAGCTCGTGCACGGCCACCCGCGCCAGACTCTCCAATGCCGACTCCGACCGGGCGTCCGCGAAGTCGAGCACCCGCCGCACCCTCCTCGCGCCCCGGAAGCCGGGAGCCGCCCGCAGCAGCCCGAGGACATCCTCCGATGCGACCCCCACCCGCAGCACGTGGTCGGCCAGGACGACGCCGTCCTCGAAGCCCATCGACGCCGCGCAGTCCAGGAGAGTGCGCGGCAGATCCGTCACGGGGATCTGCCCGCCGAGCAGGCTCCGATGCGCCCCGATGCCCGGCCGGTGGTGCACCGCGATCCGGGGATCACGGGTGGAGGGCTTGCCGACGGAGCTGACATGCACGCGGTCGGGCAGACGCAGCAGGGACAGTCCGTGCAGGAGCGCCGCCGAAGCATCGGAGAAGATCCACGGGGCGGTGGTGCGAGACAGGAACGCGAGGTGCATGGCCAGGCACTGCTGCCGCGGGGACAGCTCCTGCCAACGACGGGCCCGAACGTAGCAGCTGCGGGCGATCCGCACCCAATCGGTCCCGAGGCCGCCCCGACTCGGACGCGGATCCCCATAGCCGAGCTCGCGCAGCTGCTCGGGCTGCAGGATCTCCTCGAGGCTCAGGTCAGCGATCGTCGTTCCCATGCCGGCCAGCATGCCGCACCCTGAGGTGGCCGATGGCGTCTCAGAGGCAGGATTGTGCGGTGTGGGCGCAGGTGGAGGCCACCGTCCACAGATCCGGGAAACGCCAACCCCGCCCCGAACCCGGTGGGACCCGATCACGGCGCCCCAGCAGATCGGTGAGACCGCACCTGGTGGCCGAAACCGTACAGAGGTGTCGAAACCGGACCCGACGGTACGGTCTCGGCACGTCCGTACGGTCTCGGCCACGGTGTACGGTTTCGGCCGCACACCGCGCACCGCACACCGCAGCCAGCAGCCCTTAGCCAGCGGACCGCGAGCGCGGGTCAGGGGCGGGGGAAGAGCTTCCGGGCCAGGTCCGCGCGGTTGGTGACCAGCCCGTCCACGCCCAGCGCGGCCAGGCGGCGCATGTCCTCCGGATCGTCCACGGTCCACACGTCCACCCGCAGGCCGCAGGCGTGCGCAGCATGCAGGAACCGACGGGTCACCACCGGCACCCGCACCGGACCGAGCCGGTGGGACTCCGGAACCTGCAGGGCGTCGAAGGGCGGGACCCACCGGCCGAGCAGCCGCAGCGCGATCCGCCAGCCGGGCCGCACCCAGCGCATCGGCAGCCTGCTGACCAGCAGGAACAGCGCCGTCCCCGCGATCCCCGGGCTGGACGGCGGCAGCGGAGCGCGCCGCTGCTCGGGAACCGAGGCGCCCGAGGCCGCCCCGGAAACCTCCGCGTCGTCTCCGGAGTCGATCCCGCGGCGAGCGGTCGCCCCGGGAGTCTCCGCACCGTCCCCGGAGGCGATGCCGTGGCGAGCGCCCTGCCCGAAAGGCCCGGCCGTCGTCCCCGCCGCGGACCGCCGCGGCCCACCGGTGCCGGCCCCCGACGCGCGCAGGGCGGCCAGCGCGCGGCGTCGTCGGGCATCCGAGAAGGAGGCGATCCGCACCCGGTCCACCGCCCCCGCCTCCCGCAGCACCCGCGGCACGGCTTCCACCGCGCCCTCGTCCTTCAGGTCGATGTTGAACCGGGCCGTGGGGAAGGCCTCGAGGGCTTCGGCCAGGGTCGGGATCCTCTGCCCGTCCGGCAGCCGCACCTCGGCCACCTGCGCGGCACTCAGCTGCGAGACCCGCCCCGGCACCCCGGCCACCCGATCCAGGGAGGGGTCGTGCAGCACCAGCACGACGCCGTCGGCGGTGGTGTTCACGTCCGTCTCGATCCACTCCGCGCCCGCCTCCACCGCGGCGCGGAAGGCCTCCAGGGAGTTCTCCGCGGCTTCGAGGGCCAGGCCACGGTGGGCGTAGACGGTGGGGACGGTGCGGTCACGGGGGCGCTCTGACATGCCCCCGAGCCTAGCGGCCATCCCCGGGGAAGGCGCACCGCCACCGGCACAGCCGCAAGATCCTAGCCGTCCGGGCCCGCCCCGCCGCCGGGATTCTCGGCGTCGCCTTCCGCGGCCCTCGGGGGTCCGGCGGGCACGTCCAGGATGGTGAACAGCTGCCCGATCACCCGCATCGCGTCCTGCTCCTGGGCGGTGATCGAGGTGGGCGGGTCCGAGACGATCACGACGTCGGCGCGCTCCAGATCCACCCCGTCGTCATCGATGGCCGGACGCACCGTGATCTCCAGGGGGTAGTCGGGGACCTCGAGGGCCGCCCGTCGGGTGACGTTCATCCCCTGCTCGTCCAGGCGCTCCAGCCGGTACAGCTCATCACGGTCCAGCACGGAGGCCAACCGCGCCAGGCACATCCCCGGGGACAGATCCGCCCGATGCCGCCCGGTCACCTTCCCGTACACGGCCTCGATCTGCCCGGGTCCCGCCGACCGCGCCCCGAAGATCCCCGGGGAGAATCCTCCGGTGCCGAACAGCTGCGCGCCAGACAGCCCCCGGCGAAACGGCGCCAGGGCCTCGCCGAGCGTGGGGCGCGGGGCTGGGCCGGCGTCCTCACCCGCGAGATCCCCGGCGGCCTCCTGCTCCCCGGCATCCCGGCCCCGCTCCCCCGCGCCGCCGACGCCGCCGCGGCGGAACCTGCCGAGGCCCTGCATCAGCATGGGGACGAGGAAGAGCAGCATCAGGACGACGCCGGGTGGCAGTCCCACCGCCCGCAGCAGCATCGGCCCCAGCAGCACGGCCGCGATCATCAGCCCCACCCGCAGCCCCTCGCCACCGGCCCAGCGGCTCTCCCGCGAGCTCATCGGTCCTCCCGGGTCCCGGCGTCGGCCGCGCCCTCGGCCAGCAGCCGCTCGATGGTCTGGGCGACGCCGTCCTCCTCGAAGCCCGGGCAGGTGCGGCCCACCTCCTCGATGACCTGGGGCCAGCCGGAGGCCATCGCGTATCCGTGTCCGGCCCAGCGCAGCATCGCGGTGTCGTTGGGCATGTCCCCGAAGGCCGCGACCTGCTCCGCCCGGATGCCGCGTTCGGCGCACCAGCGCGCCAGGGTGCGGCCCTTGGACAGCCCGGCCTGGCCGATCTCCGCCAGCGGGAGGGTCGCCACGGCGTGGGTCACGGACACCTGCTCACCGGCCAGCTCCCACACCCGCTCGTACAGCGCCCCCGGATCGGTCCCGTCCTGGCGCACCAGCAGCTTCACGACCCCGGCATCGGCGGGCAGCACCTGCTCCAGGGGCCCGCGCACGACGTCGGGGGAGGTCTCCAGGACGTTGGTCTGCCCCCAGCCGGGATCCGTGTAGATGCCGTCCAGGGCCTCCGCGGACAGCGCGGCCTCCGGCAGCTCGGCCCGCAGGCGCGCCAGCAGCTGCGGGATGACGCCCGGGCCCACGGTCTCCGATGCCAGGATCCGGTCCGCCCCGAGGTCGTAGATCACGGCGCCGTTGGAGCAGATCGCCACGGACTCGTAGGCCAGCTGCTCGCGCAGGGGCTGCAGCCAGCGGTACGGGCGCCCCGTCACGAACACCACGTCCACCCCCGCGTCCTCGGCGGCCGCGAAGGCCTCGAGAGTGCGGGGACGGAAGCGGAAGTCCGGGCCCAGGACGGTGCCGTCCAGGTCCGTGGCGATCAGCCGGATCACTCAGGAGTCCTCGGCCGGCACCTCGAAGGTGGGGGTCAGGAAGGCGCGGGCGATGCCGTGGAAGAACAGCTGGAAGTTCACGACGGCGGGGCTCGCGCTCTCGTCGATCTCCAGCTGCTCGGTGTCCACCGCGGTCACGCAGAAGATGTACCGGTGGGCGCCGTGCCCGGCGGGCGGGGCGGCGCCGGTGAAGTCACGGTTCCCGCCGTCGTTCAGATGCTTGATCACCCCGTCGGCGATCTCCCCGGAGGCCCAGTCCCGCGGCAGGGAGGTGACCTCGGCCGGGATGTTGGACACGCAGGCGTGCCAGAAGCCGGAGGGGGTGGGGGCGTCCGGGTCGAAGCAGGTCAGCACGTAGGACTTGGTGCCCTCCGGTGCCCCGGACCAGGACAGCTGCGGGGCGACGTCCTGCCCGCCGTCCACGCCCATGGCCCCGGAGGCGAACTCGACGGGCATGGGCTGACCCTCGGCGACGTCCTCGGAGGTCAGGGTGAAGGTCGGCAGCTCGGGCAGGCCCTCGTAGGGGCGGCGGTCCAGCATGGGATTCTCCTTCGTCGGGTGTCGGTGGTTCGGTCCGGCCCTGACGGGGGCCGGGGGTCGGGGTCGGCTCGACCGGGCCGGTCGGCTCAGCCGGCCAGCGCGGCGTCCAGCTCCTCGCGGGTGGGCGGGTTGGCCCCGGCCCGGGAGACGGTGATGGCGGCCGCGGCCGCGGCCCGCTCGAGGATGGCCAGCAGATCCTCGCGGTCCAGTTCGCCCAGGCGCTGGGCGGCCTCCCGGCCGGTGACGCCGCGGTCCGCGAGCGCGCTGAGCAGCCCCGCCATCAGCGCATCACCTGCGCCGACGGTGTCCGCGACCTCGGTGGTGCGGGCGGGCACGCTCACGCCGTCCGGGCCGGTGACCGGCGTCAGGGCCCAGGAGCCCAGGGCCCCGCGGGTCACGACCACCAGCCCGGGGCCGGCCTCGAGCCAGGCCGCTGCGGTCTGCTCGACGGTGCGGTGCGGGTACAGCCACAGCAGGTCCTCGTCGGAGGCCTTGACGACGTCGGCGTGCTCCACCACGGCCTCCGCGCGGGCGCGGGCCGCGGAAGCGTCCGGGACGATGCTGGGGCGGCAGTTGGGGTCGTAGGAGATCAGCGCGTGGGGGGCGGCGGTGCGCACGGCGTCGAGCACCGTCTGGGCGCCGGGCTCCAGCATCGCGCCGATCGAGCCGACGTGCAGCACCTCGGCCGCGGTGAGCAGCTGCGGCAGCTGGTCGGCGACGGCGTCGAGATTCCAGTCCAGGGTGAAGTCGTACTCCGCGGCGCCGTCCTCGGCGAGGGTGGCTTCGGCGACCGGAGTGGGGCGCTCGTCGGCGGGCACGGGGATCTCCACGCCGGCGCCCTCCAGGTGCTCGCGCACCAGCTGCCCGTGCTCGTCCTGGCCGTGGCGGCCGATGAAGCGCACGGGGTGGCCCAGCCGGGCCAGGCCGACGGCGACGTTCAGGGGGCTGCCGCCGGGCAGCGTGCGCGGGGCGTCGTCATGGGGGCGGACCACGTCCACGAGGGCTTCTCCGATGACCGTCAGCATGCTCCCACTCTACCGAGGGGCCCGGCGTGGGTGAACCAGGCCACCACGGGGTCGTCGCCGAAGCGGACAGCCCGAGGGATCACCGGTCATCAGGTCCCGCCCAGGGGTTTTTGAGGGTACGCTGAGCCTGGTCTGGATGACCCAGCCGCCTTCCCCGGCCGGCCGTCACCGACCCCATCGCATTCGCTGAACCCGAGGATCATCATGACCGCTCCCCGCCCGCTGCGCGCCCTCGTCGGCGTCGGTGCCTCTCTGACCCTGGCCGGCGGCCTCCTGCTGGGCGGCCTGCCCGCCCAGGCCGACGAGACCCCCGCCCCGACCGCACCGACGGCCACCGCCCCGGTGGTTCCGGCGGACACCACCGTCACCCGCACGTACCCGGATGGCGCTGCGGCCACCATGGATGTGGCCTGGGCTCAGGGTCGGACCCTGCACGTGTCCGGCACCGGCTTCTTCGCCGAGGACGGCAAGACCCCCTCGACCATCGCCATCAAGCTGACCTCCGGCACGGACAAGCTGAACAACGGCGCCGTGACCGCCCAGTTCCAGGCGCAGGCCGACGGCACCTTCTCCGTCGAGCTGCCGTACCCCACCATCGCCAACGGCGGGGCGATCCGCCAGGGCAAGGCCGATTCCTCCGAGGAGCTGAAGATCGGCGAGCCGGTGGGTGTGAACCTGCTGACCGGCTCGCTGCAGACCGGCGACCGGATGCGCGGCGGCCCCATCGGCTACGCCGCGATCACCGCCGCCCCCGCACCCACCGAGGACCCGACGCCGGAGCCAACCACGGACCCGACGACCGATCCGACCGGCGAGCCGACCCCGGTGCCGAGCACCGAGCCCACCTCCCCGGCGCCCACCACCGATCCTTCCGAGGAGCCCAGCGAGACCCCGACCGCTGATCCCTCCGCCTCGACCGAGCCGGGCGCACAGCCCTCCGCATCGGCCAGCACCCAGCCCGAAGCCTCCGCCAGCCCCACCGGCTACCAGAACTGCCGAGCCGTCTGGGATGACCTGGGTCGGTCCATCCACTCCGATGAGCCCGGCTACTCCCTGGATCTGGATGCCGACCGCGACGGCATCGGCTGCGAGCAGGAGCCCGACTACACGAGTGACAACGGCACCGGCGGGTACGGCTCCGGGGCCTCCGGTTCCGGCACCACCGGCGCCGGCTCCGCCAGCGGCCTGGCCAGCACGGGTCTGGGCCGTCAGGCCGGGCTGATCGTCTCCGGCGGGCTGTTCGTGCTCGCCGCAGGCACCGCCCTGGTCGTGTTCGGACGCCGCCGCTCCGCCGAGTAGCACCGCCCCGAGCGCATCCCGCCGCGGATCCCCGCGACGGCACACGCGACGCACGCCCCCGGACCCCGCGGTCCAGGGGCGTGCGTCGTCTCATCGGCCGGTCCCGGCGTCGGATAAGGTGGTGGGGTACCCCACAATGACGTGAGCTCCGCCCCGTACCGCCGACCCCGCAGCCCCGTCCGCCCCGCCGCGGATGCGGGCCGCCCCGGGGACGCGGCACCCCGGGGCGGGAAGGAGAATGGATCCCGCCGTGAGCACCCCCACCACCCCCGCCGCCTGGTCCCGCCGCGAAGAGCTGGCCGAGCAGATGATCCCCCTGATCGGCCGCCTGCACCGGGAGAACCAGGTGGTGGTCAACATCCACGGGCGCAGCCTCATCAACCGGTCCGTCACGGACATCATCAAGGCCCACCGGTGGGCCCGGCAGATCGACACCGTGGAGCTGGACCTGGAGGAGACCCTCCCCCTGGTGCAGGCCCTGACCGAGCTGGAGCTGGGCGCGGCCTCCGTGGACCTGGCCCGACTGAACTCCCTGTACCGCAGCGAGGGCGAGGGCCGGGAGCTGGACGCCTGGCTGCGCGAGCAGCTGGCCGAGGTGGTCGGGGGGAAGGGCCGGACCGAACCCGCCGGGCAGGATGTGGTGCTCTACGGCTTCGGGCGCATCGGCCGGCTGCTGGCCCGCATCCTCATCGAGCGCGGGGCCGGCTCGGGGCTGAACCTGCGCGCCGTCGTCGTGCGGAAGAACGCGGAGAACGACCTGTTCAAGCGCGCCTCCCTGCTGCGCCGGGACTCCGTGCACGGCGCGTTCAACGGCACCATCCAGGCGGACCCGGAGACGGACGTGATCACCGCCAACGGGGTGCCGATCCAGTTCATCTACTCCTCGGACCCGGCCGCCGTGGACTACGAGCGGTACGGGATCCGCGATGCGGTGGTCATCGACAACACCGGCCGCTGGCGCGATGAGGAGGGCCTGTCCCAGCACCTGAAGGCCAAGGGCGTGGCGAAGGTCCTGCTGACCGCGCCGGGCAAGGGGGACCTGAAGAACATCGTGTGCGGGGTCAACGACCACGTCATCGAGGACTCGGACCGGATCCTGTCCGCCGCCTCCTGCACCACCAACGCGATCACCCCGGTGCTGAAGGTGCTCGACGACGAATACGGCGTCTCCCACGGCCATGTGGAGACCGTCCACTCCTTCACCAATGACCAGAACCTCATCGACAACTTCCACAAGGGGGACCGCCGCGGCCGCTCGGCGGCCCTGAACATGGTGCTGACCGAGACCGGCGCGGCCAAGGCCGTGGCCAAGGCCCTGCCGCAGATGGCGGGCAAGCTCACCGGCAACGCGATCCGTGTGCCCACCCCGGACGTGTCCATGGCGATCCTGAACCTGCGGCTGGGCAAGGCCCCGGAGTCCAAGGAGTCCCTGAACGCCTACCTGCGGGACATGTCCCTGAACTCCCCGCTGCGCAAGCAGATCGACTACACGGACTCCCACGAGGTGGTCTCCACGGACTTCGTGGGCTCCCGGCGCGCCGGGATCGTGGACGGTCTGGCCACCATCGTGTCCGGGAGCTCCGTGGTGGTCTACGTCTGGTACGACAACGAGTTCGGCTACTCCTGCCAGGTGATCCGGGTGGTGGAGGAGATGGTCGGGGCCCACCCGGCGAGCTTCCCGCGGGACTGACCCGCGTCCGGCGCCGAGCCGTCAATCCGGGAGGGATGTCCCCGAAAATCGGGGATCGTCCCTCCCGGATTGACGGCTCGGCGCTGAGAATTCTTGGCGCTGGAACGTCTTGGCGCCGGGGAGGAGCGCTCAGGCGCGGTAGAAAGCCTCGATGACGGCGCCCAGCGCGGCGGCGTCCTCGATGTGGCACATCTCCCGGGCCGAGTGCATGGACAGCAGGCCCAGCCCGACGTCGATGGTGCGCATCCCCAGGCGAGTCGCGGTGATGGGTCCGATGGTGGAGCCGCACGGGACGTCGTTGTTGGACACGAACTCCTGATACCGGGCCCCCGCGTCACGGCAGGCCTGCGCCCAGATCGCCGCGCCCACCGCGTCCGTGGCGTAGCGCTGATTCGCGTTGATCTTCAGCAGCGGCCCGCGGCCGGGCTGCGGACGGTTGACCGGGTCGTGATGCCCCGAATAGTTCGGGTGGACCAGGTGCCCGGCGTCGGAGGACAGGCACACCGAGGCCGCCAGGGCCCGACGGTACTCCTCCGGGGAGTCCCCGCGGGCCGCGCTGATCCGCACCAGCAGGTCCTCCAGGATGGGTCCGGCGGCCCCGGATCGGGTGGAGGAGCCGATCTCCTCGTGGTCGAAGGCCGCCAGCACCAGGGTCTGCTCCGACGCCGAGCCGCCGGCGGCCGCCGCACCGATCAGGGCCTGCACTCCGGCGTGCACCGAGGAGAGGTTGTCCAGCCGCCCCGCGGCCAGGAACTCCTCCTCCGCGCCGAACAGCCGCGGCTCCTGGGCATCGGCCAGCACCACGTCCCAGCCCAGGACCCGCTCCGGGGCCACCGGCGCCGGGTGGGCCCCCGCGGCGTCCAGGGCCTGTTCGCCCAGGTGGGCCAGCACATCCTGCGGCTCCTCCCCCGCCGCCCAGATCGGCTGGGTGTGCCGCTGACGGTCCAGGGTCAGCCCCTCATTCTGCGTGCGGTCCAGGTGGATGGCCAGCTGCGGGATCCTGGCCACCGGACCCGTGGCCACCAGACGCTGCCCGAGGCTCCCATCCTCCTCGCGCACGGCCAGGCGCCCGGCCAGACGCAGCTCCCGGTCCAGCCACGAGTTCAGCAGGGCCCCGCCGTACACCTCGACGCCCAGCTGGCTCCAGCCCAGGGACCCGGTGCTCGGGTGCGGCTTCAGCTTGAAGGAGGGCGAGTCCGTGTGCGCGCCGAGGACGCGGAAGCCCCCAGCCCGCTGCCCGCTCTCCGGCTGCACCCAGGCCAGCAGGGCGCCGTCGCGCCGCAGGAAGTACCCGCCCGGAGCCGTGGGGAAGGAGTCGGACTCCCGCACCGGGGTGAAGCCCGCGGCCTCCAGGCGGCGGGCCCCCTCGGCGGCGGCGTGGAAAGAAGACGGCGAGGCGGCGAGGAAGCGGCCCAGATCCAGGGCGTGCTCGCGGGCGTCGGGAATGGGGGCGGTGGTCATGGATTCCTCCTGGATTCGGGGATGGGGTCGAATCGGGTCGGCGGGGGCGCCATCGGCGGGGCCATGAGGGGCATGCGCAGGCGCGGCAGGTTCCGGCGTCGGGCCAGGCGCACCACCAGCAGGGCGTACAGCCCGTCCACCACGACGGCGACCACCAGGTCCCCCGGGGCCCCGCCGGACGAGGCCGTGGGATCCGCCCAGCCGATCAGCCCGAGGCCCAGGCCGATGACGTTGTTGGCCGAGTGCAGGCCGATCGCCGCCTCCAGTCCGCCGGTGCGCCAGGTGAGGTAACCCGCCACGACGGCGAGCACCCCCACGCTGGCCTGCCCCCACGGATCGTAGCCGTGGCCCAGGACGAACACCGGCACCGGCAGCAGGATGGCCCACGCGGGGTGACGCAGCCAGCGGCCCAGGGTCTGCATGGGCAGGCCCCGGAAGACCACCTCCTCGGTGGCGCACTGCACCGGCACCAGCAGCAGGATCATCACGAGGATCGCCAGGCTGGTCCCGCCGTTCCAGACGGTCTGCGGCAGGCCCGCCTGCGCCGCGCCGGTCTCCGCCTGCTCCACGGGCAGCAGCATCATCACCGCCTGCACCGCGACGAACACGGCGACGGCGAGCCCCGTGCACCGGGTCAGCCAGCCCCAGCGCAGGCGCCCGGCCGCGGAGAGGATCAGACCGATCGGGCGGGGCCCCATCACCAGGCGACCCACCAGCACGGCCGGCAGCATCACGATGATGCCGAGGAAGGTCATCAGGAAGATCCCGGGGCGGGTGAACAGCTCCACCGGGTACCCGGAGGGCCCCAGCTCGATCCGCGCGGAGGCGGGGTCCCCGGCGTGGACGGCGAACCAGACCAGCCCGAGGGCGAAGGACAGCGCGAGGTACACGGCTCCGGCCAGCGGAATCTCGACCAGCGGGGACCACCAGCGGTGCCGCGGATCGGCGAGCGCGAGCCGGTGGTAGGCCAGCCCGGCGGCGGGTGCGGGTGCCTGGCCCGGCTGGGCGTGCCGGGTGTCCGGGCGGGGGCCGACGTCGTGAGGGGGCTCGGCGGGCGGCGTCGCGCCGGGGCGCTCGGGCGGGGGCTGGACCATGGTCTCCACTGTATCCATCCGCCTCCCGGCCCTTCCGGACGAGTCGTGACCCGAGCTATAGACTGGTGGGAATCGCCGTCCGCCGCCCCGCCGGAAGGAGTGCCGTGCCGCAGCCACCCGCCGACGCCGCCCCTGCCCTGCACGCGCTGGGCCCGCGCGCGGTGCTCGCAGATCTGCCGGACCTGGCCGCCGTCCTGGACCTGCGGGAACGGGTGCTCGCCGATCCGCCGGAGCACCTGCTGGCCGGGCGCGCCGGGACCGTGCCCGCCGCGCGGACCCTCCTGCTGCGCTTCGACCGACCCCTGGACGAGGCCGCCCGCACCCGCCTCGCCCGGCACCTGGGCCGACTCACGGCCCAGGATCCGGGAGTGCAGGCGCCGGCAGACCGGGAGCGCGTGGTGGAGATCCCCGTGCGCTACGACGGCGCGGATCTGACCGCCTGCGCGGAGCACCTGGGCTGCACCCCCGAGGAGGTGGTGCGCCGCCACACCGAGACCCGCTGGCGGGCCGGATTCGCTGGCTTCGCCCCGGGCTTCGCCTACCTCACCCCGGACGGCGGAGCGGACGGCACTCCGGACGCCACAGGCCCCGGCGGGCTCGAGGTGCCGCGTCGGGACTCCCCGCGCACCCGGGTGCCGGCCGGCTCGGTGGCCCTGGCCGGGACCTTCTCCGCGGTCTACCCGCAGGACTCCCCCGGAGGCTGGCAGCTCATCGGACGCACCGACGCCCCGCTGTGGGACGTGGACCGCGACCCTCCAGCGCTGATCGCCCCCGGCGACGTCGTGCGGTTCCGGGAGATCACCGACGACGCCGACGACGCCGAGCCCCGCGGGGCGGCGGAGGATTCCCCCGACGGCTCACCTCGTGCGACCGATCGGGACTTCGGCGCGGCCGCCGAGACTCCGGAGCCCCGCACCGTCCGGGAGGACACCGGGGCGGAGCAGACCGCCGCCCGGCTGCGGATCCTCGCCCCGGGGCTGTCCACCACGCTGCAGGACGCCGGGCGGCCGGGGCTGGATGACCTCGGCGTCGGGCCCTCCGGGTGGGCCGATCCCCTCGCGGCGCACGCGGCCAACCGGCTGGTCGGCAACCCGCCGGGCTCGGCCGTGCTGGAGAACGCGCTGGGCCGGCTGCGGGTGATGGTCCCGGAGGACGCCCCGGATGCGGTGCTGGCGCTGACCGGAGCGCGAGTGCAGGCGAGCCTCTCCGGTTCCGATACTCAGGGACCGCGGCCCGCGCCCCTGGATCGGCCCTTCCTGCTGCGCGCCGGGCAGACCCTGGAGATCGGTCCGGTCCGGTGTGGCCTGCGCCTGGTGCTGGCCGTGCGCGGCGGCTTCACGGGTCGGGCCGTGCTGGGGTCCCTGGCCACGGACACCCTCTCCGGGGCGGGCCCGGCGCCCCTGACCCGCGGGGACGAGGTGCCCGTGGGGCCGACCCCGCGCGCCGCCGTCGAGCCGTGGTGCCCGCCGGTGCCCCTGCCCGAGGACGACGCCGTGCTGCGCCTGCCGCTGGCCCCGGGGCCGCGTGCGGACTGGTTCGCCGACGACTCCATGGCCGCCCTGCACCGGAGCGTGTGGCGGGTGGCCGAGCAGTCGGATCGGGTGGCGGCCCGCCTGGAGCCCGAACCCGCCGACGCCGTCGGGGCTGTCGGGGTCGAGGACCGCGGGCCGGCGTCCGGGCGGGGGTCCTCATCCGACGCCGATGCCGCCCGCACTGACGCCGCTCAGACCGCAGGCTCCGGCGCCGTCGCGGCCGGGCTGCGTCGCACTCCGGAGCGCGAGGGGGCGGAGCTGGCCTCCGAACCGCTGGTGCGCGGGTCCGTGCAGATCCCGCCGAACGGGCACCCGGTGGTGTTCCTGGCCGACCGTCCCGTGACCGGCGGCTACCCGGTCCTCGGTCTCGTGGCCCCCGAGCACCTGCGGCTGCTGGCCCAGGCCCCGCCGGGCACGCGCGTGGTGCTGGAGCCGCCCGCCATCACCCCGGCCGCACCCGCCGACCAGCCCGCCGGCGTCGTCGCAGGCCCCGATCCGCCTGACCCCGCCGGGATCATCCGTCCCGATTCGCCCGAGAACGCCGCACCCACCGAGGAGAGCCGATGCGCACCGTCCTGATCGCCAACCGCTCCGAGATCGCCGTGCGGATCATCCGCGCCTGCGCCGAGCGCGGCATCCGCACCGTCGCCGTGTACGCCGATGCCGACGCCGAGGCGCCGCACGTTCTCCTGGCCGACGAGGCCTACGCCCTGGAGGGGGATTCCCCCGCCGAGACGTACCTGGATCAGCGGAAGCTGCTGGAGATCGCCCGGCGCGCCGAGGCCACGGATGTGCACCCCGGCTACGGGTTCCTCGCCGAGTCGGCGGGCTTCGCCCGGGCCGTGATCGCGGCGGGTCTGCGGTGGATCGGCCCGTCCCCGGAGACCATCGAGGCGCTGGGGGACAAGATCCGGGCGCGGGAGATCGCCCGGGCGGCCGGCGCCCCGCTGGCCCCGGGCACGGACGGCCCGCTGGAGGATGCCGCCCAGGCGCGGGCCTTCGCCGAGGAGCACGGGCTGCCCATCATCATCAAGGCCGCCCACGGAGGCGGGGGCCGCGGGATGCGCGTGGTGCGCGAGGTCGACGAGGTGGGGGAGGCCTTCGAGGCCGCGGCTCGGGAGGCGCGCGGGGCCTTCGGGCGCGGGGAGTGCTTCGTGGAGCGCTTCCTGGAGCGGCCCCGGCACGTGGAGGCGCAGGTGGTGGCCGATGCCGCGGGCGGCGTCGTCGTGCTGGGCACCCGGGACTGCTCCCTGCAGCGGCGCAACCAGAAGCTCGTGGAGGAGGCACCCGCGCCCTTCCTCACCGAGGAGCAGCGGCGCACCCTCGAGGGCGCGGCCGCGGCGATCTTCCGGGAGGCCGGGTACGTCAACGCCGGAACGTGCGAGTTCCTGGTGGGCGCGGACGGGCTGATCAGCTTCCTGGAGGTCAACACCCGCATCCAGGTGGAGCACCCGATCACCGAGGAGGCCTACGGGGTGGACCTGGTGGGGCTGCAGCTGGACGTCGCCGCCGGGGAGCCCCTGCCCTTCGACGAGGCGCCCGCACCGCGCGGGCACGCCATCGAGTTCCGGATCAACGCCGAGGATCCGGGCCGCGGCTTCCTGCCTGCCGGGGGCGCGGTGCGCGCGCTGGCCCTGGGCGGCGGTCCCGGGGTGCGGGTGGATGCCGGGGTGGGTCCGGGCACGACGGTGGCCGGGGAGTTCGACTCCCTGCTGGCCAAGCTGGTGGTCACCGCCCCGACCCGCCGGCAGGCGCTGGCCCGGGCGCGCACGGTGCTGCGGGAGGCCGCGGTGGACGGGGTGGCCACGACCCTGCCCTTCCACCGGGCGGTGCTGGCACGCCCGGAGTTCGCGGCCGAGGAGGCGGAGGGCTTCGGGGTGCACACCACGTGGATCGAGGAGACGCTGACCCCGGATCTCGAGCCCGACGGCGGCTACGCCGCGCCCCGGTTCGCGGACCCGTGGGGCGAGGACGGCGGCTCCTCCGGCCCCGCTGGCGTGGCGGCCGCGGTGGAGGTGGAGGGCCGCAGGCTGCGGGTGCGCCTGCCCGAGACCGCTCTGGCGGCCCTGGGCGAGGGGCTGGGCCGGCACCTGGCCGCGGCGCCGGGCGGGCGCGGTGCCTCGGGCGGTTCGGCGGGGTCCGGCGCTTCCGCGGGTGCGGGCGGTTCCGGGGGCGCTGACTCTGGTGAGGGGGCGGCCGACGGCGCGGGCGGCGTCGTCGTGGAGGCCCCGCTGGCCGGCTCCCTGGTGCGCTGGGTCGCCGAGGACGGCGCCCAGGTAGCCGAGGGCGAGCGGCTCGCGGTGCTGGAGGCCATGAAGACCGAGATGCCGGTGGAGGCCCCGGGAGCGGGGGTGTTCCACCGGGCGGAGCTGGAGCCGGGGGCCAAGGTCGCCGCGGGCACGCAGCTGGGGCGCATCACCGGCTGACCCGCCGCCCGAGGCGCCGCGCTGATCGGGCCGCGCAATCATCCCCGCGCGACGGCGGTTCGGGGCCCTGGTCCGGCCGAGCGGCCGCTGGTTGGAATCGCTCGCCGCGCCGTCGCACCGCTGCGGACCCCGTCAACCCCACAGCTTCCCGAGGCTCTGCACGGCGTTGGCACCCAGCCACAGGGTCAGGGCCCACACCGCCACGCCCACCGCGATCAGCCACGCCGGGTAGCGGTACCCGTGCAGGAGATCCCGGCGTCGGAAGATCGCCACCACCAGGATCACCGTGAAGCCGACGGGCAGGATCAGCCCGTTGACCGTCCCCGCGATGATCAGCAGGTTGGCCGGGGCCGTGCCCAGGGAGGCGAACGCGATGGTGGAGACCACGATCATCGCCACCGTCAGCCCGTTGCGCACCAGGGGACGAGCCGTGCGCGGGACCATGAAGGACACCGAGGTGTACGCCGCCCCGATCACCGAGGAGATGGCTGCGGCCCACAGGATCAGCCCGAACAGCCGCAGCCCCACCTCCCCGGCCGCGTGCTGGAAGGCGCTGGCGGCGAGATTTCCACCGGCCAGCTGCGCCCCGCCGGCCACCACCCCCAGGATCGCCAGGAACAGCAGGAAGCGCATGATCCCGGTGACCACGATGGAGACCACGGAGGCGTTGGAGATCGAGCGGACCTCCTCCACCCCGTGCACCCCGGCGTCGACCATCCGGTGCGCCCCGGCGTAGGTGATGTACCCGCCCACGGTCCCGCCGATCAGCGTGATGATCACAGCCATGTCGATGACGTCCGGGGCCACGGACTGGCGCAGCGCCTCCCCCACCGGCGGATTCGAGACCACCGCGACGTACCCGGTGATCAGGATCATCACCACCCCGAGGACGACGACGATCCGGTCCAGCGCCGCCCCGGCCTTCCGGGACAGGAACACCGTCACCGCCAGGGCCGCCGTGAGGATCCCGCCCCAGGTGGGGTCCAGCCCGAGCAGGGCGTTCAGCCCCAGGCCGCCGCCGGCGACGTTGCCGACGTTGAACACGAAGCCGCCGAAGACCACGAAGACCGCCAAAACCGCGCCCAGACCCGGCACCAGGGCCCCGGCCAGCTGGTTGGCGCGCAGCCCGGACACGCCGATGACCCGCCACACATTCAGCTGCACCGCGATGTCCACGAGGATCGAGAGCAGGATCGCGAAGGCGAAGGCCGCCCCGAGCTGCACCGTGAAGTTGGCGGTCTGGGTGATGAAGCCGGGGCCGATCGCGGAGGTCGCCATGAGGAAGAGCGCTCCCAGCAGGATCGAGCGCTTGGACTCGGTATGCGGCAGGCGCTGCTTGGCGACGACGTCGCCCGCGGCCGTGGGCGGTGCCGACTCCGTGACGGGGTGCCCGGCGTGGTCGTGGTCCGGGCGGTGTTCGCGACGGCGGTCGCGGTGGGAGCGGCGGGAGGGATCAGGGGTCATGACGGGGCCTCTCGGAGCATCAGTGTGGCACGACACACGCGAGCCTACCAGCGCGGTCGATGCTGAGACGGCGCTCTCGTTCCCACCCCCTCACCGAGACGGCGCTCTCGTTCCCACTTTCGGAATTTCCGGGAACGGATGCGCCGCCTCGCGGAAGGAACGGGCCGGGAAGGGAACGGATGCGCCGGCTCGGGGATGGGGTGGGGCGGGCGGGGCCGGGGTCAGACGAAGCGGCCCAGGGTCAGGCGCAGGGCGTCCTCCAGGTCCTCGAAGCGGAAGCGGTACCCGGCCTCCCGCAGCGCCGCCGGGTCCATCGCGACGTCGGCCAGGGCCAGTTCCCGGGCGCCCTGCCGGCCCAGCACGGCCGCCGGGGCCGCGGCGGGGGTCGGGACGACGGCGGGGCGGCGCAGCACCCGGCCCAGGGTGCGGGCGAACTCCCGCTGGGTCACCGGGTTCGGGGCGGCGGCATTGAGCGGACCGGAGATCTCCGGGTTCGCGAGCGCGACGGCGTAGATCTGGACGAGGTCGTGCAGGGAGATCCACGGCTGGCGCATCCGACCCCCGCCCATCGGGCCGCCGGCCCCGGCCAGGTACAGCGGCAGCTGGACACCCAGCAGACCGCCGGCCGCGCTGAGCACCAGGCCGGTGCGCACCAGGGCCACCCGGATCCCGAAGTCCTCGGCGCGGCGGGCCTCGGCCTCCCAGCGGCGGCACACCTCGGCGAGGAAATCCGTTCCGGACGGGGATGCCTCGGTGACGGGTCCGGCGTCGTGGCCGTAGTACCCGGAGGCCGAGGCGCTGACCAGGGTCATCGGCCCGTCCTCGCCCGCCGCCTGCGTCATCGCGGTGACCAGGGTCCGGGTGGCGTCCAGCCGGGAATGCAGCACGGCCCGGCGGTGGGCGTCGGTGAAGCGCCCGGCGATGCCCGCCCCGGAGAGGTTCACGACGGCGTCGGCCCCGGCCAGCAGCTGCGGGTCCAGGACCCCGTGGGCCGGATCCCAGGTGATGACGTCCGCGTCCAGGCGCACCGAGGGGCCCTCCCGGCGCTGCAGGGTGATGACCCGGTGCCCGCCGGCGCGCAGCAGGGCGCTCAGCTGCGTGCCGACCAGCCCCGAGGCCCCGGCGATCACCACGGTCATCGGCTCGGGGCGGATCCCGCGCAGGGCGGCGTGGAAGTCCAGGTCAGCGCGAGTCTGGCGGGTCCGGTACTCGAAGACGCGCTCCAGCTGCCGCCGCATCTCCCGGACGCTGAACCCGATCCTCGCATCCAGTCGGGCCGGCAGCTCGTAGTCCACCTCGTCGTGCACGCGGGTGGCCGCCGCCTCCGTGCCGCCCTCCACCTCACCGTCGCCGTCCCGGGCGCCCCCGGGAGCGTCGGAGAAGACGTGGTGGTGGGTCCAGGAGCGCAGGGGCCCGCGGTCCATGACGTCCGTGAAGGTCTCCCCCGGGGTGTGCTCGGTGTGCACCGCGGTCCAGCGGACCCCGGCGTGCAGGGAACCGGGCAGGAAGGTCTCCGCCCACGGCAGGCCCATCAGCAGCTTGGTCACCGACCCGCGGTCCAGCCCGTCGGTGGGCTCCTGCAGCACGGTGCCGCTGAACTCCGGGGTGAGCCGTCGGATGGCCCCGGGGGAGCCGTACCAGCCGGTCACGGTCGAGCGCGGGTGGTCTATGACGGCGTCGTGGGTGTAGGTGCTCATGGGGCTCACCTGGCTTTCTCCCAGTCCGCGATGGGACCGGGGACGATGGTGAACAGGGGGTGCGGGCTGATGCGCCCGGCCTCCCTGTCGGTGCGCAGCGCGGGAACCCGCTCCGGGTCCCGCACGGCGAGCTTCTCGGCGAGGAATCCCGCCTCGTAGTCGATCTGCCCGGCGCTCACCGGGATCGGGTCCAGGGCCTGCGCGCGCGCGAGGGCCTCGGCGTCGATCTTCGCGGCGTCGAAGCGGTACCCGCGGCGAGCGGAGTCGGCGTGCAGCTCCCGCAGGAACATCGCGATCCCCGCCAGCGGGTCCGGGCAGGCGCGGAAGCGGGCCAGCTGCGGGTGGTTCCGATACCCGGTGGTCCGCCCCTGCAGCACCTTCTGGGCCAGCAGGGCCTCACGCCACCCGGCCACCAGGCCCTTGGGGTCGAGGTAGCGCGGGTGCAGGCTCCACAGTCGCACGGTGGCCTCCTCTTCGGATCGGGGGGCGCTCGCCGACGGACCGCCCTCTCTCGGCCCACGCTACCGCGCGGAAGGCGCCCCGGCCGCCCGCAGGCCGCCGCGCCTCCCAAAGGGATCCGCTGGTCAGGGCGCGGTCCGGGCGTCATCGAGCACCGAAGCTCGCACCATCGAGTAGGGTGTTCGGGCATCCCCGATCACCCGCCGCCGGCCCCGCGCGCGACGACGACGCCGCGTCAGCCTCCGCCGTCGGCCCGCACCCGGAAGGTGACTCCCCTGGATTACACCCCGTACACCCTGCTCTCGGACATCGGCTGGATCTCCGGTCTGCTGCTGCTCGGCAAGCTGATCCGCCGGTTCATCCCTGTCGCCCAGCACCTGCTGCTGCCCGCGCCGATCACCGGCGGTCTGCTGGGCATCCTGTTCGGCCCGGCCGGGCTCGGCTGGATCCCGTTCTCGGACCAGCTCAACGCGTACTCCTCGATCCTCATCGCCGTGGTGTTCGCGGCCATGCCCTTCTCCATGGAGTTCTCCGGGAAGGTCGCCAAGGGCGCCCGGACCATGTGGTCCTACTCCACCGGCATGTACGTGGGCCAATGGGGCATCGCGGTGCTGTTCGGCCTGATCGTGCTGGTCCCGCTGTTCGGCACCCCGGACTGGTTCGGGATGATCATGCCGGTCGGCTGGGTCGGCGGCTTCGGCACCGCCGCCGCGGTGGGCGCGGCCCTGGACGGGGACGACGGCGCCACCGTCGCCACGACCCTGGGGTTCACCTCCGCGACCGTCGGCACGCTGGTGGCGATCATCGGCGGCGTCATCATCGCCAAGTGGGGCTCCTCCACGGGCCGCACCTCCCAGATGGGCTCGTACAAGGAGCTGCCCGACGACGTGCGCACCGGCCTGATCTCGATCATCGGCGAGCGCCCCTCGATCGGGAAGGGCACCTCCTCCCCATCCTCCCTGGAGCCGCTGGCCCTGCACCTGTCCGTGATCGCCGGGACGACGTTCGTGGCGTACCTGGTGACCAACGGGATCAAGACCGCCACGGGCATCTCCATCCCGATGTTCGCGATGGCCTTCGTGATCGGCTTCATCTTCCGCCTGATCCTGGACGCCACCAAGGCCTCCGCGTACGTGGACGGCACCACCGTGAACTCGATCTCCGGCGGGGCCACGGACTACCTGGTGGCCTTCGGCATCGCCTCGATCGTGCCGTCCATCGTCGTGGACTACGCGGTGCCGCTGGTTCTGCTGTTCGTGCTGGGCCTGGTGTACTGCCTGCTGGTGTTCCGCTTCCTCTCCCCGGCGATGTTCCAGCAGGCCTGGCTGGAGCGCGGCCTGTTCGGGTGGGGCTGGGCGACGGCGTCGGTGGCCACCGGCATCGCCCTGCTGAAGATCGTGGACCCGCGGATGAAGTCCGGGACCATGGAGGAGTTCGGTGTGGCCTACGTGGGGTACGCGCCCTTCGAGATCGGCACCACGATCCTCGCCCCGATCATGGTGACCCTGGGCCTGACCTGGGCCTTCGGCGGGATCGCGACCGTGGTGGCCGTGGTCGTGATCGTCCTGGCCTTCGCCCTGGGCTGGGTGCGCGCCAACCGCGACGGCGAACACGAGGCGGTGCGGGTCCGCACCTGACGCCCCCGGGCGGGGCGCCTGCGGGCGGGGCGCCTGCGGGCGGGGCGCCTGCCCGTTTGGGAGCCGTTTCGCCGTTTGGGAGCCACGAGGACGCTCCCAAACACCGAGACGGCTCCCAATTCGCGGTGGTGAGGCATCCCCGCGGGCGGGAGCCGCGGGTGGGCGCACCGCGGAGCGGGCGTTAGGGTGAGGTGAGCCTTACTCGTCCCGATCGGATCGGAGGTCCCCATGACCGCCCCGCAGCGCAAGCCCAAGCCGCAGACCCTCCTACAGGTCGTCGAACGACGGCAGCTCACCCCGCACATGGTGCGCCTGATCCTCGGCGGGGAGGGATTCTCCGCATTCCAGGACAACGGCTTCACGGATCAGTACGTCAAGCTGGTCTTCGCCAAGCCGGAGCTGGGCCTGAGCGCCCCCTTCGACATGATGCACCTGCGGGAGACCCTCCCGCCGGAGGACGTTCCCGTGACCCGCACCTACACGGTGCGCGCCGTGGACCATGAAGCGCAGACCCTGACCATCGACTTCGTGACCCACGGGGACGAGGGACTGGCCGCCCCGTGGGCCGCACAGGCAACCCCCGGCGACCAGCTGGTGCTCATGGGGCCCGGCGGGAAGTACTCCCCGGATCCCGACGCCGACTGGCACCTGTTCGCCGGCGACGCCTCGGCGCTGCCCGCCATCGGCTCCGCGATCGAGGCCCTGCCCGACGACGCCCGCGGGTACGCCTTCATCACCCTGGACCACGACGAGGACCGCCAGGAGTTCGCCTCGGTGCCGGAGGGCTTCGAGGTCGTGTGGAAGGTGCAGGAGGGCACCGGCGCGGATCCGAACCGGCTGACCGCGCTGATGCAGTCCCGCGAGTGGCTGCCCGGCACCGTGGACGTCTTCGCCCACGGGGAGCGGGAGTCCATCAAGCAGGTGCGTCGGCTCCTCAAGGAGCGGGAGGTCCCCCGGGAGCGGATCTCCATCTCCGGGTACTGGGCCTACGGGCGCACCGAGGACCGCTTCCAGGCGGAGAAGCGCGAGCCGATCGGCAAGATCGAGGACTGAGCGAGCGGCCGTCATCGATCGCTATCCTCGGGGCATGCAGTCGATCAAACCGGCATCAGTGAGTCCCGAACGGCGCCACCGCTGGGAGCGGAGGCTCCTGCTGTCCGGGTTGATCGCGGCCTTCACCGTGATCGTGGTGAATGGGCTCGGCTCCCGCTTCCTGGGCTGGTGGCCCGGGGCTCTGCTCTGACTCAGATCTGGGTGCAGTTCACCCTCATCCTGTCCTTCCTCCTCCTGATGAGCGCCTCCACGCCGACCCCCGCCCAGCAGCCGCTGGCTCGCTCGCGTCGGCTCGGCTGGACGGCGTGGTTCTACGGCGCAGCGGGCCTTCTCCTCACCGGCCTGGCCCTGTTCTCCGCTGGTGACGGCTCGGCGGATTCTCGCGATCGGGCGTGGAGGTTCGCGGGTCTGGCGCTGCTGTTCCTCTCCCTGTGCTCCACCCACGCCATCGTCAGCATCCGGGCCCGCCGACGGCTCGCCGCGCGCGACGCCGAACCGTCACTCAGGTGAGGTCTGCGCACCCCAGAGCCCACGTGAGTGACGGCTCGGCAAGGTGACCGTCCGACGACACACACCACCGCACCCCGCCCTCAGGGCAGGGCGATGCTCTCGGCCAGGCGCCCGGCGGTCTCGCGCATGGAGGGCAGGATCCCTCGGATGCGCTCCGGGCTCAGACGCGAGTGCACGGCGGAGATGCTCACTGCGGCCAGCGCAGCCCCGGCGGCGTCGTACACGGGCACCGGCAGGGACAGCCCGGACAGCTCCGGGACCACGTGGTTGGGGCCAGCGGCGTACCCGAGCTCGGCGACGTCGGCCAGCGCGCGGCGCATCATCGCCTCGTGCTTCGCGGAGGAGGTGGCCACCCACTCGGGGGAGCGACGACGGCGCCACTGGCCGAGCTCCCGCTCCTGTTCGGCGGCCGGCAGGGTGCCGAGGATCGCCAGCCCGCAGTACGTGTTGCTCAGCGGCAGGATGTCCCCGGGGTCGATGGCGTACGCCCGCAGCGGGTAGGTGCCGCTGGTGCGGGTCACGTACCTGACGCCGTCCGCGTGGCGCACCCCCACGTACACGGTGTCTCCGCAGATCCCGGACAGCCGCTGCGCCTCGTGCCGGATGCGGTCGGCATTGAGCACCGGCCCGGGGGCCGCCAGACCCAGCGCGTACAGCTTCGACCCGCACGCGTACCGGCGCTGAGCGGTGCTGCGCACCAGCCCGACGGCGGTCAGCTCAGCGAGGATGCGATGCACCGTGGGACGGGCGATCCCGGTGTCCTCGGCGAGATCCTTCAGTCGCGCCCCATTCTGTCCCGCAACGGCCAAGGCTTCCAGGATCGCGGCGATCTTGGGGATGGTGCCGGGACCAGGTGTGGGTGGTGATGCCATGGTGCCGCCTTCCGTCCGGAGCGGAGAGTCCGCAGAGCTGACTTCCGATGATCCGCCATCTCTTGTGATGCAGACTACGCCGTCGTAGAAATATCACCACGACGGCCGCGACGGACCCCGCTCCGAACCCCCGGCGCCGCGGCAGCGAAGCCGCGGCCCCGAGTCGGAGGGGCCAACGCCCCCAAGGGCCGTCACTCCGACCACCTTCGACGCCGCAGGAGGCCCACCCGATGTACGACGATCTCCCATCCCTCGCCCACACCGTGCAGACTCAGGACAGCGCAGGCTCCGCCGTCGACGTCACCTGGTACGACTCCCGCGATGCCCACGACCGCGACGACGTCGTCGTCCTCGTCCACGGCACCGGCGGCTCCACGGCCGCGAACTTCGGCTTCCTCTTCCCCGTCCTCGCGATGCGCCAGCGCACCCTGGCCGTGGACTGGACCGCCCCTGAGGGCACCACCGCCCCGGCAGGTGAGTCCGCTCAGCGGACCCTGGAGCTGGAGGACCTGGCGCTGCAGGTCATCGCCGTGCTCGAGGAGGCCGCCGTCGAGGCCGGGCACGTGACCCTGCTGGGCTACAGTCTCGGCGCGTGCGTGGCCGCCCTCATCGCCGCCCGCCGCCCCGAGCTGATCGGACGGCTCGTGCTGCTCAACGGCTGGGCGCGCACGGACCTGCAGCAGCTGATCCGCAACGACGTCTGGACCCGTCTGTACGCCGCGGACCACGAGGCCCTCGCCGAGTACACGGCCTTCTGCGCCTTCGGCGGCCCCTTCCTCGCAGGCAAGACGATGGCGGAGATCGCTCCCGCACTGAAGGCCCAGGCCTTCACCCCGTTCACTGCGGCGCAGATGGAGCTGAACCGGCGCGTGCAGATCACCGAGGAGGCGGAGGCGATCCCGCACCCCACGCTGATCATCGGCTCGGAAGACGACCAGATGGTGCCGCTGCGCCACCAGCGGCAGCTGTTCGGCGCCATCCGGGACGCACGTCTGGCCGTCATCGGAACCGGCCATGCCTCCGTTCTGGAACGGCCATCCGAGATCAGCTTCCATGTGCAGGGATTCCTCGACGACCCTCAGCGCTATGACGCGGGGACCCTTATCCCCGCGCCGAGGCCGTGACCCCGGCAGACGACCCCATCGACCCCGACCCCGCTCGAGTCCGGCGGCCGCCGGAGCCCAGCCTCGGCCGCGGACTTCCCAACCTCCAGGAGCACACCATGACCACCACCGACACCCACACCACCACCCAGATCCCCTCGGACACCGCCCCGGGCAATGGTCCCACCCGAGTGAAGACCGCGATCGTCGGCTCCGGCTTCGCCGGTCTGGCCATGGGCATCCGCCTCAAGCGCCGCGGGGACGAGGATTTCCTCATCATCGAACGCGCCTCCGACCTCGGCGGCACCTGGCGGGACAACACCTACCCCGGGGTCGCCTGCGACGTCCCCTCGCACCTGTACTCCTTCTCCTTCCGCCCCAACCCCGACTGGACCAGCCTCTTCTCCCCCGGGGCCGAGATCCAGGAATACCTGCGCGAGTGCGCCCGCGAGGAGGGACTCACGCCGCACTTCCGATTCGACGCCGCCCTGCGGGACGCCACCTGGAACGAACGGACCCAGCGATGGGAGCTGAGCACCGACGGGGGTGAGGTGGAGGCCCGCTACCTGATCATGGCCACCGGACACCTGGCCGATGAGCACCTGCCGGAGGTGCCCGGCCTCGAGGGATTCACCGGACGCGCCTGCCATTCGGCCCGCTGGGATCCGAGCATTCGACTGGAGGGCCTGCGGGTCGGCATCGTCGGCACGGGCGCCAGCGCGATCCAGCTGGTGCCGGAGGCGCAGCAGGCGGCGAGGGAGCTGGTGGTCTTCCAGCGCACCCCGGCGTGGGTGATCCCCCGCCCGGTGAAGGAGTACACGGACGGGGAGAGGCGGATGTTCCGACGGGATCCCTCGACCATCCGTCGGGTGCGTGAGGAGCTGTTCTGGAATCAGGAGAACACGTACCCGGCGCGCCGCGGCATCGATCCGTATCTGAGCGGGATCAAGGCGATGGCCGCCGCGCACCTGGCCGCACAGGTGCAGGACGAGGCGCTGCGGGAGAAGCTGACGCCGCACTACGAACCCGGATGCAAGCGTCTGCTGCTGTCCAACACGTACTATCCCGCCATGGCCGCGGAGAACACCACGGTGGAGGCTTCCGCGCTGGCCTCGGTGCAGGGCTCGACGGCGGTGGCCGCCTCGGGTGCCCGCTACGACCTGGATGTGCTGATCTTCGCGACCGGGTTCGAGGCCGCCCAGCCTCCGTTCGCGCGACTGGTGCACGGCGTGGGCGGGGTGAACCTGGCCGAGCACTGGTCACGCGGGATGCGGGCCCTGGATTCCACGGCGGTGGCCGGGTACCCCAACCTGTTCTCGATCAACGGACCCAACACCTCGCTGGGGCATAATTCGATCGTCTACATCATCGAGTCCCAGGTGGAGTACATCCTGGGGGCGATGGACTACGCCGGGCAGCACGACGATGCCGTGCTCACCCCGATCCCGGAGCAGGAGGAGGAGTACGTGGCGCAGATCGACCGGAAGGCGCGCGGCTCCGTGTGGACCGACGGCGGATGCGATTCCTGGTACCTGGATCCGCGCACCGGTCGGCTGACGCTGATCTGGCCGGATTTCGGGTACGCCTTCCGGGAGGCCAACGGCACCTTCCACCCGGAGCGCTTCGAGCTGCTGCCGGATCGAACGACCGCGGCCGCCTGAGCCCTGGACGCGCTGCCCCGGGCCGCGACATTCCCCGCTGCCCACCTGTCTGGACAGGTGGGCGGCGGGGAGCACAGTGGTGTCTAGACAGGTAGGCACGACCAGGGGGAACCACATGACCGGCAAGGCGGCTGCCATCGATCGGGATCTGCGCGCCCGCATCGAGGACGGCACCTACCCCGTCGGCGGGTTCCTCCCCAGCGAGCACCAGCTGGCCACCTCCTACGGGGCCTCCCGCGAGACCGTGCGCCGGGCCCTGCAGGAGCTCACCGAGGATGGCTGGATCCAGAAGATCACCGGGCGCGGCTCCAAGGTCCTCGAGCGCTCCCACTACGTCTTCCCGGTGACACGACTGCTCGGATACCAGGAGTTCTCCCTCGCCGAGGGCCTGGATCTGGATAACCGCGTGCTCGCCGTCGAGCAGACGATGCTGCCGGTGGCCGCGTTCGCCGGTCTGCGCGACGGAGGAGCGCGCCTGGAACCGGTGCCCGTGACCCACGTGGCTCGACTGCGCGTGATCGACGGGGAGCCGGTGATCATCGACCACGACTATCTGGTGACCGCGCTGGCCCCCGGCATCACCGAGCAGGTCGCCCAGGACTCCCTGTACGACCACCTGGAGGGCACCCTCGGGCTGTCCCTGGGGTACTCCGTCAAGGAGATCCGGGTGGTCCCCGCCGACGACGAGGACTGCCGCCTGCTCGGGTTGGATGCCTCCGACGTCGTGGTGACCACCACCAGCATCACCAGCTTGGAGGACACCGCGGACATCCAGTTCACGGTCTCCCGCCACCGCGCGGACCGCTTCCGGTTCCGCGACTTCGCCCGCCGTCGCCCCGAGGAGAGGAGAACCCGGTGAGCTTCCGTGAGAAGGTCATCTACCAGATCTATCCCAAGTCCTTCCGGGACTCGGACGGGGACGGGGTCGGGGATCTGCGCGGGGTCATCGAGAAGATCCCGTATATCGCCTCCCTCGGGGTCGACATGGTGTGGTTCAATCCGTTCTTTCCCTCCCCGCAGCGGGACAACGGCTACGACGTCGCCGACTACCGCGCCGTGGACCCCGCGATGGGCACCATGGACGACGTCGAGGAGCTGATCGCCCGGCTGGGCGAGCACGGCATCGGCGTCATGTTCGACATGGTCTTCAACCACACCTCCACCACCCACGAATGGTTCCAGTGCGCCCTCGCCGGTGAGCGGAGGTACCGCGATTACTACATCATCCGCCCGCCCCAGGCGGATGGCTCCCTGCCCACCGACTGGGAGTCCAAGTTCGGCGGGCCGGCGTGGGCGCCTTTCGGGGACACGGGGGAGTATTACCTGCACCTGTTCGATGAGACCCAGGCGGATCTGAACTGGCGCAACCCGCAGGTCCGGACGGAGATGGCGGAGATCGTGAACTTCTGGCGCGCCAAGGGCGTGCGCGGGTTCCGCTTCGACGTCGTGAATCTCATCGGCAAGGACGCGCAGCTGCGCTCGGCGGGTGACGGCTCGGACGGGCGGCACATGTACACCGACGGCGCCGACGTCGACGCTTACCTACGCGAGCTGAATCGCGCGAGCTTCGGTCGGGATCGGGATTCGGTCACCGTCGGGGAGATGTCCTCGACCACGGTGGAGCGCTGCGTGGGCTACTCGGACCCGGACAACGAGGAGCTGGACATGGTCTTCAGCTTCCACCACCTCAAGGTGGACTACCGGGATGGACGCAAGTGGACGCTGATGCCCTTCGACTTCTCCCGGCTGAAGGCCACCCTGCACGAGTGGGCCGCGGGGATGCAGGCCGGGAACGGGTGGAATGCCCTGTTCTGGACCAATCACGACCAGCCGCGGGCCCTGGACCGCTTCGGCAACGCGACCGTGTGGCGCGAGCGCTCCGCGACCATGCTCGCCACCGTGATCCATCTGCTGCGCGGAACCCCGTTCGTGTACATGGGCGAGGAGATCGGGATGACGGACCCGGTCTACACCTCGGTCGAGGAGTACACGGACGTGGAGGCGCGCAACGCCTACGCGACCCTGCGCGCCCAGGGGCTCAGCGAAGCCGACGCCTTCGACGTCGTGCATTCCAAGGCTCGGGACAACGCCCGCACCCCCATGCAGTGGGATGCGAGCGAGCACGCCGGGTTCTCCTCGACCGTGCCCTGGCTGCGTCCGACCAATCAGGAGGCGATCTCCGTGGCCGCGGAAGAGGAGTCCGGGAGGATTCTGCCGTACTACCGGGAGCTGATCCGGCTGCGCCACGAGAGCCCGCTGATCGCGCACGGGACCTACGAAGCGTGGGCCCTGGAGCACCCGAGCGTGTTCGCCTACATCCGGCGGTTGGAGAGCGGTTCGCCGGAAGGGCCCGCGTCGGAATCCGGGGAAGCCCTGCTCGTGCTCACGAACTTCTACGGCGAGAGCACCGCCGTCGCCGTGCCGGAGGAGTTCCGCACCGGTCGGGTGCTGATCGGCAACGTCCACGACGACGACGCGCGGCTGGCCGCCCTCGCTGAGGGGGCCTCCGAGCTGGAGCTGGCCCCGTACGAGGCGATCGCGATCCTCGCGGGGTAAGCGCCCTGAGGGGTCCCCCGGCAGCCTCACCCGCTCCAGGGCCGGGTGAGGCCACCGGGACCGACGGACGGCCGTGCCGCCGCTCTCAGTCCTCCTCGCGCCCCGGGACGACGAAGATCGCTCCCGTGGCGACGTCCTCCTCCACCTGCTCGAGGGTGCGCCCGCGGGTCTCCGGGAGGAAGCGCCACATCACCAGGACCGCGAGGGCGTTGAGCACGGCGAAGCCGAAGAAGCACGCCGTCATGCCCAGGTGGGCGATGAGCACCGGGAAGAACAGGCTGAGCAGGCCGTTGGCCACCCACATGCACAGCACGGACACGCCCATGCCGACGGCGCGCATGTGCAGCGGGAACATCTCGGAGAGGATCACCCATGTGGCCACGTTGAGGAAGGTCTGCATGGACCCGACGAACCCGACGATCAGCACCAGCATGATGTAGGGGCGGGCCGGGCTGTCCTGGGGCACGGCGAGGGTCGCGGCGCCGATGAGCACGTGGAACACCGTGACCAGGGTGTAGCCGGTGATGAAGGTGGTGCGCCGGTCGACCCGCTCCATCATCCACAGGGCGATGATCGCGCCGATCACCCCGATCACGCTGGGGGCGATGTTGGCGACCAGCGCGGCGTTCTGCCCGAAGCCGGATTCGGTGAGCACCACCTGGCCGTAGTACATGATCACGTTGATGCCGGTCAGCTGCTGGAACACGGCCACGGCGATGCCGGTCAGCAGCAGGCGCAGCAGCCACCGGTTGGTCAGGACCCCGCGCAGGCCCTCCCCGCGCTCCTGCCGGTCCTCGTGCACGAGGCGCTGGATGTCGTCGACCTCGGCCTGGGCGCGCTCCTCGGAGCGGACGGTCTTGAGCACCTCGAGGGCTTCATCGGTGCGGCCGCGGGCCATCAGCCAGCGGGGGGATTCCGGCATCCGCAGCATCCCGAAGAACAGGGCGAGGGCGGGCAGGGCGGCCACGGCCAGCATGATCCGCCAGACCCCCTCGAGGTGCCCCAGCGTGTTCCCGAGGATCGCGTTGATGACGATCGCGGCCAGCTGCCCGAGGACCACCATCATCTCGTTGCGCCCGGACAGGGAGCCGCGGATCTCGTAGGGGGCGAGCTCGGCGAGGAACACCGGCACCACGGTGGAGGCTCCGCCGACGGCCAGGCCCAGGACGATCCGCCCGGCGATCAGCAGGCCCAGCCCTGGGGTGAACACGCACAGCATGGCGCCGAGGAAGAACATCACGGCGAGCAGGAGGATGGTCCGGCGTCGACCCCACGCATCGGAGACGTATCCGATGGTCAGGGCGCCGATGGCCGCGGCGAACAGCAGGGAGGAGGTCACCACGCCCTCGGTGACCTCGGTGAGCCCGAGCTCGGCGGACATGGGCAGCAGGGCTCCGTTGATGACGCCGGTGTCGTAGCCGAACAGCAGGCCGCCCAGTGTGGCGACCAGGGCGATCATGGTCAGCCGGTGCTGATGGGCTCCGCTGCCCAGCGGCGGGAGGTCCGGGGCGGCGGAGGCGCCTGGGCCGGAGGGAGTGCTGTCGGTGCTCATCGGGTGCTCGGCCTCCTGGGGTGCTCGGCGGCGGGTCCGCCCAGGTCAGCATAGCCGCCCGAATGACGACGGCGTGCGGTACCGAACCGTCACTCACGTGGGCTCTGATGCTCCCATACGCCACACCAGTGACGGTTCGCGGGAGGGCTGGGGCGCTGAGCGCGGCGGGAGGCTCCGGCAGCGGGGGATCCACACCTGAGATGCCGCTGGGAATCCACAGGGGCGCCGTCGTCGTGCGGATCCGGAGGCGTTCACCGGATGCCCCGCCCGGTAGAACCGGGGCATGAGAGTTCCCCAGCCCCTCCCGACGCCGCTGCTGAACACACCGATCACCGCGAGCGCACTGGAACGGCACGGGCTCTCCCGGTTCCGGGCGTACGCGGGGGACCTGCGGCAGCTGCGCCGCGGCATCCGCTGCGTCCCCGGGGCGGAGCCGACGCCGGCGCAGGTCGCCGCCGTCGTCGCCGCGCAGGCGGGGCACGCCGTGATCTGCGGGGTGACCGCCGCACAGCTCCATGGGATGCGCCTGCCTGGAACGTTGTCGCGCAGCACCCTCCTGCATCTGGCGCGCACGGATGGCAGGCCGCGGTTGCGTCGCCCAGGCGTCGTCGGCACCGAGGCGGCGTACCGTCCGGGGGACGTGATGATGGTCGGGGAGGTCATGGTGACGACGCCGGCGCGCACCTTCCTGGACCTCGCGCGGATGCTCAACCCGGTGGCGCTGGTCGCGGTGGGTGACGGTCTGGTGTGCACACACCGTCACGGCATCCGCGCCGGTGTGCCGCCGCTGTGCACCGTGGAGCAGCTGCGGAGGATGCTCGACGAGCACCCGGGGGTCCGCGGGGTGCGGCGGGCCCGGCTGGCGCTGGGCCGGGTGCGCGTGGGCGTGGATTCACCCCAGGAGACGCGGATGCGTCTGCTCCTGGAGGATCACCGGGTGGGCGAGTGGATCACGGATCACCGTCTCATCGGGGCAGACGGGCGCGAGGTGCTGCCAGATCTGTGGGATGAGTACAGTCGCACGAGCGTCCAGTACGAGGGGATGCACCATTCGGATCCGCGGCAGGTCCACCGCGACGTCGCCCGGGAGCGGGCGACCCGCAGCGTGGACGCCGTGGAGGTGCGCGTGGTCGCCGCAGACCTGGACGCACTCGCGCCCTACCGCGGTCAGCTGGTGCCGCGGGTGGTCGCGCTGGTGGCAGCTGCGGTGCACCGAGCCCGCTGGCCTCACCGACCCTCCCTCCCCAGCACCGAGCCGTCACCCACGTGGACTATAAGCCGTTGAGAAGCCACACCAGTGACGGTTCGCGGCCATACGACAGACACAAGACTCCGAGCCGTCACCCACGTGGGCTATGAGCCATACATAACCCACGCCAGCGACGGTTCGCGCGAATCAGCCCGCGGCCTCTCCTGGCTGCCGCACCCACGGGTCCGGCTGGCCGGTGATCCGGCTGCGCAGGTCTCGGCGCACGATCTCGATGGACCACGCCCACACCACGTGGCCCAGGGCCTCGGAGAAGTGCTCGCCGAAGGGCTGCTCCCACGGGGCGGGCACGATGCCCATCAGCGGCATGACCACGAGGTGGAAGGCCACCCACACCGCCAGACCGAAGACCGCACCCTGCCACAGGGTGATTCCGGGCCGGTACTCGGCGATCACGCAGTACAGGACGGCGAAGGAGATCGCGAAGGCGAAGTGCACGATGAAGCTGACCCACGGCAGGTCGTTGCCCAGGTAGGTGTAGGTCTGGTGCGTGGACTCGGGGGACATGCCCAGCAGCTCCAGCAGGGCCTGGGGCGGGTTGGTCGCGTTCCGCTCGGGTGAGCGCGGCGGGAACGGCACCTCCCACCCGAACTTCACGATGCCGGAGAAGATCCCGGCGATCACCCCGACCAGCACGGCGACGGCGGGGCGGCGTCGCACGGGGTCGGTCACGGTCCTCAGCAGGGTTGCAGCGCTCATCGGGCGTCCTTTCCACGCGGCCGGCGGGGATCCCCGCCGTCACCCCACCCTAGTGTGGGTTCGTGTGGCTTTATGTGGGATGACGTGATGTTTCCCGGGTCGGCTGGAAAAGCGGGGTAGACTCGAGCTCGCGCGGTGATCCGCACCACCGGATCCCGCGCCCATGCACCCCCGACGGCGGGGCCGCCCTCCCCGGCGCACCCGCCCGGACCCGGCGGCGCGACCGATCCCGGCGCTCATGGTGACCCCGCACCCACGAGAGTATCTACGGATTTTCACGCCATGAC
Organism: Rothia sp. BD8; assembly: GCF_044878465.1. Classification (NCBI taxonomy): domain Bacteria; kingdom Bacillati; phylum Actinomycetota; class Actinomycetes; order Micrococcales; family Micrococcaceae; genus Rothia; species Rothia sp. BD8. The sequence continues at coordinate 6,841 of NZ_JANJES010000005.1, read as the reverse complement.
TGAAGACACCGCGGCTCCGCGCCGCACCCCCGCCGCCGACACCCCGACGCCGCAGCCTCGCGGCGGTCTGGATCGGTTCTTCCACATCACCGCCCGCGGCTCCACGGTGGGCACCGAGATCCGCGGCGGCCTGGCCACGTTCTTCGCGATGAGCTACATCGTGGTCCTGAACCCCCTGGTCATCGGACTGATCGCGGACGCGAACGGCTCCCAGCTCGGCCTGGCCAGGGTCGCCGCCGCCACATCGCTGGTCTCCGGGATCATGACCATCCTGATGGCCGTGATCGCCAAGCAGCCCTTCGCGATGTCCGCGGGCCTGGGCATCAACGCCTTCCTCGCCGCGACCATGGCGACGACGCCGAACCTCACCTGGCCGGAGCTGATGGGCATGGTCGTGTGGGCCGGCGTCATCATGTTCGTCCTGGTGCTCACCGGCTTCCGCACCGCCGTGTTCAACGCGGTGCCGGAGTCGCTGAAGGTCGCGATCGTCGTCGGCATCGGCCTGTTCATCTCCTTCATCGGCTTCGTCAACGCCGGCTTCATCCGCCGCACCCCGGACGCCGCGGGCACCACCGTGCCGGTGACCTTCGGGGTGGACGGGCAGCTGATCGGCTGGCCGATCCTGGTGTTCCTGGTCGGGCTGTTCCTGACCATCGCCCTGATGATCCGCAAGGTGCGCGGGGCGATCCTCATCGGGGTCATCGCCTCCACCGTGCTCGCGGTGATCCTCGAGGCCGTGGCCCCGTCCGGGACCTCCGCGGACTCCGCCACCGGCTGGTCCCTGGTCGCCCCGTCCCTGCCCAGCCAGTGGCTGAGCCTGCCGGATCTGTCCCTGGTCGGGGCGGTGGATCTGTTCGGCGGCTTCACCTCCCTCGGGGCGATGGCCGCGAGCCTGCTGGTCTTCGCGATCCTGCTCTCGGTGTTCTTCGACGCGATGGGAACCTCGGTGGGCCTGGCCACGGAGGCCGGGACCGTGGACCGGCAGGGCAACATCTACGGGATGAACCGGGTGCTGGCCGTGGACGCCCTGGGTTCGGTGGCCGGCGGCGGCGCCTCCGCTTCGTCCTCGCAGATCTTCGTGGAGTCCGCGACCGGCATCGGCGAGGGCGCGCGCACCGGCCTGGCCACGGTGGTCACCGGCCTGCTGTTCCTGGCGGCCATGTTCTTCTCCCCGCTGGTGAACATCGTGCCCTTCGAGGCGGTGGCCCCGGCGCTGGTCGTGGTCGGCTTCCTCATGGTCCGCCAGGCCGTGCACGTGCAGTGGGACGACTGGGGCCTGGGCATCCCGGCCTTCCTGACCATCGCGATGATGCCGTTCACCTACTCGATCGCCGACGGCATCGGCGCGGGCTTCGTCTCCTTCACCTTCATCCGCCTGGTGCAGGGCCGCGGCCGGGAGGTCCACCCGCTGATGTACCTGGTGTCCCTGGCCTTCCTGGCCTACTTCGGGATGGGCCTGATCCAGGGCTGGACGCACTGACCCTCACCGCATCCGCGCCGATGGCGGACGCGCCGCCATCGCCGAGCCGCTGGAGGCCGCACGAGCCGAACGCACCGAAGCCCCGGTCCTGGAACACCAGGCCGGGGCTTCGGCTCATCAATCACTCGCACCTTTGAGGTGGTTCCCACCGTACGCACCGACCCTGGGGTTCTCCTGTGCCGCACCTCGGACTTCCCCCCGACGCCGCCTATCCTGGACCCCATGCCCACCCTGGATGACGACGCCCGCTGCCCCTGCGGCACCGGCGAGACCTACGGCGCCTGCTGCGCCCGGCACCACCGGGGCGCACCCGCCCCCACGGCGGAGGCGCTGATGCGCTCCCGCTTCACGGCCTTCGCCCTGGGGCTGGCCGACTACCTGCTGGCCACCTGGTACCCGAGCACCCGGCCGGCCTCATTGGAGCTGGACCCGCAGATCCGGTGGCAGCGCCTGGAGATCCTGCAGACCTCCGGAGGTCCCTTCGACGACGCCGCCCGCGTGCGCTTCGCCGCGCACTGGCGCTCCGTCCCCGGCATCCCGGGCGAGCATCGGCGTCGCGGGGTGCAGGAGGAGGACAGCCGGTTTCTGCGTGAGGACGGACGCTGGTACTACCTGGACGAGGCGCCCGCCCGACGCTGACCGGTCCGGGCCGGGCCGGACAAAGCTGGGCCGGATCAGTCCCGGCCGGATCGCGCCCGATCATCGGGGCGGGTCAGCCCGCGCGCCATCCGCCCGGTGGTGGCCGGCTCCCACGCCCCGCCCCCGGGGTAGGCCTCCCCGAGGGAGCGGAAGCAGCGGCGGGCGTAGAAGCGCTCGGCGCCGTCGTTGCCGTTGATGATCCACAGGTACGCCGGCTCCTCGGCGCCCAGGACGGCGTCCAGCAGGTGCCCGCCGAGCCCGCGGCCCTGCGCCTCGGGCAGCACGTACAGGGTCACCAGGGTGCGCGGCGGCTTCCCAGCGACGCCGGGCAGGGGCTCAGCGCCCGCCTTCGCCTCCCACGACTGAGGCCCGTCCGTGCTCAGCGCCAACCCGACGGGGCGGAACCACAGGTCCGGGTCCGCCCCGATCGAGCAGCAGCCGAACTCGTTGCTCTGCCCGAAGCCGGGATTGGCCCAGGCGATCACCGCGCGGGTTGCGGGCGCGGCGAGATTCTCCCGATCCTCGGCGGCGACGCTCTCCGCCTCGGCGCGGATGCGCCGCCCGAAGTCCTCGTCGATGATCCGCGCGTAGGCGGTCTCAAGGCACTGTAGATGCAGGCGGGTGAAGGTCTGCGGATCCGCGGAGCCGGGGACGGCATCCACCGGGGCGATGCGGAATTCGCCGTCGCCGACGAACCACCCGCTCACGCGGCGCCCGTCCCGGCGTCCTTCCCGCCCTGCCCGCTCTCCAGGGCGCGGCGCTGCACGGCCCGCTCGAGCCGCTCGATCTTGCCGGTGAGCTCCCCGGTGTACCCGGGGCGGATGTCCGCCTTGAGCACGAGGGAGACCCGCGTGCCGTACTCGCCGACGGCCTCGGCGGCGCGCTTGACGACGTCCATGCACTCATCCCATTCGCCTTCGATGGTGGTGAACATGGCGTCGGTGCGGTGCGGCAGACCGGAGTCGCGGACCACGGTGACGGCGGCCGCGACAGCGTCGTGCACGGAGGCGTCCGGGGACTCGCCGCCGGAGGGGACCAGGGAGAAGGCAACCAGCATGATCCCAGCCTGCCACTTTTCCCACCCCGTGGGGAGGGGGACTCACGGTCGGCGACCCGCCCGACGGGCGAAGTCATCCAGGGCCTGCGCCACGAGGGGAACGGTCCGACGCGCGGCTGAGCTTATTGAGACGCCGGTGCGTCGATCTTCTCATCAAGCGTCTTCCTGAGACTACCGGGCGCCCGACGGGGGACTCAGTCCCGGCGCGGTGACGCGCCGGGGGCGAAGCGGCGGGTCCACGCCTCGTCCCGGTACTGGGCGGGCACCGCCCCGCCGAGCAGCTGCCTGGCCAGGCGGGCGGCGTCATCGGAGCCCTCGACCGGCAGCGGGGCGTCCGAGGCAAGCAGGATGACGTTTCCGTAGCGGCGGCCCTTGAGCATCGGCGGATCCGCGATCACCGCGACGTGCCCGAACACCTCGGCCAGGCCGGCGATCTCCTCCCGCACCCCGAGCATCCGCCGGTCATCCCCGCAGTTGGCGACGTACAGCCCGCCCGGGGCGAGGGAACGGTGAGCGTGGGTGAAGAACTCCGCGGTGGTCAGCGGCCGCGGGGTCACGGCCCCGGCGAACACGTCCCGGATGATCACGTCCCGGCTGGCCTGCGCGAAGCCCTCGGTGACCTGCCGGGCCTCCCCCACCCGGATCCGCACGGTGGGAGCGCGGGGCACGTCGAACCACTCGCGCACCAGCGCGGCGAGCCGGGCATCCAGCTCGACGACGGTGCTGCGGCTGCGCGGCCAGGTCGCGGCCGTCCAACGGGCCAGGGAGCAGCCCGCGCCGCCCAGGTGGGTCGCCCGCAGCCGCTCGGGGTCCAGATGCGCGGGGACGAACAGCTCGAGGAAGGCCGCGATCCACCGCATGTACTCGAAGGCCAGCTCCCGGGGCTGCCCGAGGATCACGTGGCTGGACTGCACGCCGTTGACCAGCAGCAGCCAGGCGTCCGAGTGGAAGCGATCCGGCACGAGCTCGGCGGTGCCGGTGTCGATGGGGTGCTCCCCGGGCACGGGCCCGGCCGACGTCGTCTGCGGGGTGTGCTCCTGCCGTGCGCCGCGCTTCCTGCCCATGGCACCCCACCCTACGACGCCGCCGTCGGCCTGATGCGCCAGCCGGGTCAGTGCTCCTCGGTCTGGGTGGAGTCCGTGAGGGTCCGCACCCCGATGCACCCCATGATCAGCACGATCCCGGCGAGGATCGCGAAGGAGATCTGCTGGGAGTGCACGAAGCCGTCCACCATCGCCGCGTCCCAGGCGCCCTGCGGGAGGCTGCTGCCCACCACCGCGGCCATGACGGTGCCGACGATCGCCACGCCCACGGCGTTGCCCAGCTCCTGGGCCGTGTCGTTCAGGGCGGAGCCGATGGAGGTGTGGGACTCCGGCAGGGCCCCCACCAGGGCCACCGCGCCCGTGGTCATGATGATGCGCATCCCGGCGGTCATGATCAGCATGCCGACGGCGCACCACAGGTAGCCGCGGGTCAGCGCCTCGATCCAGATCACCAGGGCCGCCAACACGCACACCAGCCCGATGAGGCTGGTGCGGCGGTGTCCGATCCGGGCGACCAGCCCGTCCACCGCGGGGCCCACGAACAGCATGCCGACCACGAAGGGCAGGTTGGCCAACCCGGCCCGGAACGCGGACCAGCCCCAGGCATACTGGTACAGCTGGGTCGAGACGAACATGACGCCGACCATCGCGATCATCACGGAGGTCTGCAGGATCGCGGAGCCGCGCACGGTGCGCAGACCCAGCAGCCTCAGATCCAGCATCGGGTCCGCGGCGGTGCGCTCCCGCCGGAGAAAGCCCAGCAGGCAGGCCAGACCGCCGACGAGGATCAGCAGCGTGCAGGCATCGGACCAGCCCCATTCGGTGTCGGCGGTGAAGGTGTAGAGGGTCAGTCCCAGCGCTCCGACGGAGAGCAGGCCGCCGGGGACGTCCACCCCGCCGCGGCGCAGGTCCTCGGCGCGGTCGGCGGAGACCCCGAAGCGCACGCCGATCCAGGCGAGCAGGGCGGCCGGGGCGTTGAGGACCAGCAGGGCCTGCCAGGGCAGGTGCTCCACGGCCAGACCGGCCAGGGTGGGGCCCACGGCGAAGCCGATCATGGAGACCATCATGATCGGGCCGATGGCCTTGCCGCGCAGGAGATCGTCGTCGAACAGGCGGAAGATCAGGGACATGGTGATCGGCGCCATGAGCGCGGCGAAGGCCCCGGACAGGGCGCGCACGGCGATCAGCTGCTCGGGGGTCCGCACCAGCAGCACGCCCAGCCCGGCCAGGCCGAACAGGGCCAGGCCGGTGAGCAGGGTGCGGCGGCGCCCGATCTTATCCCCGATGGTGCCGCCGACCATGAGCAGGCCGCCGAAGGTCAGGGAGTAGGCCCCGACGATCCACTGCAGGTCCGTGGGGCTGGCGTGCAGCTCGCGCCCGACGGTGGGCAGGGCGATGTTGAGGATGGAGTTGTCCACCATCTCCACGAGCATGGCCAGGCACAGCCCCAGCAGGGCGGGCCAGGCCGCGCGCAGGGACTGGGGGGAGGTGGTGCGGCGGGCGCGGTGGCGTGCGCCGGGGTGGGGTGCGACGGCGGCGCGCGGGGCGCCGTCGGAGACCGCGGGGGTCTCGAGGGTATCGGTGGTCATGGGAAGAGCCTTTCGGGAGGATCGAACGCGGCTCGATTCTGGAACGACGTTCGATTTATCGAACCGCGTTCGAGAATAGAACGATGTTTGATTCCCTGCAAGCCCGTGCGTAGCCTCGGTGGCATGAGCCCCGACCCCCGCGCCTCCCGCCGCCCCGCCCGACGCCGCGCCACCCTCTCCGTGGAGGCCATCGTGGACGCCGCGATCGGCTTCCTGGACCGCGAGGGCGCGGAGAAGCTGACCCTGCGGGCCCTGGCCGCGAGCCTGGACAGCGGGGTGGCCAGCCTCTACTGGTACGCCTCCGGCAAGGACGAGCTGATGGCGATGGTGGCCGACGAGGTGCTGGGTCGGGCCCTGGCCGAGGACGAGCGGCTGGCCGCAGCAGGCCGCAGCGCCCCGGCCTCCTTCGAGGGCTTCCCCGCTCCCGCCCCGGACCCCCGCACCAGCCCGGGCACGGCCGAGGCCCTGGGGGACCTGCGCCGACTCTCCCTGTGCCTGTTCACCCAGATGCTGGAGCACCGCTGGCTGGCCGAGCAGCTGATCCACGCCGGCCCCGACGAGGAGCACGCGCTGCGCACCTGGGAGCGCACGGGCCGGATCCTGCAGCGCATGGAGCTGAGCACCGCCCAGCAGTTCCACGCCTCCCTGGCGGTGACCAACTACGCCTCCGGCATGGGCGCGGAGATCTCCCAGCGCCAGAGCGAGGAGGAGGACGCCGACGTCGAGCAGATGTTCCGCGAGCAGCTGGAGCGCTGGGGGCACACCAGCACCGAGCAGTTCCCCTTCGTGCACTCCGTGCTCGGGGAGTTCCACCGCCATGATGACCGCACCGAGTACATCGCCGGCCTGGAGCTGCTGCTGGGCGGCATCGAGCGCCAGACCTGGGGCTGACCGGGGCGCCCGCGCCTAGGCCGTGTTGCTAAAGGGTGCTCGTGGGCACGTGGGTGATCCTTGTGTTCGTGGCGCGTGTGGAGATCTCTGATGATGATTGGGCTGTGATCGGCCCATTGTTTCCGGCCGTGGGCACGACTGG